>SVOG01000042.1 GCA_015066525.1 Oscillospiraceae bacterium | reverse complement strand
GACTCGGAATCTCTGCCGTTCTTGGTAGAACCCATACCTTTTTTATGAGCAAAAAGCTGAATATCTAACTTAAGCATGGTTATACCTCCACTTTAATGTTATCAGGATACTCGTTTGCAAGCTCCGTCAGATGGAGTCGCAGCCCGCCGAGTAAATCCTGAGCCGACTTCGGTGAACCGTGAATCTCGAGTCGCATATAGCCGTCGGTCGCCGCTGCGTCTGCATCGAGCCCCATAACCTCGGTTACGGTATTGGCTGCCATCAGGCAGGCGCTCGATACTGCCGCACAGACGATATCGTGTCCGTGCTCGGCGCTCATAGAGTGACCCTTGCACTCAAAACCCGTGAGTAATTCACCGTCTGAATAAAAATTAATGCGTATCATTATGCGTTGATTTTGGTAATCTCAACCTTGGTATAAGGCTGACGATGACCCATCTTGCGCTTTTCGTTCTTCTTGGGCTTGTAGGTGAAAACAGTGATTTTCTTTCCCTTGCCGTTCTTGAGAACCTTTGCGTCAACGGTAGCCTTCTCGACATCCTTGCCGAACTTGAAGCCGAGGTCAGTGCTGACTGCGAGAACGTTGTCAAACTTAACCTTTGCGTCCTCGTCTACGCCGAGCTTCTCGATGTAGAGTACGTCGCCCTCAGCAACCTTGTACTGCTTACCGCCTGTTTCAATAACTGCGTACATAGTAACTTGTTCCCTTTCGTAAGACTCGCTACGATGGGTGGACACGGGGTGCCTCTTGCTTACCCATAATATGCGGCTTATAAATTATAGCATAATTTAAGAGATTGTCAAGCAAAAATTTGCAATTTCAATATCTGCTAAAGCCCTGTAATTCAAACACAACGGATAGTGTACTAAAAAAGAGGATAAAATTTTTCTTTACAAATAATACCTAATATGCTATAATACACCCGCTGTAAACGAATTACTCGGTTTCGGGGGTCACCTTCCCGCTACTGTGTTGTTCGCAATGGCAAATATTATGAAAGGTGGAAATGCATTATGACACAGGCAGAAAAGCAGGCTATCATTAAGGAATATGCGATTCACGAGGGTGACACAGGTTCCGCTCAGGTACAGGTTGCTGTTCTCACTACGAGAATTAACGAACTCACCGAGCACCTCAAGATTCACAAGAAGGATCATCACTCCCGCCGCGGTCTTCTTAAGATGGTTGGTCACAGAAGAAATCTCCTCGCTTACATCTACAAGAACGATGTACAGGAGTATCGTGACCTGATTGCAAAGCTCGGTATCCGTAACACAATCGAGCGTAACACAGCTGACGCTGAAGTAGAAGTTAAGGCAGAGGCTGAGGACTAATCAAACGGCAGACGGCACGCTTCGTGTCGTCTGCTTAAATGTTTTTTATCAAAGCGGAGGAAGAAAAATAGTAGTAAGTTGAGCGTATAATAATTGAGAATTGAGAGTTGAGAATTGAGAATTATGGTTACTCGCTTCGCTCAAGCAATAATTAATTTAGGTGTGGGCAACGCCCACCCGAAATTCTCCATTCTCCATTTTCCATTCTCCATTCTTATCTGTTGAACTTATTACTATTATCCTCCCTTTGAGAATGTTAAAATGAAAGAGAGGTAATACTATGTTTTTCAAGAATTTCAAAGTATGGGAAACTGAACTTGCAGGCAGAAAGCTTACCCTTGAAACCGGTAAGATGGCTGGTCTTGCAAACGCATCCATTATGGCGCGTTACGGTGAGACGGAAGTTCTCTGTAACGTAACCGCTTCCGCTAAGCCCCGTGAGGGCGTTGACTTCTTCCCGCTCAGCGTTGACTACGAGGAGAAGCTCTATTCCGTCGGTAAGATTCCCGGCTCCTTCCAGAGAAGAGAGGCAAGACCGAGCGAAAAGGCGATTCTGACTTCCAGATGTATCGACCGCCCGATTCGTCCGCTATTCCCGAAGGACCTGCGTAACGACTGCTCGGTTGTTGCAACCGTAATGTCCGTTGACCCCGACTGCTCCCCCGAAATTACGGCGATGATCGGTGTATCGGCAGCGATTGCTATCTCCGATATTCCTTGGGACGGACCGATTTCCGGTGTCAATGTCGGTCTTGTAGACGGTGAAATCGTGATTAACCCGACTCTCGAGCAGAGAGAGAAGAGCGACCTCGTTCTTACCGTAGCATCGACCGAGGACCTCGTTGCGATGATTGAAGCGGGTGCGAATGAAATCGACGACGACACGATGTTCAATGCGATTATGGCTGGTCACGAGGAGAACAAGAAGATTGTTCAGTTCATCAAGGGTATCGTAGCCGAGGTCGGCAAGGAGAAGTTTGAGTACGAGTCATCGAATCCGGACCCTGAGATAATGGCTGAGATTGAGGACTTCTGCATCGAGGATGTTAAGAAAGCACTCGACACGGACGACAAGACCGTCCGTGACGCAGCACTCCTCCCGATTTACGAGGCAGTTCACGAAAAATTCGACGAGCGTTTCGAGGATAACACCGAGAAGATCGATGAGATTATGTACCTTGTACAGAAGCACGTTGTCCGCGCTTGGCTCAAGGATGAGCACAAGAGAGTTGACGGCAGAGGCATCGACGAAATCCGTCCGCTGAACGCAGAGGTTGACCTGCTTGCGCGCGTACACGGCTCGGGTCTCTTCACCAGAGGTCAGACCCAGGTGCTTTCTGTCGCAACACTCGGCACACTCAGTGACGCGCAGAGACTTGATGGCCTTGATGAGCAGACCGAGAAGAGATATATCCACCACTACAATTTCCCGTCCTACTCCGTAGGCGAGACGAAACCTTCGAGAGGTCCCGGACGCCGTGAAATCGGCCACGGCGCGCTTGCTGAAAAGGCGCTGCTTCCCGTTATCCCGTCCGTTGATGAGTTCCCGTATGCCATCAGAGTCGTATCCGAGGTGCTTTCCTCCAACGGTTCTACCTCGCAGGGCTCCGTCTGCGGCTCCACCCTTGCTCTTATGGCAGCGGGTGTACCGATTAAGGCGCCCGTAGCAGGTATTTCCTGCGGTCTTATCACCGGCGACGAGGGCGTTTACGGCGACTTTATGACAATGGTCGACATCCAGGGTCTTGAGGACTTCTACGGCGATATGGACTTTAAGGTAGCAGGTACCAAGAAGGGTATCACCGCTATCCAGATGGACCTCAAAGTACACGGTCTGACTCCCGAGATTATCAAAGAGGCATTCGCTAAGACGCATAAGGCGAGAAACTACATCCTCGACGAGGTAATGCTTCCCGTTATCAGCGAGCCGAGACCGGAACTTTCCAAGTATGTACCGAAGATGGTTACTTTCACCATTGATCCTGACAAAATCGGTGCCGTTATCGGTAAGGGCGGCAGCGTAGTCAAGGAGCTTCAGTCCACCTTTGAGGTTGAAATCATTACTGAGGACGACGGCAGAATCACCGTATGCGGCACGGACCTTGATAAGTGCAACGGCGCGGCTTCCGTAATCGGTCTTATTGTAAACGGACCTGAGGTCGGCGCGTTCTATAACGCAGAGGTTACCCGCATTATGGGCTTCGGCGCATTCGCTAAGATTGCTCCCGGCGTTGAGGGTCTTGTTCACGTATCCAGACTTGACATTAAGCGCACTGAGAACGTGGAGGATGTTGTCCATATCGGCGACTCCATTATGGTAAAATGCATCGGCATTACCGACGAGGGCAAGATTGACCTGTCCCGCCGTGATGCGCTCATCGAAATTGAGGGAATGACTCCCGAGAATGAGATTGAGGATGTACCGCGCAAGCCGAGACGCGACAATAATCGCCGCAGACCGAGACGCGACTAATTCCTGATTTTTTCGCCCCCGATTCGTTCGGGGGCTTTTATAAAGTTAAGTTTTGGTAAAGATGAAAATTTTTAAGATTTTATATTGAAGAATTATTTGTAAAAGTATATAATAAAATCTAATATAAGATTAATTTTCAGGAGTTAATTATACAATGGCGAGAAAGATAAGAATTGCAGGACTTTGTCTTGTTGTTTTGATTATCATTGCGGCATTTTCGGCGATGTCCTATGCGCAGTCAAACACGGTTGCCGATGTCGAAAAGTCAGAGGTTGTCAAGACGGCTGAATCGGGCGTGGCGCTCGAGTGGAAGAAGGTTTCCGCTGCTGACGGCTACAATATTTACTGCGCCCCGGGCGACAGCAAGGATTTTGAAAAAGTCGGCACGGTTGAAGGGGCCAAGACGACTGCCTTTACTGTGAAGAAACTCGAGCAGGCGCAGGAATATAAATTCTACGTCACCGCTTATAAAGAGCACAAGGACGGCAATGTCGAAAGCGAGGAATATGAGACGCTTACCGCCTGCACCCTCCCTGCGACGCAGAAGCTTTCTAATGTGACTTCTTCGGATGTCGGCAAGCTGAGTTTTGAGTGGGAGATTAACAGCAAGGCGAGCGGCTACCAGCTCCAGTATGTGAAGGGCGACGGCAAGGATTTCTCCGCTGCCGAGAGTGTGAATATTAAGGATAAGGCGACCTCCTCCTATGAAGTGGAGAAACTGAAGGCAAAGGAAACCTACGCCGTCAGAGTACGCACTTATATTACTTACGGCGAGAGTAAGCTCTTTGGTAAGTGGAGCGAGGTCGGTACCGCAAAGATTCAGGAAAAGGTTGCGATGCCGAATAATATCGACAAGAAGAAGCCGATGATTGCCCTTACCTTTGACGACGGACCGGGCTATAACAAGGCGTCCGATAAGATTCTCGATGTGCTCGAGAAGTACCACGCGAGAGCGACCTTCTTTATGGTCGGTCAGAATGCGAAGGACCACCCGAAGAATCTTAAGCGCAAGGTAAAACTCGGCTGCGAACTGGCGAACCATACCTGGAACCATAACCACTACGGCAAGAATGTTACCGCAAGTGATATCAAGAAATGTTCCGAGGCAATTTACAAGGTGACGGGTCAGTATCCGACGGCATTCCGTTCGCCCGGCGGTAATACGACCTCCGTTATCCGCAACGAGTGCAAGGCGGAGAATATGCCGCTCTACTATTGGTCGCTGGATACCCAGGACTGGAAGTACCGCAACGCTGACCATGTATACAACGCGGTGATTAAGAATGTGCGCGACGGCGATATCATTCTGATGCACGAGATTTATGACTCGACCGCGGACGCCGTGGCGCGTATGGTGCCGAAACTGATTAAGGAAGGCTACCAGCTTGTGACCTGCGAGGAACTTGTCCTGGCAAAAACGGGCAAGAAACCCGTCCCCGGAGAACAGTATTACAACGCGACAACCATTAAAAATCAAACATCGTAAAAATGACCGCCGACGGGGCATCCCGCGGCGGTTTTTTGTGCCACTTGCATTTTGTTCACAAATATGTTATAATTTTAACATAAATTAAAAAATGTATAAGGAGAATCGTTATGTCTTCCAAGACAAAGGACGCTATTGTTTCTGCGTATCTCGAGTTGATTGAGCGCGAGGAATTCGACAGAATAACGGTGACCGATTTGGTGGAAATGTGCGACATAAGCAGGCAGACATTTTATTATCATTTTGACGACATTGACCAGATGCTCCGTTATGCCTTCGACGCGGAGACAAGACAGATTTGTTCCCATACCCAGGCGGATAACTGGACGGATTATTCCGAGGGATATATCAATTTCTTTACCAAGTACGACACCCTGATGCGCAAGGCGCTTTATTCGCAGTCGTTTGTGCTGGTGTATAATCTGATTTCCGCGAGCTTTACCAAGTGTCTCTATCTCTATTTTGAGCGCAAGAAGGGCGAAGCGTTTGCCGCCGCCAGAACGACGGAATTCCTCGTCGCGCTGCTTTCGGGCGCTTTTACGTCGCTCGTCGTCTCTGAGATACAGAAGGAGAGCAGCAACTACCGCGAAATCTTTACCCGTCTCGACACAGCACTTCTCGGCTATACATTATAATAAAGATTAATTTTTGAGCCTCAGGTCTGTTCCTGAGGCTCTGCTATTTTTATCAGTTCTTTTTTTCGTGGTAGGATTGTTCGGTGTTGACATTCCATATCGGTGTCTTGTCCGCGGAGCCGCTTTCGATTGCCGCCACCGCTTCAAAGGCAGTCGCCATCGAGTGGTCCATATTGTTATAGCGGTGCTGACCGTTTCTGCCGATGCAATAGAGATTGCCGAAGGTGTTGAGATATGCCACAAGTTTGTCCATCTCGCTATAGGTGTCAAAATAGGCGGGGTACGCCTTCTTTACCTTCTCGCGGTGGTGGTCGAGCACATCCGCTTCGGACTCAATGATGCCCATCGAAACGAGTTCGCTCACTGCCTGTTGAATGCAGTCCGCATCGCTCATATTCCAGAAATCGTCGCCCTCGTTGCAGAAGTACTCGAGTCCGAGCCATACGGTATGCGCGGGGTCCTTGACGAGATAGGGCGACCAGTTGTTAAACACCTGGATTCTGCCGAGCTTGACACCCGTGTCCTGCACATAAATCCAGCAGTCGGGCACGATATTGCCGAGCGTTTTTATATCGGTCTCGTTCTTTACCTTGAGTTTGTCGACGAGCAGACCGACGGTCACAAAATCACGGTAGGGCAGTCCGTTTGCGATGCGGCGGATGTCCGCGGGCACCTCGAAATTCATTGCCGCGACCAAATCTTTTATGGGCATTGAGGACAGCACGATATCGGCGTCCACAGTAATTCTCTCGCCGTTTTTTTCGTAGGTGACGGCGCTTAAAGTGCTGCCATTAGCGTCAATGCCGACGGCTTTTGCGTTTTGTATCAGCGTGGCGCCGCCGTTTACGACGTCCCCGGCGACCTTTTCCCAGAGTTGACCGGGACCGTATTTCGGATAGTTGAATTCCTCGATGAGCGAGGTTTCTTTTGTCGCGCGCTCCTTGCCGATGACTTTGGCAAAAGCATCGCGCACGACCTCGCGCACGGAGATACCCTTGACGCGCTGCTTACCCCACGACGGGTCAATCTGGCTCGGGTGCCGTCCCCAGAGTTTCTCGGTGTAACCCTCGAAGAAGAGGGAGTACAGCTCCCTGCCGAAATGGTTGATGTATAAATCCTCGAGGCTCTTTTCCTCGCGCTTGTGAAGAAGCGAGCCCATATAGGTGACGCCTGATTTTACCGTGCGCCTGAATCCCATATTAATAAAGGTGCGCGCTTTGAGCGAAATCGGATAGTCGAAGAATTTGCCGAGGAAGTAGATGCGTGACAGTCTGTTGCGCACGAGGAATACCTCGTCCTCCTTGTCGGGGTTAGGTCCGCCCGGGGAGAGTGCTTTCTCCCTGCCGAGCAGTCGGTCGTCGAAGGAGGGCTCGCCCTGCACGGGGAGTTTCTCGCGCCACCACTGCATCACGCGCTCGTCCTTCGAGAAGAAGCGGTGACCGCCGATGTCCATACGGTGACCGTTATAGTTTACGGTCTTGGAAATACCGCCGATGGCGTCGCTCTCCTCGAGGATGGTGATGTCGTATTGATCTTTTCCGTCTCTGAGCAGGGTGTCCGCCGCGGTCAGTCCCGCCGGTCCCGCTCCGATAATCACAACTTTTTTCATAACAGTATAATAATAACACAATACAGTTACTTTTTCAACAAAAAACGCCTTCTGCTGAAGGCGTTTTTTCTTAATACTTAACCGGGGTGGAATTGAGGTATTTATTAACCATCAGTGCTACTTTGAATACGATGGCGTCGTCAAATTCTCTCAGGTCGAGACCCGTGAGCTTCTTAATTTTTTCGAGACGGTAGACGAGGGTATTACGGTGAACGAAAAGCTTTCTCGAAGTCTCGGAAACGTTGAGGTTGTTTTCAAAGAATTTCTGGATGGTAAAGAGGGTTTCCTGGTCGAGCGAGTCGATGGAGCCCTTCTTGAATACTTCCTTGAGGAACATATCGCACAGCGTGGTCGGGAGCTGATAAATCAGGCGCGCGATGCCGAGATTCTCGTAGCTGACGATGGTGCGCTCGGTGTCGAATACCTTGCCGACCTCGAGCGCCACCTGCGCTTCCTTGAAGGATGCCGCGAGTTCCTTAATGCCCGTAACGCAAGCGCCGATACCGACAATCGCGTTGCAGTAGAATTCCGTCGACAGGGTGTCGCAGATGGACTGCGCGAGCTTTTCGAGGTCCTTGCTCTCGACATTCGGGCGAACCTCTTTAATCAGCGCGATGTCGTGCTCGTTGATATTGATGATATAATCCTTCGACTTGTCGGGGAAGAAGTTCTGCAGCACGTCAAATACCGATACGTCGGTATTATCTGCAACGCGGATGAGGAATACCACACGCGACGCGTCGTTATTGAAATGCAGTTCCCTTGACTTGATATAAATATCGCCGGGAAGGATATTGTCGAGGATGACGTTCTTGACGAAATTCGAGCGGTCGAATTTCTCGTCGTTATTATTCTTAATCTGCTCGAGCGCTACCGCGATGATGGCGGCATAGCTGCGGCTGGTCTCGTCGGTACCCTCAATGAATACGGCGTACTCGGGATGCACGCTGTCGCCGAAGGCTTTATAGGTGCAGGAGTCCACACAAATCGGCTGACCGCCGAAAACACCTGCGGCAATGACGCCCTTGCGCACCTCGCCGATGAGCGGCAGCTCGCTGCAAGAGATGACGGTTCCGCTCTCATCCACAACGCCGATGACGCGGTCAGTGGTGTCTCTCATCTGGTTAATAACGCCCTGAAAAAGTCTGTTTGGCATAGTGATACCTCCCATATGATGATAATGCAATAAATGTGCACAAAAAAAATCGAATTAATTGTAAATATTATACAATCAATTCGATTTTTTTGCAACCTTTTTCACAAAAAAACTTGAAAAAACTTGTAATATTTGCACAAAGTGTCCAAGCGCCACAATATATAGTGTCTAAACGGTGGTTTTGCCCCTATCGAAAACTATTTACTTTTGGCAGATTTTGTCAACTTCTGCCAAAGTCAGGTAGCGGCACGCCCCGGGCTCCAGGTTTTCATCGAGCGAAAGCGCTCCCATTTTGGTGCGGGTAAGGGCGGTCACGGTGATGCCGTGCTTTTGAAACATCCGCTTAATCTGATGGTAGATGCCCTGACGGATTTCAATTTCCGCCATATTGTCACTGAGCGGTGTGAGGCGGGCGGGGAGGAGCGTTTCCTCGCCGAGCGTCATCCCGTTTTCAAAATCGCGGATGACGGCGTCGTCAATCGGCTTGTCCAGCGTGGCGATATAGGTTTTCGGGATATGGGACTTCGGACTGAGGATGCGGTGGGCAAAATTGCCGTCGTCGGTGATGAGGGCAAACCCCGTCGTATCCTTATCGAGCCGCCCTGCGGGGAAGAGTCCCTTGCGGCGCATTTCATCGGGGAGAAGGTCAAGCACGGTTTTGTCTCCCTTGCCGTCGCTTGCCGAAATGACGCCCGCGGGCTTATTCATCATAATATAGACGAACTGCCGCGTGTCGAGCACCTTGCCGTTCGCGCTTACGGTGTCGTCGTCGCTGCATTTATAATCGCAGGACAAAACGGCGGTCCCGTTTACCGTAACACCGCCGGTTTTTATCAGTGCCTTTGCCCGGCTCCGCGTGAGATTCAGTTTATCCGATATCAGTTTGTCAAGTCTTTGCATCGTTACTTGTCAGCGCGACAAGGAATCCGTCCTTTGCCGCGGGGTCACACAAATCCGCGCCGATGAGCACGCCGTCACTGACGAGCAGATTTGCGATGACGTTCTTATTGTTTTTGTAGTTTGTAATATTGTATGTATAGATGGTAGCGGTTTCGCCCCTGTGTTTTTCGAGGTCGAATCCCTGCTCCTTCTGAATCGCGTTGTAATTGGTATAGACCTGATTAAATACCTGCGGGATGGTAATCTCCTTCTCGCTCATTCCGTCGAATTCCCAGCCGAGCGAGGTCAGATACGCGTTTCGCTCTTCTTCGGTAGCGCAAGCGACCGGCGCTGCCGAGGTCTGCTGTGTCTTGCCGCCGTGGTTGGATACGAAGGTCAGCAGTATCACCGCAATTCCCACCAGTGCCAGAATAATGCCGAAGATGGTTTTCGGCTTTGCCTTGAACGTAATTACCTGCATAATATCACCTGCATATTATTATGCAGGTGATACGGGAATTATGATTGGTTGTTTACAAGTTCCTGAAGCACTTTATTCGCCACAGGTCCTGCGGTCTGACTGCCGGAGTTACCGTTTTCGATAACGACGACGAAGGCGTAGGGATTGTTTTCGTCATCCATAAAGCCTGTGAACCACGCGATATTATGGTTGTCGTTGGAGTCAATCTGCGCGGTACCGCTCTTGGCACAGAGATACAGTCCCTCGTAGCGGTAGTCGCCGTACTGCTCGGTGACATTGTAGCGCAGCATCGTCTTTATCTTTGCCGCGGTGTCCGCGCTCATCAGTTCGATTTTATTCCTGGGCAGGGTGATGTTGAGCGCTTTACCTGCCTGGTTGGCGAAATCGTCGACGATATTGAACGATACGGCGCTGCCGCCGTTTGCAATCGCGCTGACAATACGCAGCATCGTAATCGGTGCGATGCGCGTTTCACCCTGACCGATACCCGTCCAGCCGAGCAGGTCGTCGGCTGCGCCGTCCACCTTGAATTTACCCTCGAAGGATTCGATGGCACCGCTTACGGTAATCTTGGAGCCGATGCCGAGTTCCTTGGCGGTGGCGGTGAGTTTCTTGTCGCCGAGTTCGATGGCAAGCTGCGCAAATACGGAGTTACAACTCTTTGCGAGTGCGTCGTTGAAGTTGATTTTCTTGCCGTGGTCGGCGTTACACTTGATTTCCACGCCCTGCGCGGGGGTATAGCCGCCGTCGCAGACCCAGGTGCGCTCGTAGACATCGGGGATGTTTTCAATCGCGCAGATGGCAGTCACAATCTTAAAGGTCGAGCCGGGCACATAGTGCGCCGTGAGCAGGCGGTTGATGTAGACGCCCTCATATTTTTCACTCGTTTCGAGATTGTCGGGTACATCGTTGACATCGAAGGAGGGCGAGGATACCGCGCAGACGATGTCGCCCGTCTTGTAATTGACGATACCAATCGTGCCTTTTCTGCCATCAAGTGCTCGGTAAGCACGGTCGCAGATAGCACTGTCGATGGTCAGCTTCATATCGTTGCCCCTGCCGTAGCGTTCGATATTGTACACGCCAAAGAGCAGATTATAACCGGTGAGTTTACTGTCAAAGGTGTACTGTACGCCCGTCGAAATAAAGTTCTTCGGGTCGCCGACGATATGCAGGGTGGATTTTCTCGTAGTGGCGCTTTCGGCGTAGACGCGCTTGCCGTCCACGGTCTGTGCGAGGATTTTATCGTTCGTGTCGTAGATGGTGCCCGCGCCGATTAGTTCGCCGTTTGAGTAGAGGTGGCGGTTATAGCGCTTCATCGCCCACTCGGAGCCGTGATGCACGAAGGATACGGTGAGGAAGAGGATACCGGCGATGAAGAGCGCCGAGAGTATCCAGAGGAAGATGCCTCGTCTTGAAATGCGCTTCATTACTTATCTGCACCTCCTTTGCGTTTGCCCGAGAGATAGTTATAGGTACGGACATCCGATGCCTTGATAAAGGCGAGTATCGCCCAGCAACTCATCATTGACGAGCCGCCGAGGCTGACGAAGGGAATCGTGACGCCCGTCAGCGGCAGGATGTCGGTAATGCCGAAGATGTTGAGTGAGCACTGGAAGAGCAGCATCGTTGCGCCCGCAACGGCTGCGATGGCGTATGCACTCGAACGCGCCGCGATGGAATTCACGAGCGCGGAAATGGCGATTGCCACGAAGGAGAGCACGAGCATAATACCAAAGAGGAAGCCCCACTCCTCGCAGATAACGCCAAAGATACTGTCGGACACGGGCGCGTAAACCTTGCGCACATAGCCATTACCGATGCCGACGCCGAAGAGCCCGCCGCTGGCGATGCCCACGAGCACGCGTGTTTGCTGCATACCCTGGTCAAAGGGGAATTCCCACACATGGCGGTAAACCGCAAAGCGTCGCATAACATAGGATTTATACTTCAGCACAATCGCGCCGCCCATCACGGCGGACGCGATAGCGAGACCGATGGTCTTAATATCGCCCGAGTTCATATACGCGATGACAAGGAAGGTCACGAAGAAAATCAGCGCCGTGCCAAAGTCCTTGATGATAATCAGCGAGCCGACGCACATCAGCGCGTAGACGATGTAGGCAATGATGTTTTTAGAAGTCTGGATTTTTTCGAGCGTTGCCGCACCGACGAAGATGAAGGCGATTTTGACAAATTCGCTCGGCTGGAAGGTGACGCCGCCGATGGTCACCCAGTTGCGCGCGCCGTTGGTTGCGCGGGCTATGACCAGGTTGACGAGCAGCAGCAGGATGGAAGCACCTGCAACGACCCAGCGTATTTTCATACAAAAATCGACGTGTCCCATCAGAAATACGATGAAGATGAAGGCGAGGATACCCGCCAGCACCATAAAGTACTGCTTGAACGCGGAGTCGGGGAACACGCTGCCGATGGTTACGAGTCCCACGCCCGACAGGAAGAAGGCGATGAATTCGAGTTCAAAATTCCGGCGGTGGAACGCGGTGTAGAAGAATACGACATACACCCACTCCGTCGCTACAAGGCAGAAGAGCGCCAGCAGCGCCTTCATTTCGAACTTCTCCCCGCACGAAGCGGCGACGAAGCCCGTGAGTACCTGAAACAGCGAGAGGACGAAGAGCACGAGGAAATTGTTTACAGGCTTGATTTTTGGTGATTTTTTTGTCTTGGATGCCATAAACAACCCTCCTTACTTTTCGTAGAAGATGAACACCTTATCGCCGAAGGTGAGCATATCCTCGTCGAAGATTAACTGCGGCTGATTGATGTATCTGCCGTTGAGTTTCGTTCCGTTGTGACTGTCGAGGTCACTCATTGCCCAGCCGCGCGAGGTACGGTGGATACGCGCGTGGTGTGAGCTGACCGCCTGGGACATAATCTGAATATCGCAGTCCGCGCCGCGTCCGATAAGCACATCCTCTTTCTTGAGGTAAATCGGTCGCTTCGTCTTGATGTCGACGAGCACGCCGTATGCGACGGTTTTCGGCTGCTGTACGGCGGTGCGCATCTGCTTTTTACTCTGCGGCGAGAGTGCCTCGTCACACTCAAATCTGAGCGGAATCGAACCGATGGTGATGACGTCGCCGTTTTCGATGACGGTGCTGCCGTCGATTTTCTCCCCATTGACGAGCACGCCGACGGTGCGCTCCGAGGTATCGGTAATCATCCAGTCGCGGCGCTTTTTCGCAATAACGGCGTGGAAACGCGCCACTGCGGGAAACGGCAGGACGATGTCGTTGGATTTACTCTTACCGATGGAGGTTTCCCAGTATTTGATGTCGGTGATGGTCCCGTCATTCTCATCCACGAGCCGCGCGAGACGGTGCAGACGCGGTCTGTTGCGAAAGAGGGATATGATGCAGGTCAAAAGGATGAATACCGCTACGACCGGCGCAATATATCGCAGTATTGAAATAATATATTCCATAACTTCAACTCCGTTACTTATTTTATAATATAGTAATCTTTACCATAAAAAAAGTCAAGAGTATTGAATTTCGTTTATATTTTATATATAATCGAATTATCTGATACAGGAGGTAACATTATGTCTGTTACGAAAACATTGTTCGGCAAAGTGAATGACGAAGAGGTATATCTCTATACCATTATGAATAAGAGCGGCGCGTCGGTTGCGCTGCAGACACTCGGTGCCGGTGTCCACGCTATCAACGTCCCCGACAGGGACGGCAAACTCGCCGATGTCGTGCTCGGTTTTGACAATCCTGCGGACTATATCAATCCCGACTACGGCTATCAGGGTCTCTCGGTCGGCAGATGGGCAAACCGTATCCGCGACGGCAAATTCATCTTTGAGGGCACGGAATACACCACCCCGCAGAACCAGGGCACCTGGACGCTCCACGGCGGCGGCAGATTCAGTTTCACGAACTGGGAGGTAGCGGAAACGGGCGAGAATTTCGTTACCTTTTCTCGTTTTTCTCCCGACGGTGAGGACGGCTTCCCCGCCAATATGACGATGAAGATAAAGTATACCTTCACCGAGGACAACATCCTGCGTATCGAGTATACCGTCCTCGCGGACAGGAATACGGTCGCGAATCCCACGAACCACACTTACTTTAACCTCTCGGGCGTTGACGGTGAAACGGTTGAGGACCATAGCCTGCAGATTTTAGCGGACTATTTTACCGAGACGGATGCGTCGCAGCTTGCGACGGGTGAACTCGGTGCGGTGAAGGGCACGATGATGGATTTCACCACCCTGCATAAAATCGGCGACCGCATCAACGAGCCGTTTCGCGCGTGCCTCGGCGATGTGGGATATGATAATAACTACTGTCTCAGAAATCAAAGCGGCGACTTTGCCCTTGCAGCAGTGCTGCAGCATGAGGGCAGCGGCAGGAAATTGGAGGTATTCACCGACCTGCCGGGCATTCAGCTTTATTGCGGCGGCTGGCTGAAGAGGGATTACACCGTGGGTAAGGGCACGAATCTCGTGACCTACCGTCGCGGCGTAGCGCTTGAAACGCAGTTTTATCCCGATGCGCTGAATATTCCTGCGTTCCCGCTGTGGACCGTCAAGGCAAACGAGGCATTCAAAACCGTAACGGAGTTCAGATTTTCAGTAATATGACAAGTAAACATTTATCACTAAACAATATCAAAATTGACGACCCGTTCTGGAACGGTGTCTGCGAACTTGTTCGCACTGAGGTAATTCCGTATCAGTACGAGGCGCTTCACGACAGAGTCGAGGGTGCGGAGAAGAGTTACTGCATCGAGAATTTCAGAAAAGCGGGCGCGGTTACTGCAGCGCTCAGACGGGGCGAGACAGTGCCTGTTTACCCCGTCGATAAGTGGCAGTATACCGACGATAACTGCGATGAGAACGCCTTTCACGGCTGGGTGTTTCAGGATAGCGATGCCTATAAATGGCTCGAGGCGGTCGGCTATTCGCTGATGAATCATCCCGATGCCGCCCTTGAGAGAAAGGCGAAGGAAGTTGTGGCGACTATCTGTGCCGCGCAGCTCGAAAACGGCTATCTTGACACGCTCTATATCATCAATGACCGCAGCAGGATTTTCACCAATCTGCGCGATTTTCACGAACTATACTGCTTCGGACATCTTGTCGAGGGTGCTATCAGCTTCTTCCGTGCGACGGGCGACAGACGGCTGCTCGATGCCGCCTGCCGCTTTGCGGATTTAATCTGCGAGACCTTCGGCGAGGGGAAGAAACGCGGTTACGGAGGCCACGAGATTGCCGAAATGGCGCTCGTGAAACTCTACGAGGAAACGGGCGAGAAACGCTACCTTGATTTAGCGGCATTCTTTGTCAACGAGCGGGGGCAGCGCCCCTACTATTTCGACGCGGAGCACGGCGTGACCTCGAAGGGCGAGGCGTATCATTATAACCAGGCGCACCGCCCCGTCCGTCAGCAAAACGAGGCTGTCGGCCACGCGGTCAGAGGCGTCTATCTGTATAGCGGTATGGCAGATGTCGCGCGCTACACGGAAGATAACGAACTGTATCAATCCTGTCAAAAACTGTGGGATAATATCGAAAACAAGAAACTGTATATTACGGGAGGCATTGGCGCAACCGTAGACGGCGAGGCGTTTTCGTTTAACTACGACCTGCCAAACGACCTCGCATACAGCGAGACCTGCGCCTCCATCGGACTGATATTCTTTGCGCGCCGTATGGCGGAACTCAATGCCACTGCGCGCTTCGGCGATGTTGCCGAGCGGGCGCTCTATAATACCGTGCTGTCGGGAATGGGCGAGGACGGAAAATCATTCTTTTATGTCAATCCGCTCGAGGTAAACCCCGAGGCGTCGCACAAGGACAGCCGCAAGTTTCATATTAAGCCCGTGAGGCAGAAATGGTTTGCCTGCGCGTGCTGCCCGCCAAATTTAGCGCGGCTGATTTCATCACTCGGCGAATACGCATTTGCTGAGAATGAGGATACCTTTTTTATCCATCAGTATCTCGGCGCGCGGGTGAATACGCGCTTCGGCGAGGTGCGTGTTCAGTCCGATTATATCGAAAACGGCACCGTTACCGTTTCGGCAGAAAATCCCGTTAATCTCGCGCTGCGTATCCCATCCTGGTGTAGCAATTTTACCATTTCCGCGCCGTACAAAGTGAAGGACGGTTATGCCTATGTCGAAAGTGTAACGACTGTTTCAGTGCAATTTGACTGTGAGCCGAAGCTTGTCAGATGTTCCAACCGCGTGCGTGCGAATGTCGGCAAGGCGGCGGTGACGATGGGACCCCTCGTCTATTGCGCGGAGAGTGTCGACAACGGCGACAATCTCCAGATGCTGATACTCGACCGCGATACCGAATTTGAGCGCGACGGTGAATATCTGATAGTCGACGGCTGGCGCGAAACCCCGCAGGACTCCCTCTATTTCCACGATACCGAAATCCAAAAAATTCCCTGCAAAATCAAACTTCACCCCTATTACCGCTGGGGCAACAGGGGCGAAAATGAAATGCAGGTTTATTTGAGAGTACAATAGTTTAATAGGAAACACTATGATACTTTTTATTCTTTTATTGCTATTTGTTATCATTGTCATTTATTTCGTCTTTCGCAGTGACTCTGCCGACAATGACGCCCAGCGAAAAGAGTACGGCGACAGAGGCGAGCAAATCACCGGGAATATTCTTGTCGGCAGTTTGCCGCGTGGGTATACCGTTATTCGGAATCTTGAAGTAACATATGACGGCAAAACAAGTGAAATAGATTATGTGGTTGTCGGAAAAACAGGCGTCTTTATTATTGAAGTTAAGAGTATGAAAGGCACCATCGTCGGCGATTGCAGTGACTACAACTGGATACAATGCAAAACTGACCAATACGGCAATGATTTCGAGAAACAGTTTTACAATCCCGTCAAACAGGTGGGTACGCATGTATACCGTCTTGCGAATTATCTGCGGGATAACAATGTTCACACTTATGTTAACAGTGCGGTGTACTTCTCTGAGCCAAGGGCAAAATACCGTATCACCGGTGTGACCGAAAAGTGTCCGGTATTTACGCACCGGACGACAAATGATATGATTGATTACATAATGCACGCAACGGAGGATTTGTCCGAAAGTACCGTTGAAAAGATTATTGCATTACTGACAGAAGACGAATAAGAAAACGGCACCTAATGGTGCCGTTTTCTTCTATTAATCAGTCTATTTAATTGTAAAAATAGTTTTTGTATTACCCCAAAGTTCGTCGTCCATTTCAAGCTCGACGGTCTTTGCATTTTCGGGAACCTCAAAGTAAACAATAGAGGTAAGTGTTCTGCCTGCTGACACTGTTTCAAGTGTAGGGCTTGCATAATCATCTGCTCCGTAAAATTCTTCGCACTTTTTATTGTCGGCATAGCAGTCAAAGTTTGAAAGCGAAATATCTCTGTTAGAGGTGTTTTCAAATTCAAATTCAGCCCTTACTACTTTGTTGCCGCTTTTTGGCGCTGAATATTCATCATAATCCTTGTAATCAGCATTGCACGAAATGTATTTAACCTTCATATTGTCGAGCGTAATCTCTTGTCCTGCATTGACTTTTTTCTCTGCAGGTGCGGCAGTGGTTTCGTCGGCGCTTTGTGATGATACTGTGTCGGAATCGCTGATTTGTTTGCTATCACTGTCGTCGCCGCCTGATGTCAATGCAATCAGTGCAATAATTACCACTGCGATAATTGCAAAGATAATCAGTCTTTTTTTGCGTTTCTTTTTCTTTTGCTCCTGCATTGCAGTGGTTACTGCGTTTTGAACATCAATATTTTGTTGCTGCGGAGCGTTTTGATAATCAAATTTTTCTTCCATAATCATAGCCTCCTTAACAAAAGTTTAACACATAAGTGTTCATTTGTCAACATATGTGTTCATAAAGTTCAAGATTATAGCATACACTCTTTATGGGGTGATATGAATGTTTGTTCCGATGCTTGATTCAAAGATTGTTGGAAGCGTTATTGCAGATTTTCGTATAAAAAAGAATATTTCTCAAGAGGTCATTAGCGGCTTGGCGGGTATTGGAAGAACTCATTTATCTGCTATTGAGCGTGGCGAAAGAAAGCCAACTCTTGAAACGCTATACAGAATATCAGAAGCACTTGACATAAAAATGAGTGATATTGTATTGGAAATAGAAAAAAGGATGGAAGATTAATCATCAATCCTTTTACATTATCTGCAAACTGGAAACTGGTCTCTGGAAACTGAAAAACGGCACCTTTAGGTGCCGTTTTTCTATTCTGCCTCAGCGGCAGCCTTTGCTTTTGCTTCTTCCTCTTCTTCGAGCTGGCGGTATGCCACCTTGCCGACGAGGGTTTTCGGGAGCTCGTTTCTGAACTCGATTTCACGCGGCATGGCGTAGCGCGAAATGTTCTGGCGGCAGTGTTCGAGGATTTCCTCCTTGATTTTGTCGCTCGGCTCCACACCCGGTCGCAGGACAACGAATGCCTTTACCTTGTGCATTTTATACGGGTCGGGAATTCCGATTGCGCAGGAGAGGAGTACGTCGGGGTGTGCGTCGATGGTGTTTTCAACCTGTGAGGGGTATACATTGACGCCCGATACGATAATGAGTCTCTTAAGTCTCTGCTTGTAGTAGATGAAGCCGTCCTCATCCATCACGCCGAGGTCGCCCGTATGTAACCATACATTGCCGTCCTCGTGGGTGCGCAGGGTGGACGCGGTCTCCGCTTTGTTATTGAGATAGCCCTTCATAACGGTCGGGCTCATAATACAGATTTCACCCTCGGTGCCGTAGGGCACTTCCTTGTCGGTGTTCGGGTCAACAATCTGGTAGTAGTTATCGGGGAACGGGATGCCGATACTGCCTTCGCGGAAGAAGTCGTGCGGCGTGAGACAGGAAGCGGTAACGCATTCCGTCGTGCCGTATCCTTCACGAATCTGGACGGGAGCGTTGTGCTCCTTGAGGAAGGTGTCGACCTTCTTCTTCAGCTCGATGGAGAGCGAGTCGCCGCCGCAGAATACACCCTTGAGGAAAGAGAGGTCCGCGCCGTCGAAACCGTCCGAACGCAGGAGCGCCTCAAAGAGAGTGGGCACGCCGACGATGACATTCGGCTTATATTTCTTAACATCTTTTGCGTAAGTCTTAATGGTGAACTGCGGAATCAGGATGCAGGTTGCCGCGTTGACGAGCGCCGTATGGATACCGACGCCGAGACCGAAGCCGTGGAAGAGCGGCATTACCGAGAACATTCTCAGATCCTTCATTGAAAAACCTGCGCCTGCTGCGACTTCATAGCCGAGCGCGTTCATATTGAGGTTGGTAAGCTCGATACCCTTGGAAGTACCGGTGGTACCGCCCGAGAAGAGGATAACGGCGGTGTCGTCCTTCTTCGGAAATTCTGTCGGCAATTCTTTGATGGTCTTGCCGCCTGCAAGAAATTCCTTCCAGTCGATGATTTTCTTGCTGTCCTTCGGAATCGGAGCGGGCTTATCCTTAACGGTGAGCGGATAGAGCATATTCAGTGGGAAGGGAAGTTCGTCCTTGATATGCGCAACGATGACCTTTACTTCGTAGTCAACGTCCTTGAGCGCGTCGAGCACCTTCTCGTAGAATAAGTCGAGCACGAGAACTGCCTTGCTGTGCGTGTGGGTGACATAGAATTTAATTTCACCGGGCGCCGAGAGCGGGTGAATCATTGCCGGAACGGCACTGATTCTGTTGAGCGCGTAGAAAGCGTCGATACCCTGCGGTGCGTTGGGCATACAGATGGTGACGCAGTCGCCCTTTTCAATGCCGATGGCTTGGAACGCCCTGGCAATTCTGTCGATTTTGTTGAAGAATTCGGGGTAGGATGTTTTCTTGCCCTGCAATTCGTATGCCGGATTTTTATAGCCGTTTTCGTTGAGATGATTGTCGTAGGCGTATTTGATTGCCTCGTACATCGAACCCTCGGGGTATTCAAGAGTCTTCGGAATATCGCCGAAATACTTAAACCACGGTGCCTTGGGTGTGTTCATATTCATTCCTCCGTTATACCTATATTTATAATTCCCGTCTATTATAGCGGAATTTTGAGAAAAAACAAACGGATGTCTAATTAGTTTATAAATTCTTTAGAAATAGACAGTTTCAAAAAAAGTGTTTTATCTTGCGCCGAGTTGTGGTAATATATCATTAATATAGTGCAAGGCGGATACAGATATGACTTACAAGGTGAAAAAAGTAAATTATAAGGACGTGCCCGCAGCGCAGCTTATCTTCTGGATTATCGTGCGCGCGGCGATGATTGTTTGCGCCGCGTACTCGTTTGTCCACGGCGATTTGGTGATGGGATTTGAGAGTGTGTTCTGCTTTATCTTCACGCATCTGTGGGATTTGTTCCAGATACTCGGCAACGGCTCCTTTATTGAAGAGGTGCCTCCGCTGAATCAGACGATGCTCAATATCATCATTTTCATCGGCATCGTCTTTGGCTCGTATCTCGGGCTTTTTGACCACTATAAATGGTTTGATGAATTTATGCATATTATGTCGGGTATGGTGTGCGCCGTGTTCGGCTACGATTTTGCGGTGATTATCCAGCGCAAGAAGGGGGAATGCGCCGCGACGCTTGCCGCGATTTTCAGCCTGATGTTTGCGCTCTCCATCGCAGTGGGCTGGGAGTTTTATGAATTTCTGATGGATACCCTGCATGGCACGAATCTCCAGCTCGCCAAGGCGGGCGAGGAGACTGCAGCGTACGATATTACGCGTTTTCGAAACGAGTACGGTTACCTCGGATTGTTTGATACGGTGACGGATATGATGATGAATACCATCGGCGGCGTCATCGGTATGATATTTATGATTGTGGTGCGCAATCAGAAAAAGGACAAGAAATAATCTTGTCCTTTTTATTATGGGCGCAGTATTTCGTTCAGGATGGCTGCCACGCCGTCGTCGTTATTGGATTTTGTGATGATGTCGGCGGCGTTTTTGATGACGGGGAAGGCGTTTTCCATTGCGACGGAGATGCCCGCCGTCTGCATAAACTGTAAATCGTTTTCGCCGTCGCCGAAGGCGATGGTGTTGTCGACAGAAATGCCGAGATGCGCGCAGATTTTTGCAAGTGCCGTGCCCTTGTCGGTGCCTGCCTTCGTGACCTCGATGAACCGGTCGCCGAGATTGCAGTACTGCAGTCCGCCGAGGTCATTTGTGATTTTAATGACGCTTTCGCGTATTGCTTCGTCGGCGCAGTTGATGAAGATTTCGTCCGCCCGACGGCTTTTCCCGTCAAATAACTTCTCGTAGCGTTCGCAGACAATGCGCGACGAGAAGAAGTAATCCTCGAGCGGCGTGCCGCGAAAGGTTTTGATGTAATAGTCAAATACATCTTTTTCTGCATATCCCGCGCCATCCGCAAATGGCTCAAACATACAGTCGAGTTTTCGCAGCCGGTCAATCAGCGCGCGGCTTTTCTCGCTGTCGATGGCGCCGGAGTAGATGTCCCTGTCATTTTTGACATCGTAGATATGCGCGCCGTTACTGGCGATAATATATTCAATTTCTTCGCGTTCGCGCACGCAGGCGGGAATCCCTTTCAGCGGTCTGCCCGTGATGGGCACGATATGAATGCCTGCGGCGTAGGCTTTTTTGACGGCATTTACCGTAGCGGGCGACAGGGTTTTGTCGTCGGTGAGGAGCGTGCCGTCGAGGTCCGTGCCGATTAATTCAATTTTTTTATACATATTTGCACCTTTTGTTTGACTTATTATGAATATAATTTTATAATAAATTCATTGAAATGTAAAGGCGGTAGTCCTATGAAAATTCATTTAGACGCAGCAAAGGATTTACAGACTATTAAAGGCTGGGGCACATCGGCGTGCTGGTGGAGCCAGGCGTGCGCGGACAGTGACACGCAGGACAAGATTATTGATTTGCTCTACGGCGACGACGGACTCGGTCTGAATATCTACCGTTATAATGTCGGCGGCGGCACGGACGAGACGAACTGCCGCGTGCCCGACCCGTGGCGCAGAACGGAGTCGATGATGCTCTTCGATAAGGAGAAGGAGGAGACCTCGTGGGATTTCTCGCGCGATAAAACTGCCGTCGAGGTGATGAAAAAAGCGGTGGCGACGGGTAATGTTGACACCCTGATTCTCTTTGCGAATTCGCCGCATTACTCCCAGACCGCGACAGGGCAGGCGTCGGGCGGACTGCTGATGCATACCTGCAATATCCCCAAATCGAAATATAAGGCATTTGCCGATTATTTTCTGACAGTGACGCAGCACTTCCTCGACGAGGGACTGCCCGTCGATTATATCAGCCCGATTAACGAGCCGCAGTGGAAATGGGGCGGCGACGTCGTGTGGCAGGAGGGCTGTCACTATGAGCCCGAGGAGGTTGCCGAGGTGCTGCATATTTTCGCCACGGAGATTAAGCGCCGCAATATGCCCGTAAAGCTCTGCATTCCCGAGAGCGGTGAGCTGCTCCAGACCACACCGAAATATCTCTGGGCAATTCTTGCGGACGACGAGATTATGAGCGTGACGGATATTATCGCGTATCATTCCTACCATGTGGATCATTCTCCCGAATCACGCCGCGAATTCTGCAAGCAGATTGTGATGGCGCACCCGCAGTATCGTTTCGATATGACGGAGTGGTGCGAGCTGCCGTGTAAGCATCATACGCGTGACTTCAAGGGCGCGCTGATTACCGCGCGCATTATCGGGCAGGATATGACCATCTGCCGGGCGGTTACCTGGACCTCGTGGGTTGCCGTAAACGGGATTGCAAAACACGAGGACGGTCTTGACTATGCCGACAGCCTGATTTCCGCGAGTGCGGACTTCAGCGAGTGGAGCGTTGCCGAGCGTTACTACGGCTACGCGCATTTCTCTAAATATGTTCCGAAGGGTTCCGTGGCGCTCGATATCGGTCTGCGCCCGACGGAGGACAATAACGACTTTAACGCCTTCGCTTTCCGCACACCCGAGGGTAAAACGGTGCTTGTCGCGGTGAATGAAGGCGCGGATAACACGCTCGACATCGCGGGCGATTTCAGCACGATGCGGGTGATTTCTTCGAATCAGCAGGAGAAACTGACGACCGTTTACGACGGTGCGTTTTGCCAAACGCTTTTTGTCCCTGCCGATACGATTGTCACCGCCATCCTCAGTTAAATCATATTGACAAAGTAGGAATTCGTGCTATAATTTATTTTATATCAATTTAGGGTGATTTGTATGAAAATCAGCGAGATTCTTCAAAAAAGCAGAGTGACGGTTTCCTTCGAGGTGTTCCCTCCCAAGCAGTGGGACAAGATCGAGAGCACGAAGACGGTTGTGCGCGAGATGTGCGACGCAAAGCCGTCTTTTATGAGCGTGACCTACGGTGCAGCGGGCACGCAGTCGGGATTTACGACCGAGATTGCCAACGAGATTAAGAATAGCGGCGTGGCACCCCTATCGCATCTCACCTGCCTTACCTCCACCCGCGACAAGATTCATCATGTGGTGAATGAACTCCAGGAAAACGGAATTGAGAATATCCTTGCGCTGCGCGGCGATATTCCCGAGGGCTTTGTTTTTCCCGACAAGCAGTATTTCGAGCATGCCTATCAACTGATTAACGAGATTAAGGAAATGGGCGATTTCTGTATCGGCGGCGCATGCTATCCCGAGATTCATCCCGAGAGCCGCGACCGCGTGGAGGATATCGGTTATCTGAAATATAAAGTCGACTGCGGCGCGCAGTTTCTGACCTCGCAGATGTTTTTTGATAACGACAAATTTCTGAATTTCTATGAGATGTGCCGCATTAAGGGTATCAATGTGCCGATTATCGCGGGCATTATGCCGATTACGAATGCGAAGCAGATTATGCGCAGCATCGAACTGTCCAACTGCTCCGTGCCGAAGAAGTTTTATCGCATTATGGAGCGCTTCGGCGACGACCCGAAGTCAATGAAGCAGGCGGGCATCATCTATGCAACCGAGCAGATTATCGACCTGATGGCAAACGGTGTCAATAATATCCATATTTATACGATGAACAAGCCCGATGTCGCCGCGGCGATTATGAACGGGTTGTCGGATATCATTGATGGATAGGGCGGAGATTTTGCGCTATATGCGCACGAACAGTCACACGACCGACGCGCATATCCTTGCCCTCGCCGACAAGGCGGCTCAGATGATTGAAAATGAGGCACAGCCGAAAACGCTCAGCCGCATTTTTGCCTGCACGGTGGAGGGCGACGTTTGTACCATCGGCGGCGCGGTATTTCGCAGCAGCCATCTCGCTGACAATCTCAGAGGGTGTCAGCGCGCGGTGGTATTCGGCGCGACGCTCGGCACGGCGTGCGACCGCTTGATTCAGCGCGCGTCCGCTACCGATGTGGCGCTCGCGATGGCACTGCAGGCGGCTGCGGCGTGTAAGATTGAGGAAGTCTGCGACGCACTCGAGGAGCAGATAAAAGAGACGGAGGGCGTCGCCCTGCGTCAGCGGTACTCACCGGGATATTTTGACCTCGATATTTCAGCGCAGAAGCAGGTTTTTGACCTGATTGAGATAACCAAGCGTATCGGCGTTACCCTGACCGATACCTTTGAAATGATACCGACTAAAAGCGTTACGGCAATCATCGGCATTGCCGATGAGTAGTTCGCTGCGCTCACAAGTTTTGAGCATTGAGTTTTGAGCTGCGCAAGGCATCGAGAAGATACTAATGTTTAGCAACTCAAAACTGTTTTTGGAGAAAACACTATGATACAGTATTTTGACGGCGGAATGGGAACGATGTTGCAGCTGGCAGCGGGAGAGCTTCCCGAACAACTGAATATCACCGACCCCGAGCGTGTCCTGCGCGTGCATCGGGCATACGCCGAGGCGGGCGCGGATATTATTACCGCCAACACCTTCGGCGCGAATCCGCTGAAATACGAAAACTGTGCCGAGATTGTGCGCGCGGGCGTTGCCCTCGCGAAGAAGGCAGGCAAAAAGGTTGCGCTCGACCTCGGACCGACGGGAAAACTGCTGAAACCGATGGGTGACCTCGATTTTGAGGATTGCGTGTCCCTTTATGCCGAGGTGGTCAAGGCGGGAGCCGACGGCGCGGATTTCGTTTTGATTGAAACAATGGGAGACACCTATGAAATCAAGGCGGCTGTGCTCGCGGCTAAGGAAAACTGCGACCTGCCCGTCTTTGTCTCGATGATTTTTGACGAAAAGGGAAGACTGCTTACAGGCGCCGATGTGAAAACGGCGGTCGCCATGTGCGAGGGACTCGGCGTCGATGTTATCGGTTTTAACTGCGGACTCGGTCCGAAACAGATGATACCGCTCGTGGAGGAGCTCGTCAGCGTTTCATCCACGCCGATTATGGTAAACCCGAACGCGGGACTGCCCGAGAGTGTGAACGGCGAGACGGTCTATAACGTAACTCCCGACGAGTTTGCGGGATATATGAAGGAGATTGCCGCCCTCGGCGTGTCGTATCTCGGCGGTTGCTGCGGAACGAATCCCGACCATATCCGCGCGCTGATTGCCGCGACAAAAGATATTCCCGACTGCGCTCCCTCCTTTAAGCATACCACCCTCGTGTCGAGTTACAGCGAGTGCGTGGAACTCGGAAAAAAGAGCGCCGTTATCGGCGAGCGCATTAACCCGACGGGCAAGAAATTGCTTAAGGAAGCGCTGAGAAACGGCGATATGGATTATATTCTCAAGGAGGGCATTACGCAGCGTGACTGCGGCGCCCACATTCTCGACGTCAACGTAGGACTGCCTGAGATTGATGAGGTACAGATGCTCACCGACGCAGTTTATCAACTCCAGTCGGTGCTGCCGACGCCTTTGCAGCTCGACTCCTCCGACCCGCTCGCGCTCGAGAAGGCGCTGCGTATCTATAACGGTAAGGCGATGATTAACTCCGTCAACGGCAAGGCGAAGTCCATGGCGGAGATTTTCCCGCTTGCGAAGAAATACGGCGGCGTGGTCGTCTGTCTCTGTCTCGATGAGAGCGGCATTCCCGAGGATGCCGAGAGCAGAATTAAGATTGCCGAGAAGATGATCGAGACTGCCAAAGAGTACGGCATTGACAAGAAAAACCTTGTTATCGACGCGCTGACGATGACGATCAGCACGAATCAGCAAAATGCGGTCGAAACGCTGAAGGTCGTTGACTACTGTAAGAACACCCTCGGTGTGAATACCGTACTCGGCGTGTCGAATATCAGCTTCGGTCTGCCGAATAGAGAAGTGATTAATACTGCCTTTTACACGCAGGCGCTCGGCGCAGGACTCAGCGGCGGTATCATCAATCCGAAGTCACAGAGTATGATGAACGCCTATTATTCGTTTAACGCGCTGGCGGGGCTTGACGATAACTGTACGGAGTACATTGCTTCGGCAACCGCGGTCGAAATCGCGCAAACGGCGAGCGCCGATGTGACGCTCAAGGACGCAATTATTAAGGGTATGAAGGACGAGAGCGCCTCCTGTGCACGCGTGCTGTTGCAGGATACCGCACCGCTCGAGGTTATCAATGCGCATATTATCCCTGCACTCGACATCGTGGGAGACGGATTTGAGAAAAATAAACTGTTTTTGCCCCAACTGCTGATGGCTGCGGATGCGGCAAAGGCGGCATTTGATGAGATTAAGGCGTGCCTTGCCTCAAAAGGTACGCCCCAGGTAAAGGGCGACAAGATTATCATCGCCACGGTCGAGGGCGACATCCACGATATCGGCAAGAATATCGTCAAGGTGCTGCTGCAAAACTACGGTTTTGACGTCATCGACCTCGGCAAGGATGTCAAATGCGAAACCGTGCTCGAAAAGACGGTGGAGCACGGCGCGAAATTCGTGGGACTTTCGGCGCTGATGACGACGACGGTGCCGAATATGGAAAAGACGATTCACTTAATTCACGAAAACACGGATGCGAAGGTGTTTGTCGGCGGCGCCGTCCTGACGAAGGAGTACGCGCGGATGATTGACGCCGATTATTATGCGAAGGACGCGATGGAGAGCGTCCGCATCGCGCAGGAATATTTTAGTGCTATCGGGGACTGACCCTAATACCACTGTCAGGAGAAAAGCTATGATGATTTCAACCAAGGGCAGATACGCCCTGAGCATTATGCTCGACCTCGCGCAGCACAGCGGGGAGGACACCTATATTTCGCTCAAGGATATTTCCGAACGCCAGGAAATCAGTATGAAATATCTCGAGGCGATTATCGCCAAACTCTCTAAGGGCGGACTGGTCGACAGTGCCCGCGGCAAGAGCGGCGGCTATAAACTGAACCGTAAGATTTGCGAGTACAAAGTCGGCGAAATTCTGATACTGACCGAAAAATCGCTCGCTCCCGTCGCCTGTGTTGACTGTGAGCAGGAGTGCTCTAAGGCGGGTTCCTGTCTCACGCGACCGATGTGGAACGAGCTCAACGAGGTCATTATGGACTTCCTCAATTCCAAAACGCTGGCGGATTTATTCTGAGTATTTCATGTGGGGGCGGAATTTCCGCCCTCTTTTTTGTTTAATTTGCCATAAAATATATAAAAAAATGCAATTAATATGTAAATAATTACTTGTATTACCTAATATTATTTGATATAATTAATTGAATATATTTAGAAAAGGGGTTTCTTTATGGCTAAAAAGAAAGCCGCCGCTGCGGTATCGGCTGCACCGGCGGAAAAGAAGTATATGAAGCCATCCGAGATTGTCACCTTTGGTATCGGACTCTTCGGTGTCGCATTGCTCACCGGCTGGATGCCCGATTATACGATGACCTTCTTTGCTGACTTCGCCTTCAAGGGTCAGGGTTTCGATTCTGCGAAACTGGCATCGGTTGTCGCATCCGTTTTCGGTGTGGCAGGCGTTGTCGGCGCAGTGATGGAACTGGTTATCGGTATTCTCGTCGACCGAACGAGAACGCCGCTCGGTAAGGTAAAGCCTTGGGTAGGTTTCGGCGCGATTCCGCTTGCGATTATCGCAATGCTCGTATTTGTCGCACCGAATACCAATAACTTTACTTTCGCGACCATCTGGATGTTTGTGATTTATGCGCTGTATACGGCGGTTTCGTGCGCGGTGGAATCACCGTCAAACTGCTTCGGCGCGCTCTGCTCACCGAATCCCAAGGAAAGGTCGAGCGCGATTTCCATTGCGTCCTTCCTGCGCTCCGTCGGACAGTCGGGCGGTCAGGTTATCATCATCGTTGTGCCCGCAATTATGAAGGCACTGATGGGTCAGCAGCAGTACAAGAATGCGGAAGGTCAGGGTCTCGACCTGATTATCTCCACCGCGGTCTGCGCGCTCGGTATGATTATCTTCGTGATGATTTTCTTCGCGAATAATAAGGAGCGTGTTCCGTACACCACCGAGAAGGTTTCGCTTATCGAGTCCATCAAACTCGTATTTACCAATAAAAACCTTCTGATGGTATCGCTTACCAAACTCTGCGGTTTCGGACGTGGCGTTTACGGTACGGTATCGCTTTATATCGCCGTTTATCTCCTCGGTTCCAAGGGACTGAAGCTCGCGCTGATGCTCCCGATGGGTATCGGTACGGCGGTCGGTACGCTGCTCGTAAACTTTGTACTTAAGAAGTTCTCCACCAAGAAGACCTTTATCCTCTTCTGCTGCTACGGCGCTACCTCGCTCGCGATTCTTTACTTCGTATCGCGCGGTATCGGCTTTAACAGCACGCTTATCGTTCCGTTCCTTATCCTCAACTTCTTCTGCGGCATTCAGCACGGTAATACGAACGTAACGCCGAATATTATGATTGCGGACTGCGTTGACGAGATGGAATACAAGACGGGCAAGCGCCAGGAAGGTCTTGCATATGCGGGCTACGGTCTGTTTTCCAAGATTGCGTCGGCAGGCACGAAGTATTTTGCTCCGTTCCTTGTTTACACCTGGTCGGGCTATCAGTTCTCCAAGAGTGCCAATATCGCTTACGCAACCCAGACGGACGCAACGCTCAATAAATTCCTCGCAATTTATACGATTATCCCCGCTATTTTCGTTGTGCTTCAGTTCGTACCGATTCTCTTCTACGATATGGTAGGCGAGAAGAAGGACAGAATCACTGCTGCTCTTGCGGAAAAGAGAGCAGCCGAAGGCGCCGCTGACAATGATGATACATCCGTTGTCGAAGAGGTTGCCGAGGCAGTAGAGGCGCAGGCAGTAGAGGCGAATGAAAACGGCGAGCAACTTGAAAGTAAGGAGGGGTAGTAATGGCTGATAAAGAAAAGAAGGGCTTCAGACCCGGTGCTTATGCCGTGTGTGTCGGCATTGTAATGGCAGTCGTTCTTGTCTTGCTGACTATCTTCGCTTACACGACAAGATACACTGCTTTCTCCCCTGAAAAGGTCGCGCAGTCTTATGTCGACGGTATTGTCCAGACGGGCGACGGCTACAATTCCTATAAGACCACCCTCGTTTCCAAAAACGGTAAACTGAAGTACGGCGACTTCATCCGCAAGGCGTATATGATTGCCTATGTGAATGACGGCGACGATGTGAAGCAGGCTGACTTCGTCGGCAAGGGTAATGAGGAAGAGCAAAAGGCAATCGACACGGTTTATTCGACGATGTACGATTACTATGTAGAACTCCTCAAGACTTACGGCTGGGACGATTATGACAGTATGTTCACCAAGTACTTCGACAAACTCGTTGAGGTAAGACACGCGGTTTACGGTGACGAGTATATGAGTATGGAGTATATGTTCGGCGCGCTCGAGGCGAATGTCCAGACCTATGCCGACTCCCTGACCGGTACCGAAGAGGTGCTCGCAGCGGATAATAAGACCGTCCTCGCCGAGGCGACACAGGGCGCTTATCAGAAGATGCTCGGCAAGGATTATAAAATCACCTGCACCGTTACCGACTGCAAGGAATACACGGCTGACGAAACGAAGGCTTACGTAGAGCAGTACAAGGCGCGCATTACTCCCGTTGCAGAGAGCGGCGAGGGTCGCGCTGACGCACTCGGCGTTACCGATGTGGATGAGAAAAATAAAAACAAGACCGCTATGGTCGATACCTTCGCAGCACTCAATCACGCAGATGAGATTGAGTCGGTTGCCGAGGTTACCGTAGCCGTTAAGGATGAGAGCGGCAAGATTGATTTAACTCAGACGGTTTTCGTCGTAAAAATCGGCAGAAGCTGGTATGTGGACAATACCAACATCAGCACCCGTCCGCTCTATCTCGCTCAGTAAATTAAAAACACTGCCCCGTTTCGGGGCAGTATTTTATTAGGAAAGTGTTATGAAAAGATTAGGAAAAATCCTCTGTGTTCTCCTCGCCTTTGTGACGGTTTTCTCATCGGCAAGCGTCGCGTTTGCCAAGGAAAAGGTCACCCCCGTCATCGTGATGCACGGACTCGGCGGCAGCGATTTGTTTAACAATTTCGGCACCGAAAACGAGAGTATGATTGCCCAGTACGGACTCGATACATCGGCGATGCTGAGAAATCCGACCGTGATGCAGGAAGCGCTCAAGCTCCTCGACAAGGGGCGTAAGGTGAACTACGATAAACTCTTTGCCGCACTCGGCAAAATTCTCGGCGCGACGGGATTTAACTGCACCCCCGACGGTAATCCCCAGCCGGGGCAGGGCATTGACTGCGCGTGGGACGACTCGCTGAAATACCACCCCGCGTATTTCGAACTACGCAATTTTTCGATTAATTCCTTTGCCAAGCAGATGCGCGACCTTATCGGTGCAAAGAATCTTTACGCATTTAATTATGACTGGCGACTCGATGTACACGAGACGGCGAAGCAACTGCGAAAACTCGTCGTCGCGGTGAAGAAGCAGACGGGCGCAAAGAAAGTTACCATTGTCGGTATGTCGCTCGGCGGTGCGGTCATCAGCGCCTATATGGACGCGTATAAGGAAAAGCAGGATGTCGCGCGCTACGTCTTTCTCAACGGTGCGCAGCTCGGACTGGATACGGCACGCCTGTTCCGTCTCGATTTCACGATGGACAAGAAGAGTGTGCTCTCCTATCTGAAACACCTTGAGACCGCCTTTGAGGGCGGTGCGCAGCGCGATACGATTCGTGCGATTCTCGCGCTCGGCGATGCCCGTATCGGTACCGCCGTAGAGAAACTCAACCGAGAAGTCGCGCATAACCCGAAGATGCGCAAAAAATTCTATCTCACGGCGCTGAAACCATGGATGACGAACTGCCCGTCCCCGTGGGAGTGCATTCCTTACGGCGAATTTGACGCCTGTGTCAAGCAGATGAGCAAACTCGGCATTCTCGATAAAAAGAGCGGACTGTATCGGAAAATCACCCGTTATCATAAGATACAGGGCAGATTTAAGCGCAATCTCAAGTGGGTGAAGCAGCACGGCGCCGATGTGATGATTATCGCCAATTACGGCACCCGCGCACTGCCGCTCACCTCCAAGACGAATAACCATACCGACCTCATTATCGACACAAAATATGCGTCGGCGGGTGCTACCGTGGCGCAGTACGGCAAGAAGTTGAAGAGTAAGGGAAGATATGTCTCGCCCGATAAGATTATCGACGCGTCGACCTGTACCCTGCCCGATAATACCTGGTTTGTGAAATATGCGTCGCACGGGCTCTATCGCTATAACACGCAGGCGACGAAACTGCTTGCAAAAATGATTGTCCGTCGCGAAAAACTCAGCGTGAAATCGGTGAAAAAGAAATACGGCTTTTCTCAGTTTATCCAAACGGACGAAAAGCAGCATATAAAAAATGTGTAAGGCATATGCCTTACACATTTTTTCGTGTTGGATATTAGTCAAAAGTCCGTATCATTTCAAAATCCTGCGCCTTGAGGATTCTGACGAGGTCGGCGTTGTCTTTAATCGGGCGCGTCGTGATGATACCGCCGCGGGCAAGGTGCTCTTTCTCGTGGAAGTCCGAGCCTGAAATCATCAGCTTCTTATGCGTCGCTGCCCAGTTAAGTGCTTTATAGTTACGGTATCTGTCCGTTTTGCCGTTATAGATTTCAATACCGTCCACATATTTCGGGTTGCAGCGGCGGATAAACGGGCGAAACGGATGCGCCTGATACACGAGGAAACCTGCCTCGTGCATTTTTTTATACATACTGCGCTCAAAGAGGAGCATCAGATTGCTTTGCCCCAGCAACCACTCCTCCGTTACACCGTAAATGAGATAGTCGTTTGCGGTGGCGTAGTGGCGCAGTTCCATTCCGAGGAACACCTTGAAATTCTCGTCCTCGTACTCCTTCATCTTACGATAGGAGGAAAGGTAGAAATGGATGCGCCGTTCGGGTTTGTAATAACTGTCGAGTCCGTAGGTGAGCGGGGAGTAATGCTCGGTCACAACGATACCGCTGTAACCCTTTTCTTTATAGAGTTTCACCACTTCCTCGGGTTCCACCTGTCCGCACTGACTCACCATCTTGGTGTGGCAGTGCATTTCGTATTTATATTGCATCTTATTCAGCGTCCAGTATCCATTCGTGGTCGGGGTCGTTGATTCTCGTTTTCTCCCACGGGTCGCCGTCGAGATGACGGATGAGCCACACATAGTACATCTCGTACATCGGAGCGGTTACCTGTTGGTGAGCGTTGCCGCCGCGGATGCAAAGGCAGGTGCCGTTCTCAGTCTTATAGGGGGTGTCGCCCTCGAATCCTGCGCCGAATCCCTGCGACGGGTTGAACTGATAATAATACAGTTCCGGCTGCGGGTGATGGTGCGGCGGGTAGGAGGACCAGCGGCCCTGCTGGTTAAACACCTCGCCCATAACCATATTGGAGTACGGTGCGTTTTCGAGGTCAAACATGGTGGATACGATGCGGTATCCCGTGCCGTCCCACTGTCCCTTGCCAAAGTGCTGATAGAGGCAGTTTTCGGGGTTATAAAACTGCGGCTCCCAGGTTCTGTCGTTATCGGTCATCTGCACGAGCACTTCGCTGTCCTCGAGCGCCGTTACGACACCGTGCGTGCCGTGGGAAAAGTGCACGGCGTAGGGCGTTTTCTGAAACGGATTTTCGCGCGCGCAGGTCTCGTCAATCGTGTCGCCGATGTGGAAATTCACCTTGCCCGAGAGCAGTAGAATCGCTGTCTCGTTTTCGGTTTCATCGATGTCGAGTACCTCGCCTTTTGCGAGTTTCTTGACATAGATATCCATCAGCATATCGGCGTTGACGCCGTTCATTTCGCACAGTACTTTTTTTCCGTTTTCGTCATAGTTCGGTTTATACAACATAGTTATCTCCTTAAAATAATTGTTTGAGCGTAGCGAGTAAACCGCAAGCTCTTAGCTCTTAGCTTGTAGCTCTTAGCTAATCGAGCGGAGCGAGATTTTTCAGACTCACATCCATAATCGGTGCCGAGTGGGTGAGTGCGCCGCAGGATACGAAATCCACACCGATTTCGGCGATTTCCTTCAGCCTTGCCTTGTTGACGTTTCCGCTGCACTCGGTCTCAGCTCTGCCGCCAATCATTTCGACCGCTTTTCTCATCGTGTCGTTGTCCATATTATCGAGCATGATTATATCCGCGCCCGCGTCGATTGCCTCCTGCACCTGGTCGAGCGTCTCGGTCTCAATCTCGATTTTTCTGACAAACGGGGCGTAAGCCTTTGCCATTTTGATTGCTTTTGTTACCGAGCCTGCCGCGCCGATGTGGTTGTCCTTGAGGAGGACGCCGTCGGAGAGGTTGTAGCGGTGGTTGGTTGCGCCGCCGACAGTCACCGCGTGCTTTTCAAAGGGGCGCATATTCGGCGTTGTTTTTCTTGTGTCGAGCAGGACTGTCTTGTAGCCCGCAAGCTCGTTGACATATTCACGCGTCATTGTCGCGATACCGCTCATTCTCTGCAGATAGTTGAGCGCCGTGCGCTCGCCGCTGAGAATTGCTTTGATGTCGCCGTAGATGACACCGATTAAATCACCTTTTTTTACGGCGTCGCCGTCCTTAAAATTCGCTTCGAAGCGGGAATTATCATCAAGAATCTTAAAGGTGCGCTCAAATACATCGAGCCCGCACACGATACCGTCCTGCTTGCAGATGAGGTCGGCTTTGCCGTTTTTATTTTCCGGCATTACGGCGTTGGTGGACACATCTTCGCTGGTAATATCCTCTTTAAGTGTGTTGATGATATAATCGTCAACATTAATTTTCATTGTCACACCATTTATCATAGAACTGCTCGTCCTTTCTTCTGATTTCATTCATAATGAGCTGCTTAAACTCTTTCTGAATTTCGGTTTTATTCGGGTAGGATGCGAGGTCAACTTCGGGAAAATCGGCACCTTTTTCGCTCTTGTCAGCGCCGATTAAGTCAGCCGCGCGCTTTGCGAACACGAGACTCTCGAGCAGACTGTTGGAGGCGAGACGGTTCTTGCCGTGTACGCCGTTGCAGGCGGTTTCGCCCACTGCCCAGAGATGTTTCATCGAGGTCGCGCCGTTGATATCCGTCTTGACACCGCCCATCATATAGTGCTGCGCAGGGGTGACGGGTACGCGGTCTTTCGTGAGGTCGTAGCCTTCCTCCTTGCACGCTTCGTAGATGTTGGGAAAACGCTCTGCCGCCTCCTCGCTCGACATAGTCGGGAGTGTGAGATACACATGGTCGGTGCCAAATTTCTTCATTTCCTCGACGATGGCGTTCGTGACAACATCGCGGGGTTGGAGTTCGTCCGTGAAGCGTTCGCCGTTTTCGTTGAGCAGGATAGCGCCCTCGCCGCGGACACTTTCGCTAATGAGGAAGCGCCTGCCCTTCTTCTTGCTGTAAAGGGTGGTCGGGTGAATCTGGATGTAGTTCATATCCTGCAGCTCAACGCCGTGCTTGAGGCTGAGCGCAAAGGAGTCGCCCGTGATATGCGGGAAATTCGTGGAATTGAGGAAGAGCCCGCCGATGCCGCCCGTCGCGAGAATGATGTCGTTTGCAATAATCGCACCCATCTCGCCGTATTCGTCCTCGCAGACGATGCCAAAGCACTCGTTGTCGCGCTCAATGAAGTCAATCATCGTGGTGCGGGTGACGAAGGTGATATTCGGTCGCTGCATCGCGATGGCGAGCAGGGTGTCGGTAATCTGTTTGCCCGTTTCGTCTTTGAAATGCAGAATTCTGTTTTGACGGTGGGCGCCCTCGCGCGTGTAGTCGAATTCGCCGCCGTCATTGGTGTCAAATTGAACGCCGAGTTGTACCAGCGTGCCGATGATTTCGGGGGAGGATTCAATCATTACGCGTACCGCGTCGGGATTGTTTTCGTAGTGTCCCGCCTTCATCGTGTCCTCGAAGTAGCAGTTATAGTCGTCTACGCTTTTGAGCACGCAGACGCCGCCCTGCGCGAGATAGGAGTCCGCGTCCTTGAGGTCCTCCTTGGTGATAATCAGAATCTCTTTGTCCTCGGGGAGGCAGAGCGCTGTGAAAAGTCCGGCAACACCCGAGCCGACGATGACGATTTGCGTTTTAATATAACTTTCTTTTTCCATTTTGCGTACCTAAATTAATATATAATTAGTTAGACTTATTCTAATATATAAAAAATTTGCGCCAAAGTCAATACTTAAGCGCGTTTTTTGGCGGGTTATAAAAAATTGACGAAACGCCCTGCAAACTATTGACAAATTTGTAATTATATGTTACCTTTTTGTTACCCACGCAAAAGTCCATATTTTGTGAGCTTCAAACATATTTTTGTCGGTGCACAATATATGGTGCTGGTTTTTTGAAAAATCCTGCTATTTTGTTGTATACGCAAGTTACATTTTGGATAAAATAAATAGTGTTTTGTTTCATTTGCGTGCATCTTTTGCTATAATACTAAAGAATTAATTTGATATTATCTTCTTTTATATAAAATCCCACAACGGGAGGACGAACCATGGAAAATTTTGTGATTACCGGCGGACACGAATTGTTCGGCGAAGTGAATATCAGCGGCGCCAAGAATGCGGCGGTGGCGATTATCCCCGCGGCAATTTTAGCCGGCGACGTTGTCAGAATTGAAAATATCCCGCAAATCAGCGATGTACATCTGATTATCGAAATACTCGACAGTATGGGCGCGGGTATTAAAATGATTAATAAGAACACCATCGAGATTGACTCGACGAATCTGCAGTACCAGGCGGTGCCGTATGAGCTCAGCTCTAAGTTCAGAGCGAGCTATTACCTTATTGGCGCTATGCTCGGCAGATTTAAGCAGGCGCAGGTGGCAATGCCTGGCGGATGTAATTTCGGCGTGCGCCCGATTGATTTGCATATCAAGGGTTTCGAGATGCTCGGTGCGGATGTAAACATTATCGACGGTATGGTGTGTGCCAAGGCGGATAAACTCGTCGGCACCTCCATTTATATGGACGTCGTATCCGTCGGCGCGACGATTAACGTGATGCTCGCAGCAGTGCTTGCGCGCGGCCTCACCGTTATTGAAAATGCAGCCAAGGAGCCGCATATCGTTGACCTTGCAAACTTTCTCAACTCCATGGGCGCCGATGTCAGAGGCGCGGGTACGGACGTGATTAAAATCCGCGGTGTGGAGAAGATGCACGGTTGCACCTATTCGATTATCCCCGACCAGATTGAGGCGGGCACCTATATGGTGGCAGCAGCAGCCTGCGGCGGTGATGTGCTCGTGAAAAATGTCATTCCCAAGCACCTCGAGTCCATCAGCGCGAAGCTTATCGAGGCTGGCGCTGAGATTATCGAGTATGATGACGCGGTGCGTGTGACGCGCTTCAAGCCGCTGACGAAATGTAATGTCAAGACGATGCCCCATCCCGGTTTCCCGACGGATATGCAGCCGCAGATGGCGATTATCCTCTCCGTCGCAAACGGTACGAGCATCCTGACCGAGAATGTGTGGGATAACCGTTATCAGTATATCGGACAACTTTTGAGAATGGGTGCCCGGGTGCAGGTGGACGGTAAGATTGCCGTGTTTGAAGGCGTCGACAGACTCACGGGTGTGAATGTCAAGGCGACCGACCTGCGTGCCGGTGCTGCGATGATTATCGCGGGACTTGTGGCGGACGGCGTAACCACGGTTGAGAATATTAATTATATCGACAGAGGCTACGAGGACGTCGTCACAAAATTTTCCTCGCTTGGTGCTGATATTAAGCGCGTCGAGGTGAAGGAAAAGAATGCCGTACCCACAGCAGGTTAATAAATAATCAGGGAGCGATGACCACATCGCTCCGTTTTATTAGGAGTTCAAATGCCAAAACTTTGTCAGCTCTTTTCGGGCAGCAGCGGAAATTCCATATTTATCTCCTCGGGCGAGACGAAGATTCTGGTTGACGCGGGCGTGAGCGCCAAACGGATTGAAAATGCGCTCTCCGACATCGGTGAGAACGCGTCCGACCTCTCGGCGATTTTTGTCACACACGAGCACACCGACCATATTAAGGGGCTGCGCGTGCTTGCCTCGCGCTATGATATTCCCGTATTTGCGGATGCGCGGGTTCTCGATGCGATGCGCGGCAGCGGCGATGTGACGGATAAGATGCACGCCGATGCGGTAACCCGCGGGATGGAACTGAACGGAATTGAAGTTCTGCCGTTTGAAAACAGCCACGACAGTGCGGCGTGTCTCGGCTACCGCTTTAACCTCTGCGGCGAGCGCAGCGTGGCGGTCTGTACCGACACGGGCTATATTACCGACGATGCGAAGGCTACCGTCAGAGGCAGCGACCTCGTATTTCTCGAGTCCAACCACGAAATCCGTATGCTCCAGAACGGCAGCTATCCGTATCACCTGAAAATCCGCATCCTCTCCGACAGGGGACACCTCTCAAACGAGGCATGCAGCGTGTTTGCGCGCGAACTCCTCGAAAGCGGTACAACGCGGCTGGTGCTCGCGCATCTGTCGCGGGACAATAACCATCCCGATATCGCGCGCCAGACGACGCTTGCAGCGCTCGGCGAGGCAGGATTCCACGAGGGATATGATTTTCGGCTGCGTGTGTCCGCGCCCGAAAACAGCGAGAGAGCGATTATATTATGATAAAGATACATATTATCACCGTCGGCAAGCTGAAGGAGAAATACCTGCGCGATGCCGTGGCGGAATACACGAAGCGCATTTCCGCCTATGCCAAAATTGATGTCGTTGAGGTAAACGAGTATAAGTGTGCCGACAATCCCTCGCCTGCGGAAATTCAGCAGGTACTCGAAAAAGAGGGCGAGCGGATTATTGCAAAGATTCCGCGCGGCTCATTTGTTGTCCCGATGTGTATTGAAGGCGTGCAGAAAACGAGTGAGGAGTTTTCGGCGGAAATCGAAAAGATTGCGCTGTCAACCAGCGAGATTACCTTTATCATCGGCGGCTCATTCGGTCTGTCGGACGAGGTGAAACGCCTCGGCAGACTGAAACTCTCGTTTTCAAAGATGACCTTCCCGCATCAGTTAATGCGCGTCATCCTTCTCGAGCAGGTTTACCGCGCGCTCTCCATTTCAAACAATGCCAAATATCACAAATAACGATATGGTACAGCTCCTCTGTGTAAGGGGAGTTGTTGCATTTATGCGACTGGGGGTTGTATTTTTTACTGAATATGCTATAATGTTTTTGCAAATCTGAAACTAACGGAAGCAGGTGCGAATCCTGCACAACCGCCATTACCGTATTTGACGGGAGAGCAAATCATCAGCCATCGGGAAACTGAGAAGGCGATTTGTGTTGTCATAAGTCGGGAGACGAGTTTCAGCGTTAATTCATACTCTTGGGCAAGCGGAAGAGGGATGGGTGTTTGCGGCTTTTTCGTCGTACTCATTTTCGCTCTGCCCGAGGCAGAGCTTTTTTATTGGGAGGATTAAGATGAAAAAAGTATTATCACTCACACTGGCGCTTGTAATGCTGCTTTCCTGCTTCGGCACTTTTACCGCACAGGCAGAAACAAGCGGAGTAAGTCAGTTAAGCAACCAGATTTCAAATGCGGCAAATTATATTGCAAACAACAGCGATATGAGTTCGCTCAGTTACGGCGACTACTGGCTTTTGACTGACGCAGGTTACGATATGAGCGCTTACAAGGCGAATTATCTTGAAAACCTGAAGGCAAATCTTACCAAAAACGATGGTAAAATTATTATCGAAGGCACAGAATGGTATCAGGACGAAAACGGCGACTGGAAGTCATATTCCTACAGTTATGAAGATATCGGCGTTTACGGCGCTGTTATCCTCACCCTTCGCAGTATGAAACTTGACCCCGCAGATTTTGAAGGCTTTGACATCACTGCGGCATTTGAGAGTTTTGACCTTACTACAATTTCAAACCCATATTCTTACAGGCTCGCAATCTGGGCAGCAGTTCAGGATGAATTTGCAAAAACGCTCGCAGACGATTTGATTGCCCGTTTTTACACCAAAGGCAGCGGCATGAACTACTACGGCTATTCGTGCGACAACACTGGACACTTCCTTGCTGCGCTGTATCCGACAGCGATTTCAGGTCTTTATAACGAGTATATTGACGACGCTTGCGGTGTTCTTAAATCATATACAAAAGAGGACGGCGCGTATGCCGACAATAATTACGTTACAACAGTAAACGCAGACTCAACTGCGCTTGCAATGCTTGGCTTCTCCTCGGCGCTTGACGCAAATAGCGCTTATTGGTACTATCAAAAGCTGATTGACAATTTCTATAATTCTGAAACAGGTGCGTTCACCGTAAACGGTAAAGACGATACTTATGCCACAAAGGACGCTTTGCTTTCACTCATCCAGTTCAAGCGTATTGTCGGCAAAGTACACGTTACAACTGATATTTGGCAGGTTACAAAAGCCGCAGGCTTTAACCACAACGGCGTGTATCTGAGCAAATGCCCAATCTGCGGCAATATTTCTGCTGAGTACATTCCTGCACTCAAAAGCGTTACACTTTCAGCAACGTCGTACACATACAGTGGCAGCGCAAAAACTCCTGCCGTTACAGTCAAGGATGTTGAGGGCAACGTTGTTAACAGCAAGTATTATACTGTTAAGTATACAAATAATATTAAAGTCGGCACGGCGACAGCAACTGTTACTTTCAGCGGATTATATTTCGGCAGTTTAAACTTGAATTTCAGAATAACGAAAGCGGCGAATACACTTGTTGCAAAGGGCAAGACCGCAACCGTTAAGTTTGCAAGTCTTAAAAAGAAAAACCAGACCGTTACCGCAAAAAAGGCGTTTGCTATCAGCAAGGCGCAGGGCGCGGTTACTTACAAAAAAGCAAGCGGCAACAAGAAAATCACGGTTGCTAAAAACGGCAAGATTACCGTTAAAAAGGGTCTGAAAAAAGGCGCTTACAAAGTAAAAGTTAAGGTTACAGCGGCAGGTAACGCAAACTACAAACCAGCTACAAAGACCGTGACTGTTACAATCAAAGTAAAATGATAATGTAATGGAGGGACTCTTGTCCCTCCATTTGCGTATTTGTGCAAATCAATTATTTTGAAAAAATGCTTGACAAATGGAAATGATATTGTTATAATGATAACGAAATGAATTGTACACAATTTAATTTTACAAAATCAAGGAGGAAGCAGAAATGAACGTATTAGATTTCAAAGTAATGTCACAGAAGGGTGAAGAAGTTGCGCTTGACCAGTACAGAGGCAAGGTGCTTCTTATCGTCAACACGGCAACACACTGCGGCTTCACACCTCAGTACAACGGACTTGAGGCAATGTATAAGAAGTACAAGGACCGGGGATTTGAAATTCTCGACTTCCCCTGCAATCAGTTTGCTTTCCAGGCACGCGAAAGCGACGAGGGTATCAACCAGGTTTGCTCGCGTAAGTTTGGCACAACCTTCCCGAGATTTAAGAAGATTAAGGTTAACGGCAAGGACGCAGACCCGCTTTACAAATATCTTGTGGAGCAGACGGGCGGCGCAAAAATCGGCTGGAACTTCACGAAATTCCTCATTGACCGTGACGGCAATATTGTCGAGCGTTTCGGCTCCAAGGTTACTCCCGAGGAAATCGAGGCTAAGGTAGAGGCTATTTTATAATTACGGTGGTAATTCCTGATGTATGATGTTATAATAATAGGAGCGGGTCCTGCGGGAATCTCCGCGTCGCTCTACGCAAAGCGTGCCAATAAGAGCGTGCTCGTGCTCTATCACGGCGAGTCGCAGCTCGAAAAGGCGCATATGATTGATAATTACTACGGTTTCAAGGGCGGTATCACCGGCACGGATTTATACCGTGACGGTATCGCTCAGGCGAGGGAACTCGGCGTCGAGGTAATCGAGGAAGAGGTTACGCATATCGCGATGACCGCCTCGATGACCTATCAGGTCAACGGCTACGAGGGCAAGACACTCATTCTCGCCACGGGTAATAAGAAAGTGCGCCCGAATATTAAGGGTGCCGTCGATTTCGAGGGCAGGGGCGTCAGCTACTGCGCCATCTGCGACGGATTCTTTTACCGCAAGAAGACGGTAGCCGTGCTCGGAAACGGCGACTATGCGCTCAGCGAGGCGGGCGACCTTGAGAACATCGTGGCAAAGCTTTATGTCCTTACGGACGGACTGGACGCGCCCGAGACCGATAAGTACGAAGTCATTACGAAGAAGATTGCCGAAATCAAAGGCGACGGCAAAGTCGGCTCCGTGGTATTTGAGGACGGCAGCGAACTCGAACTTGACGGACTCTTCGTTGCGCTCGGCGTAGCGGGCGGTGCGGATTTTGCGAAGAAGCTTGGCATCGCGCTTGACGGCGACAGTATTAAGGTGAATCCCGATATGTCCACCAACCTCCCGGGAGTTTACTCCTGTGGTAATGTGACGGGCGGACTCCTCCAGGTCTGCAAGGCGGTCTACGAGGGCGCCGAGGCTGGACTGTCGGCTGTAAAATATCTGAAATCCAAGGAGAACTAATTATGGTTAAAGAAATCACAGAAGCAAATTTTGAAAACGAAGTATTAAATTCGGGCAAGACCTGCCTTATCGACTTTTACGCAGTATGGTGCGGTCCCTGCAAGATGATGTCCCCCGTTATTGACGAGATTGCAGCGGAGAATCCGGATATTGTTGTCGGCAAGGTGGATGTGGATGAGAACGACGACCTGGCTGAGAAGTACCAGGTAATGTCCATCCCGACCATCCTTGTGATTAAGGACGGAGAGGTTGCCGAGACATTCATCGGCGTAACCCCGAAGGAAAATATTGTAGCGGCTATCAGCTAATTAAAATAATGTCGGGCGCCTTAACGGGCGCCCTTTTGGGTATGATTATGAAAAAGTCTCGATTATTAGTACTTGTTTTAGCGTTGACCCTGCTCTTTTCTTCCTGCGCGAAGAGTGAGCCGACAGCCAAGGCGGAGCCGGAGAACTTCAAGACAAATTACACCTTTGTCTTTGTGCACGGACTGTCGGGCTGGGGCAGTTATGATTTTCAGAATCATTTTCTCAAATACTGGGGAATGCGCGGCGGCGATTTGATGAAATATCTCAACAAGCAGGGCTTCGACTGCGTCAGTGCTTCGGTCGCACCCCACGGCAGCGCGTGGGACAGAGCGTGCGAACTCTATGCGCAGCTGACGGGTAGCGTCGTGGATTACGGCAAGGAGCATAGCGAGCGCTGCCACCACGCGCGCTACGGCACGGACTTTACAAAGAAACCGCTGATTGAAGAATGGGATAGCGAGCATAAGATTAACCTGCTCGGGCACTCCTTCGGCGGCGCGACAGTGCGTCTGCTGAGTGAATTGATGGCAAACGGTAGTGAAGCGGAGCGAAAGGCGACCGACGCGGACGATTTGTCCCCGCTTTTTGCCGGCGGCAAGGCGGACTGGATTTACAGCATTACGGCGCTTGCCTCACCGCATAACGGCACGACGGCGTACGATGTGGGCGGCGTTGAGGACGATGTGCCCGATACCGCGAAAAATAAGATGCAGGATGTGCTGAATAAAATGATGGCGTCCGCCAATCAGGAAAAGGACGACGGCAGAGCGGATTTCGACAATGCGAATTTCGATATGCTCCTCGATAATGCAAAGGCGCTCAACGACAGTATCAGCACCCTCAAAAATGTGTATTATTTCTCAGTACCCTGCACTGCGACGGTGAAGCAGGACGACGGTACTTATATCCCCGACGAGAGCAAGATGGAGAGCCTCTTCATTAAGACTTCGCGCCTGATGGGTAAGTTCACCGAGGAGTCCGAAGGCGGTATCAAAGCCGACGAGAGCTGGTACGAAAACGACGGACTTGTCAACACGATTTCAGCGCGCACCCTTTAGCGCACCGCAGACGGAGTATGTGGCGGGCAAGGTGAAAGCGGGCGAGTGGAACATTATGCCGACCTTCGACGGCGACCATATGTCGCTCCAGGGCGGTCTGATGAAAACGATGGATGTCCGCGATTTCTACACGCAGCACCTCAGTATGATTAACAGTTTATAATAGTAAAAGGCTGTCGTTGACAGCCTTTTTCTTATACCATTTCTTCGGGCTTGAATGCCTTGTCGAATTCCTCTTCGGTGAGGAAGCCGAGAGCGAGACAAGCTTCTTTGAGCGAGATGTTTTCGGCGTACGCTTTCTTGGCGGTTTTTGCCGCGTTTTCGTAGCCGATATAGGGATTGAGTGCCGTGACCAGCATCAGCGAATTGTGCAGGTTATGGTGCATTTTTTCTTTGTCCGCTTTGATGCCCGATGCACAGTTTTTATTAAATGACTGCATCGCGTCGGCGAGTAGCCTTGCCGACTGCAGGAAATTATAAATCGTCACGGGCATAAACACGTTGAGTTCGAAATTGCCCTGACTTGCCGCAAAGCCGATTGCCGCGTCGTTACCCATGACCTGCACGGCGACCATCGTCAGCGCCTCGCACTGTGTGGGATTGACCTTGCCCGGCATAATCGATGAGCCCGGCTCGTTTTCGGGAATTTTGATTTCCCCGAGACCGAGGCGCGGACCGCTTGCGAGCCAGCGCACATCGTTGGCAATTTTCATTAAGTCCGCCGCGAGCGCTTTGAGCGCACCGTGGGCAAAGACGATTTCGTCCTTCGAGGTCAGCGCGTGAAATTTATTCGCTGCGCTTCGGAAGGGCATATTTGCCACTTCGCTGAGTTTTTCTGCGACCGTGGTGTCGAATCCTGCGGGGGCGTTCAGTCCCGTACCGACTGCCGTGCCGCCGAGTGCGATTTCCGAAAGCTCGTCGAGCGCCGTCTCAAGCAAACGTCTGTCTGTTTGGAGACTGCTGCGCCAGCCGCTGATTTCCTGCGAGAAGGTAATCGGCGTCGCGTCCTGGAGATGCGTTCTGCCGCTCTTGACAATGCCCTCGTTCTCTTTTTCGAGACGGCAAAAGGTGGAGATAAGTCCGTCGAGCGCGGGGAATACCGCGTCCTTGATAATCTTTGCCGCTGCGATGTGCATTGCGGTTGGGAAGGTATCGTTGGAACTCTGGCTCATATTGATGTCGTCATTCGGGTGGCAGAGCGCCTTGCCCGCGATTTCGTTTGCGCGGTTGGCGATGACTTCGTTGGCGTTCATATTTGACTGCGTGCCCGAGCCCGTCTGCCATACAACGAGCGGGAAATGCTGAGAGAGCTGACCCGCGATGACTTCATCGCACGCCTTACAAATAGCGGCGCATTTTTCGTCGGTCATCTTCTCGCTTTTCAGTTGATGATTGGCGAGCGCTGCCGCTTTCTTGAGCATTCCGAATGCGGTGATAATCTCTTTGGGCATTGTCTCAATTCCGGCGCCGATTCTGAAATTATCCTTGCTGCGCTGCGTCTGGGCGCCCCAGTATTTGTCGGCGGGTACCTTTACCTCGCCCATTGAGTCGTGTTCAATACGATAATCCATAAGTATCTCCTAAAACAACGGGCGGCACAAGACCGCCCATTTGTAGTTTATCAGTTTTCGGTTCTTCTGGCAGCGAGTGCCGCGGAAATTTTTGCCTTCTTCTCGCCCACGATGTCGTATTTGAGCATCGGGATGATGGAGAGAAGGGCGAGGATACCGGGCAGCGCCGTGTAGGCAAAGAAGATGACGTCCTTGTTGCACGCTTCAAAATTCTGCGCGCTGAGTGCCTCGTAATAACCCGAAGCGCCGACAAAGACGAGACCGACTGCCATACCGAGCGCGAGGCAAACCTTGATAGTGAGGGTGAGAATGGAGTAGCAAGCGCCCTCATTTCTCTTGCCCGTTTCGTATTCGTAAGCGTCCACGCAGTCCGCTGTCATAATCATCGGCATCAGCGTTACCGCACCGAACTGTAAGCCGATGAGGAAGAGCGATGCGTAGAAGAGAACGGTGAGTACCATATTCTTCGGATTGTCGAACCAGAAATGTCCGATGATGAACGAGAAGATGGAGGCTGCAAAACCGTAAACCGACAGCAGGATGTATGCCTTCTTTTCATTGAGTTTCTTAATCAAAAACGGGCAGATTGCCATACTGATCATCGAGCCGATAGCGGTGACAATGCCGAGCACGACAACGAGATTCTGGCTGCCGAGGATGATGGTAGCCGCCTGTACCTGGATGCCCATTGCCATCTGACGGCCGAAGCCGAGGAAGTAGGAAATGATGACGAGCATAAACGGTTTGTTTGATTTCAGCGCAGCGAACATCTCCTTGAAACCGACGGTTTCACTGGAAGCATTCGTTACGCGCTCTTTATTTATCAGCGGAATCAGCGCAAAGAGTACGCAGCCGAGAACGGCGGTGAGAATGCCGACGAAGAGGAATTCCGTTGCGTTCATCGGGGTGTCCTGGTCGCCTTCAAAACCGATGACCTGAGAGCCCTGCGGCACGATGAGGCAGACAATCGGCACGATAACCGCACACGCGGAAAAACCGATTTGCTTCGCCGTGTTGGAAATGGAAACGACGTTCGTTCTCTCGGTCGGGTTTGGTGTGAGCGCCGCAGCAATACCCTGCGACGGCACATCGCCCATCGTCATTGCGATGGACCAGATGAGGCTCACGATGAAAATCCAGACATACAGTCCGACACCCTTAAACGGCACCTTGACGAAGATGATGGCGGTCGCAATCAGCAGGGGTGCGAGCGAGTAGACAATCATGGATTTGAACTTGCCAAGTTTGCTCTGCGAGCGGTCGACGAGGTTGCCGACAATCGGGTCAGCGGCAGCGGATACAATCTTTGCCACGAGCACGAGAATGGCGACCACGATGACATTTGCGCCGAGAATCGAGCCCGAGAACTCTGCCTGATAGGTAAAGAGGAGTCCCACGATTGCCTGGAATCCGAAGAGCCCCAGGGAATACGCGAGGATTTCCTTGAATTTCAGATGTTTCTGCTTGGTGATATCGGTGATTTCGTTTGACATAATTTTACTCCTTAAGATTAATCGTCAAATACTTCCTTGAAGATATCCACGTTTGCCATTTTCATCACGGCGCTGAAGAGCATGGAGCCGTGTACCGGCATCATACGGTTAAATGCCGACATTGCAAAGGAGTCAAAACCGTGCACCTGGAGGTGGTGCTTGCGCTCGATACCGTGCATAATCAGGCGCACCATCTTATCGCAGTCCGTGGAGACCATATCAATCATCTTCTGCCCCTTGTCATTGGTTTCGGGGCCCTGGTTGCGGAAAATATCCGTTTTGGTAAAGCCGGGGCATACCAGTCCGACAAACATTTTGCCCTTGTATTCGCTGCGCAGCGCTTCGGTCAGACTTCTGAGCGCCGATTTTGACGCGGAGTAGACGGAGGTTCCGGCAAGCGTCATCAGTGCCGCCGCAGAGTCGATATTGATAATCGCCGGTGTGTCCGATTCGAGAATCATCGGCAGCAGTGTTTTAATCGAGTATACGCAGGAGAAGAAATTGATATTCATTGCCTGCTCAATTTCCTCGTAGGAGTAGCGGTCAAAACGCTTGAATTTCGGAAGAATACCCGCGTTGTTGATGAGGATATCCACCTTGGTGCCGTTTGCCTTGAGCTCTTCGGCAAAGGTCTCCCAGTTCTCGCGGCTCGATACATCGAAGAGCTTGTAGGAAAACTGCTCCCTGTATTCGTCACCGAGTTCCTCAATGAATTTCAGCATTTTCGGTTCGCTACGTGCCACGCCGATTACGGTGCATCCGTGTTTTTTGATGAGGGTGGCGGCAATTCCTGCGCCCATACCTCCCGATGCGCCCGTTACGATAACGGTTTTTCCTGTAAGCCAACATTCAGCCATTTTCTGTTACCTCCGGTAAATGCATATTTTCTATTTAATTATACAATAAAAGCAAATATATTACAATAATTTGTTGCGATTATTTGGTCAGGTATACAAAAGTGAATAAAAAATGCATAAAAATTGATAAAAAATTTGCTAAATGTATTTTTATATGGTATGATATACGCCATGGGGTGAAAGATTATGGATAAAAGAATTGTGAAGACAAGGCTTGCCGTGTTTAATGCGGTGTTTGACCTGTCGACGGAAAAAGAACTCGACAAGATAACAGTGGTCGAACTCTGTGCCAGAGCGGGGATTAATAAGAGTACCTTCTATCTGCACTATCGGAGTATTGACGACTGTTTTCAGCAATGCTTTGATTACTTCGCGGGCAGAATTCTCGATTTGAGCAAGGGCATTAATTATATTGATATGTCCGTCGCTCCCGAAAAGACGGTCGCTTCCATCCTCGATGTCGTCGAGCAGAATCTGAAATATTTTGAGCGGTTTAAGAATAGCGTAATTTATGATTCTGCGATTAAATCGCTTAAGGAGAGCTTCATCCAGTCGATTTGCAAGGCGAACGATATTAATGTGGTCGATAATTACCACGAGGTGGCGAAGGTAACCTTCTTAGTGGGCGGCTGTGCGGATGTTATCATCCGTATGATGCCGAATTTCAACCGTGATGAAATCGAGAAGATTATGGTTAATGTCATCAAAAGAAGATAAAGAGAAACGGACGGCGCCGCCGTCCGTTTAATTAATTTTAATGGCTTTGATGTTATGATTGATGCGCTGATTTTCGGGCGGTGGGGTCATATAATCGTCGCCGTACATTTTGGTCAGATACTCCTCATATCCGACGGGTGCCTTCAGCATAGCGCCTTCGAATTCCAGTTCACAGGTTGTGAGCATTTTTTCTTTGGGTATTCCGGCATGAACGCCGCCCCATACGGTCAAAGCGGCTGTTTTTGAGCTTTCGAGCGGGCAGGACTGTGCCTCCTCGTCTATTTTTCTGCCATAGTAGTAAGCTCCTTTGATACGGGAGTATGCAATGGTTGGCACTTTTACTATTTTGCGCAGCACGGTTTTACCGCTGCCGTATTCACAGCACGCGTTTTCCAGCAAAAAGGCGTCTTTTTTGAGACGCTTTATTTTTTTTGACAGAGCGCCCTCGCTCAGGTCGTCCAGCCCGTCAATCGGGAAAATGTCAACCCACAGTTCTGTGTGAAGAGAGGTTCTTGAATTGATGATTTTGGTGTTCCTATCAAGCACTTTTGCAAAGGGATACGGAGAATTATTTGCCATGATGCTGACAAGTTGATAGTTTTCGCCGATTGGTTTTGTCTTCACAAGCTCGTGCAGTCGGTTGTAATCCTCGCGCGGCATCGCAAGGTCCACATCGTCATCCCAAGGAATGAAACCCTTGTGACGCACGGCGCCGAGCAGCGTACCGCCGACCATCATATACTTCAAGCCGTTTTCATCACAGTATTTTGCCACGTCGAGTGTGATGTCAAGAAGCGCTTTTTTCAGTTGTTCATTTGTCAAAATTTCATGATTCATTATTTTTTCGCCCTTCGCTTTTTTGCGAAATATACCGCGTGATGTATACCGGTCACTACAAAATATTCCTTTTCTACGAGCAGCACAGCAAAATATATCGCTGCGCCGCCGATAATAAGCGCTGCCAGACTCCATACCCGAAGCGGAAGATAGCGCGCTGCAAATAGCAGACATAAAAGCATTACGCCGCCTGCAATCAAATACTTGGGGCTGATTCTGAACACCTCGGATACTTTAATATGCCCGTTTTTGCCCATATACCATAGCATACAGGCCATAATGACGGTTTCGCCCGTAACGGAAGCAATACCCGCGCCGTTTGCCTGAAAATGCGGTATTAACAGCGCATTCAGCAGGATATTCACCCCGCCGCCGATGAGAACACAACGGGTATAGATATTCTGTCTGCCGGTTGAGATGAAGAATTGCGCCGACGAGGTGGAATTGAGCGAAATAGGAATAAAGAGCAGTGACATAATGCACAGTACTGTTATGACAGGCTCGTAGCCTTTGCCGAAGAAAACAGGCACGAGCACGCTTTCCGTGCCGATGACGCCGCACATCAGCGGCACACCGAGAAACCAGACGAAGCGGTAGGACTGATACAGATATTCCTTCATTTCCCCGAGCTTTCCCTCGGCGAACGCCTTGGAGCTTTTCGGCAGCAACACTGTGTTGAGTGCGGTGACGAGAATGAGCGCCATCTTGATGATTTTGTTACTCTGCTCGTAGTAGCCATTTTGCGCGGCGCTCTGGGTGATAACGCCAATCATCGTCTTGTCAAACATTTCATAGAGCCACAGAGCCGTTGCCGGAATAAAGAGTTGCAGCACCACTATGATATCGTTGAAGGGCTGCGGTTTATATCCCTTGACTCTGACGAGATACTTCCTGAGATACGGTATGATAGATAAATTACCAACGAAATTCAGCCCGGTGAACATCAGTACATATTTCCATAAATCGTCGGGATTATGAATCAAGAGAAATATTCCTGCCACATTGAGCAATTTGATAGCGTAATTACGCACCGCAATGCGGCGGAAGTCCTCCATTCCCTGGAAGAACCACGCGGTGTCGCAGAGTGTGGCGAGCAGATAAAAGGTCTGCAGCAGAGCAATGCTCTTGTGTTTAGCAAACAGTAAAGCATAGCAGAGATACAGTATCAGCGCACTGCCCGAAGTGAGGATTCTGAGCGTAAGTATATCCCAGAACTTTTGTGTCCTGCTCACGGGGTCATCCTGGAGAATCCCGATTTGGCGGTTGCCGTAGGTGGCGGTGCCGAGAATGGAAAAAATGACAAAATAACTGACGATGGAATAGGTATAGCTATTGATACCGATTCCCTCAGCCCCAAGCACGCGCGAAATATACGGGGTCGTGACGAGCGGCACGATAATTGCAAGAAGCTGATAGCTCGTATTAAATATATAATTTTTGGCTATCTTTTTGTTGCCTGCCATATCAAACTCCGTCAGATTTTTATTTTGAATTTCAATCCTGTCTGCTTGGGATTCTCGTTTTCGTTAGCCGTAGAGCCGGCGGCGATGCCGTACACAATAAACATAATGGCGACAGCCGGGTGGAAGAAACCGGTCTCCGATGTGGAGGAGGAAAGTGCATACGTCATAATGGACAGCATACACCAGCCTGCATATTTATCCACTTTGATTTTCTGTACGCCTATGATAATCATAATAATGACGGTGAGCGCAAAGAATACGGTGCCGATCCAGCCTGCTTCGGCAAAGATGCCCGGCCAGAACACATCGCCCACGGGCTGGTCCTTATAGTGACCGCCCATATAGCCGAGATTGTAGTAGAACGATGAGCCGTAGTCATATGCTACCGTAGTGCCATAGGTGCCGAAGCCCGCACCGAGCGGGAAGTGGTCGTTGGCAATTCCGATACCGTCGCGCATCATTTTGAGACGGATGGGCGCATACCGTCCCGCGCTTTCGGTAAAATACAGTTCAATCTGGTCAAGACCCAGGTACAGCGCCGCACCTATCGCTCCTATAATGATTAGACCCTTGAAGGGAAGGTTGTATTTGACAAACGCGAAATAAATCAGAAAGATGATGAGTATGGCGGCAATCGCCTTTGTGCGCAGGGTGGTCAGCGTCACAAACGACATCATCACGATGAAAACCATATTACTTTTGTCGTATTTCAGATTCAGTATCAGCACGGATATCATCAGAATACTGAACGCCGCAAGGTATGTCGGGTGGAAGAAGAAGAGCTGCAGCGATTCGGTGAAATATCTGAAATCGTATTTTGGGAAAAACGGTGTCAAAAATAATTCGTGCAGCGCATATAAAAAGAGTCCCACCGTTATGATTTTACACACAGCATTGGTGTGCTCGTAGAAGGTTTTGGTATCCGCAACACCTTGCCGCGATAGTTCAAATCCGCCGCGGTAGAAGAGGAAGAATTTGATGCACACAAAGGCGTCAAGCACGATAACCGTGATGGTCGCATAGTTGTTGAATACGGAGGATAAAAAGCACATCAGCAGATACAAACCGTAGAACATCATCAGGATTCGTTCCGTATAACTGATGGTAATGCGCTTTTGCAGCATGACATATAAAAGATACAGCACAATGACAATCTGAAAAACCTCATCATAATACGTCACGACGGTAAGCATGGATTTCGGCACTGTCATCTGAAGCGCATTTTGCATTGCCATTAAAAAGAATATAACGCCTATGTAAGCCTTTTTTATCAAGACAATGCAGAGTAAGCACATGGCAAGCGTGGCACCGAGCAGGGCATATCTGACGGTGCTTTTGAATAAAGGAGCAATCAGAAACAGCACAGTGGTGATAAACGCCAAGATATGATGAAACTTGAATTTCATTTCCATGCTCCTTTCCTTGTATTATGGTTGTTTGGGCTTGTAGGTATTGTAATCGGTGGTTTTGTATTTTGTCATACCCTTGATGTTAAAAATAATGCGTTCAAGGGTGATTTTTTTGCGGTTTTTCCAGATGCTTTTTGCATAGTAGACGATCTTATTCTGCCTGCTCTTTTTCAGCACGAAATCCGCAGTGATGTCGTACGGCTTGTCCGTGGTGACATCGGGGTATATGGTGAGCATACGGCTTTTGTCGTAATGCTTCATTTTCAGTGTTGTCGGTCTGCACCAGTAGTGCAGATACATCATTTCCTCGCTGAAAAGCTTGCCCTTGTGGACATAGCGTCTGAGGAGAGTGCCGTTCTGCCAGGTAAATATCTGGTGCTCGTTTTTGTATTTCTCTTCTTCAGTCTGCCACGAGAGATTGAACGAATAGTCGTATTTTGCGAGGTTGGCAAAGTCAATCCCCATATAGACGGGTATGCCGCGTTCTTCGTAAATCGACTGCATATACGGCTCGTCAAAGGCGTAGCCCCTGTCGGTGGAGAACACTTCGATATAATTCTCGAATTTTTCCGAAATATGGCGGTATCTTGCATTTACCTCGGGTGTGTTTCTGTAAAGTGTCGAGTGACCGTTAAAGCCGATACGCTCGTACTGATTCAATATTTCGTCCGTATAGAATTTGCGGATGTTACCCCAGATTAAGTCAATATCGCAGTGTCCCCAGAAGTCGTAGCCCTCCAGCTCACTTTTGAATATTTGACCGTACGCCGGCCTGAAGTCACAGATTTTATACGGCTTTTCAAGACAGATGTCAAAGTCGAATACAGACTGCGCCTTGCTTTTCATCTCGTCAAAGCTCATATAGGTGACCTTGACATTTTCGGGGTAGTCATATTCTGTTTTATCGTCAGTAAATATCAGGAAATCGACCGTGGGATTACAGCCTGTGCTCATCAGCCACAGTTTCATATATTTCGGAAATTTACCAAAGTAGGGAATTACATATGCGATGGAATACATTTATCTTAACTCCAAAAACTGTTTTACACGTCTGTCGTCAGAGAGTTCCTCTCTGTAATTGATGCAGTTATTGATGTAAAAGCTGTTGCTATTGATAATTTCGTTTAGTTCGTCCTTGCCCCAGTTGTCGCTGACAATACCGAGCTGATACTTTTTAATGTATGCTGCATTATAGGGCACGCTGGTCGTAACTACGGGGGTAGCGCAGGCGATGGATTCGACAACGGAAATCATATTGTTGTCCTTGCGCGTATAAACCAGCATCGCCGATGCTTTGGCGAGATACTCCGTGAGGGTGTCGTGCGGCACCTTGCCGAAGAATTTTACTCTGTCCGAGACCCCGCAGATAGCGGCAAATGTCTCGAGATTCTCCCGTTCCTCGCCCTCGCCGAAGATATAGAGGGAGTAGTCCCCGTTCTCCGCGGCAAATTCCGAAAACGCTTGGATTGACAGGTCAATCTGCTTGCGCTGAATCAGCTGCGACGGAATGATGAAGAATTTTTCCTTGTCCGCGCGCGGTCTGAATTTATCGGGATTGACGCCGTGGTCGATGAAGGTGGAGGCAACATTGTTGCAGTAGTGAGAAATGAACTCCCTCGCGTTGTTGCTGCGGCCCACCACGGTAACATCACGGAAAAACAGCCTTGCGATGATATTGTACCAGAACTTTGACGGCAGTTTGTGCAGCAGGTTATTATGCTTGGCGAGTTCCTGCCATACGATGACCTTGCAGCGCGCGTGCCGCACCACCATAAGCGACAGGAGGGAGAATACCTCGCTCGTTATCACTAAGTCAAAGTCCCTGTCTTTGAGTAGTTTACGAATGTACGGACAATAAGGCAGTACGTTGGCGGGGAACAGCTTTGTCAGTTTTGTTTTCGCCCAGACGATTTCAAACGGAAACTCCGTCTGCTCAGTCGGGCGGTAATCCTCGGCGGCAAAGAGCGTTACCTCGTGCCCCGCTTTCTGAAACGCGAGACATAGGTCGTAAATCATGCAGTCGTCGATGGACGATACCTTCTTGACGCAGTGTGTTTCGCTGGTATAAAGGATGGCGTTTACAATTAATACTTTCATTCTGATGCCTCTGTGCCGAGTGCGGATTTTGAGGTTGCGGACAAGCCGTCGCTTGCCACAGCGTCAAAGTCGCAGGTCGAGAGCCGGTCGAGTTCTTCCTTCGTGACCTTGCCGTCGCGCAAATCGCGGCAAATTTGATTTTCGTACATCGAGTACTTTTGCTCCTTAAAAAAGCGCAGGAATTTATGCTTGATGACCCACGCTGCGGGCACCCGGATATACTTGTGCATCGCGGGGGAAACAGAGCCTATCATCCAGCACTGACGGTCGCAGTGGCGCACTTTTTCGCGCACCTTTTCCGCTTGCTCACTGTTCCAGAGCGTGTCCCAGTCCTGCTCAGTGAGGTTGCCCATAACCTCCTTTTCCTTCGTGCCGTTGCAGGGCATTACGTCGCCGTACGGGTCGATGAAGAAGGTGTCGAATGCCATATCGCAGGGGAGGAGGCGCTTTTGTCCGTAGATATAGTTAATCAGTCCGTGATTGAAGTAAGCACGGAACCATTTTTTCGGTTCGTTTGATTTGAGGAGTTCGTTAATCAGCTCCTCGAAATTTTCCGCGACCATCTGTCGGTCGTGGATGATATTCTTCGCCTCGACGAAGTAGAAGGAATTGTGCAGCGATGCTGTCGCAAATTCCATATGCATCTCGTCGCTGAGTTTATAGAGCGGTACGAGGTCCTTTGCGTTTGCGTCCTGTACCGTCATACCGAAACCGACATCGGGGTGATGCATTTCCACAAGTTTCTTCAGCGTGGTATAACCCTTGTTGAATCCGTCGTCGAGACCGCGGATGGCGTTATTCGTGTCCTCGAGTCCTTCAATGGAAATGCGGATACCGACCTCGGGGAATTCCTCGCAGAGGTCAATAATACGGTCGGTGAAGAACCCGTTTGTCGAGATAACAATGCGGTCGCTTTTCTTATATAACTCGCGCACGATGTCCTTGAGGTCCGTGCGGATAAAGGGCTCGCCGCCCGTGATGTTGGTGAAATACATCGGGGGGAGTTTCTTTATTGTGTCGAGCGTGATTTCCTCCTCGGGAGTCGAGGGGGCTTTGTAGCGGTTGCACATCGTGCACCGCGCGTTGCAGCGGTAGGTGACGATGACAGTGCCGTTCAGTTTTTTTGTCATTTGTGTTTACCTCTTACGAAGTATAGATTTCTATCAGTTTATCACAGTAGGTCTGTGCGGTGTCGAATTCTGCCGCAAAGCAGTGCTTGCTCATTTCTTCGGAATGTCGCATTGCTTCTTTTATCGCGCGTTCAAAGTCGGCGCTGTTGCCGCTTTCAAAGAGGACGCCCGTTTTGCCCTTCTCAATCAGCTCGGGAATACCGCCGATGTCGGCGCCAACGACGGGCGTGCCGTACATAATGCTTTCCATTACGGAGAACGGGCAGTTGTCAAAGCAGGTGCTCGGACAGACAGAACAGGCGGCTTTTCGGATGAGCATTTCGAGCTCTTCACCGGTTTTGAAGCCGACATTTTTCACATTCGGTGCGCTGTCCAACAGAGGCTCAAGTTCGCCCGAACCGGCGCAGATAAATGAAATATCGCTGACTTGCGGAATTAAGGCAACGCCCTTTTCCTTGCCGTACCTGCCGAAGTAGAGGGCATAATTCTCTTTTTTGACCTCTTTTTTCGGTTGCTTTTCAATGAAATTATGCAGTGCCACGGTTTTGCCGGCAAAGATGGGATTGGTGTCCATTTTGTCTTTCAGCGACTCGCTGCAGCAGATGATGGTATCCAGATACCGGTAAGTGCCGAGTATCTTGTAGAGTGTTGCCTCGGCAGTTCCGATGAGGCTCTTCGCCTTGGAAGCGTGGATACAATTCTTTTTGGCGCAGTGCGAAAACTTACCGCCGATACACGCCGTGCAGGGATTGCCGTCGGCATCAAACATCAGATGATTCGGACAAATTAGCTGGTGGTCGTGCGCGGTGTAGACGATTTTCACCGGTTTTCCGGCGCGTGTTTTGTAGTGTTGCGCGGCGTAGAGAATGCTCGGCGTGAGCTGATAGTTAAAGTTGTTGATATGGATGACGTCAGGCTGAAAATCATCGAGCACGATTTTCATCTTGCGCTTTGCCTCGGCGGAGTAAATCGTCTTGACAGGGTAGGTCAGTTTTTTCAGTTTGCTCCCACCGTGAAAATCCATATCGGTCGTGTACTGCTGTGCGTGGTTCTCGACGCATCTGCCCTCATGCTCCATCCCGAAGTATTGCACCTCGTGTCCGAGTGACATGAGCTGCTCGCCGAGATTGAAGATATAGGTCTCCGACCCGCCGTTTGGGTAGAGAAATTTGTTGACCATTAAGATTTTCATGACAGCAGTCCTTCGTAAAGTTCGAGTGTTTTTGCGGTGACCTCGTCCCAGTTGAATTTGTCGCAGATATAGGCGGCGCTGTCGCGGCGGAGCCTTTCGACAGTCGCGCTGTCCGCAAGCAGGGCGGCGAGCTTTTCTGCGAGGTCACGTTCGTTGCCCTTTTGGAAATAAACGGCGTTTTCGCCGCACACTTCAGTGCATTCGGGAATATCCGAGGTCAGGCACGCACAGCCGTAACTCATCGCTTCGAGCAGGCTGATGGGCATTCCCTCGAGGTCGCTCGGCAGGCAATAGAGATACGCGTTGGAATACAGCGCGCCGAGTTCATCTCCCTGGACAAACCCTGTGAAAATGACATCGTCGCCCGCCATTTCGTGCAGGGCGCGTTCATATTCGTTCGTGTGGCTTGCGCCGCCGGCGATGACGAGTTTTTTATCGGTGTCGAGAGTTTGGTAGGCATGAATGAGATAGTGCACTCCCTTCTCGGGCACCAGTCTGCCGAGGAAAAGGAGGTATCCGTCCTTGTCGAGACGGTACTTCTCGTGGAGAATCTCCGCGCCGATATGCTCGGGAGCGGAGATGCCGTTTGGAATATATTTTGTTTCTCTGCCGTAGGTCGCAAGGAAATACTGCTGCACATTTTTGGACAGCACGATGACCTCGTCGGCATATTTTGCGGCGCATTTTTCGCCGTACTTTAAGAATTTTGTTGCAAAGCCGCCCCATTTCGCGCGCTGCCAGTCGAGCCCGTGAATGGTTGCGACGCATTTTTTGCCGCAGAGTTTTGCCAGCGGTAACATGGCACAGGGTCCTTCGGCGTGGTAATGCAGAATATCATAGCCGCCGCATATCGCGCGCACTGTCGCAAAGAAGCTGTACACGATGGCGTTGAGCTTCGACGCGTTCGGGGTTTTTACCCATTTAATGCGAACGCCGTTATACTCGTTGATTTTTTCGTATTGTTTGCCCGCTATGTGGTCGCTCTTGCGGTTGTAGGCGCAAACCGTGTGACCGTGCGCTGCCATACGCTGCGACAGTTCGCCCACGACGATTTCGATGCCGCCTTCACGCGAGGGTATTCTCTTGTGACCTAACATAGCGATTTTCACTTATTCTGCTCCCTTGTGCGTTAATACGACGAATACGGTCTTGAACAGGATTTTAATATCCAGTCCGACGGACCATTCGTCGATGTATTTGCAGTCGAGTTCCACCACTTCTTCAAAGTCGGTGATGTCGCTGCGTCCGCTGACCTGCCACATTCCCGTGATGCCGGGGCGCATCGAGAGGCGGCGCTTGTGGCGGCTCTCGTATGCCTCAAATTCTTCGATGGTCGGCGGTCTTGTGCCGACGAGACTCATCTCGCCCTTGATGACGTTGAAAAATTGCGGCAGTTCGTCGATGCTGTACTTGCGGATAAATTTGCCGACCTTCGTAATGCGCGGGTCGTCGGACATCTTAAACATCAGCCCGTCCATTTCATTTTCTTTCATCAGTTCCGCCTTGCGCTCTTCAGCGTCGGCGTACATCGAGCGGATTTTATAGATGTTAAAGAGTCTGCCGTTTTTGCCGACGCGCTGCTGCTTGAATATCAGCGGTCCTTCGGATTCTTTCTTGAGCGGAATTGCCACGATTGCCATCGCGATGAGTGCGACGAGACAGCCGATGAACCCCGCGAAGATGTCGAAGATGCGCTTTGCCGCGAGGGACGCGGTGTTATACTGCGTTGCCGCGAAGGTCGCCATCGGGTAACCCGCGTAAACACGGCAGTTGATGTTGTTGAATTTGCTCTGGTCGAGCATTTTTGTCAGTCGGGGAATGTTGAGGTGGACCGTGATGCCCATATCCTCGAGTTCCTCGATGATTTCCTGGATTTCATCGTTGGATGCGTGGTCGAGATTGATGAATACCTCGTCGAGCGGCGCTGAACGCACCCAATCCATAAAGGTATCGTCGCTCGAGACGACGGGAATGTCGCAGATGCTTTTGGGAAATACCACGCGTTCTTCGGGAATTACCGCACCGTTTGTCGTGACAGTGGAGCGGGAAAACACTTTGTCAGCGAGGATAATACCCGATACGTTCAGCGACCAGTCCTCCTTGATACCCTTGACGAATTCTTCGGCGATGTCGCTCGTCGTGATAATACCGACGAGAGAAGCGGTTTTGCTGTGCGTAAAGAATCCCGTAATCCAGCGCTTGAGAAAATATTTCTCAGGCGCGAGCAGGGCTGTGTAGAAGAGGAAACTGCCAAGCAGCATAAAGCGCGATTCGATAATCGGGCTCTTGATGAGCAGGATGAACGCCGAGAATATCAGATAGGTCAGCGAGGAGTTGCGTATCAGCGAGATCATTTCGTTTTTGCGGTTGCGCTGCTTGATGTCAATGCTGGAGTAAAAACCTGTAAATACGACGATGAATGCCAGCAGCAGCGCGAGAAAATAGCGCAACCATTCGCTTGGAGGATAGTAGCCGATTTTGACATATATGTAATGAAATACAAGGAAGGACAGCGCGTTTGCTATCACCAGGCACACCAGGTCGAAGATGAATTCGAGCCAGAACTGCACCTTACCCTTTCTGTTCATTTTATCACCTGATTAATAGTTGTAGTTATAGTTGTAATTGTAATTATAGTTGTACTTTCGGTAATAAGAATAGTAGTACTTCTTCTTGTCCGAGCTGACATCGTTGAGGATAAAGCCGAGGATGTCGGCGTCCACCTTCTCGAGGTTGGATACGGTGGTTTTGACATCGTTGATATTCGTCGTATCCGTCTTGATGATGAGTACGTAACCCGTTACCTTCTGTGCAAAGAGAGTGGAGTCGGTGACAATATTAATCGGCGGCGTGTCGATGAACACGCAGTCGTAATGCTCCTTGACGAAATCGAGAAGCTTATCCATACGGCTCGAGGAGAGGAGCTCCGCCGGGTTCGGGGGAATCTTGCCCGCGGTGAGCACGGAGAGATTCTCAATCTGTGTCTTGGAGACTGAGATGCTGTCGGTGAGACCCGCGAGAATTTCGCTCAGTCCGTTCTTCACGGGGATGGAGAACATTCTGTGCATCGTGGGGTTACGCATATCGGAGTCGATAATCAGCGTCTTTTTGCCCATCTGTGCGAAACTGACGGCGAGATTAATCGTGTTAATCGTCTTGCCGTTATTTGCTGTCGGGCTGGTGATGACGAATATGGGGCACTTCTCACCCTGCTGGCTGAAGAGCAGATTCGTTCGGATGGAGTTATATGCCTCTTTTACCTGGAAGGAGGTGTCGGCACTGAGGATTTTATTCGGGTCAGCGCGGTTAAAACCGTTGTTTTCCGCAAGCTTTCTTCTCTTATTTCTTTTGCTCATTTGACACTTCTCCTTTCACAGACTGAATACTTTTTAACAGGGAATCGCTCGGCTGCACCTCTGTTTTTGCCGAAACAGGCGCCTCCGTGCGGGAGGACTTGTCCGCATTGCTCTTGGAATCGAGGCGCGGGATGGTACCGAGTACGGGAATGTCGAACTCTCTGACGAGGTCCTTCGTCTCGGTAATCGAGGTGTCGAATACTTCATAGATGAAGAATGCCGCAAATGAGAGCACAAAACCGGCAAGCGCGCCGATGAGGATATTACGCTTGAGATTCGGTGACGAAGGTTTCTTCGGCACCTTGGCGTAGTCGATGACTTTGATGCCGCCGCCCTCGACAATCTTGACGACTTCGTCGGGCGCGATGCGCGCGATGGCGTTGGCAATTTTTTCCGCCGTGTCGGGGTTGGGATGGGTGACCGTTACGGTGAACGCCTGGATGCCCTCAACTGCCTTTGCCTTGATGGATTCCTTGATTTCCTTGGCGTTGTTAATCTGTAATTCCTTGGCAACCTTGTCCACCACCGTGTCGCTCTGGATGATGTATACATAGAGCTCGGCGAGTTTTTCCTCGGCGTTGAGTTCCGCCTCGGTTTTGGTCGAGGAGGTGCTGATTTGGCTTGTGCTGCTCTTGGCAAAGAACTTTACCGTCGCGGTATAAGTCGGCGTAATAAAGAGCTGTGTAAATGCGCCCAGCAAAACACCGCCCAGAATCGTGATGAGGAAGATATATATCAGCTTGTCCCTCATCATATATACAATTTTTCTCAGGTCGATTTCGATTTCTCTGTTCTCTTCCATGTTTAACCTCCATTCGGGCAGACGATGCCCATAATGATACATAATGTATTATAGCAACTATATAATTCAAAGTCAATTATAAATAATTAAATATATTATAAATAAATAATACCAACCGAGGAAACGGTTGGTATTGTATCAGTCGAGGTTATAGTCGAGCGCGACAGAACGCTCTGCGACGGCGTGCATATGCGTTTTGACCACTTCACAGTGATAGGGGTCGTTCTGGTAGTCGTCGAGTGATGCGGCGTCGTCGAGCACGACCTGCAGAATAATGTCGAAGGAGCGAGGCGAGTGAAGGAAGTCGCATCCGACTTCGATGTCCCTGATTTGCGGCACTTTGCCTTCCATTGAGCGGAGGATGTCCGCCGCTTTTTGCACCTCGGCGGGGGAATTGTCGCTCAATTTGAAACATACAATATGTTTAATCATAGTAATTCCTTTCAAAAAAGGGCGGATTGCTCCGCCCCTCAAAGTTTTATTTTGCGATGTCCGATGTTCTGCTTTCGCGGATGATGTTGACCTTAATCTGGCCGGGATAGTCCATCTCGTCCTCGATTCTCTTCACAATCTCGCGGGCAATAAGCGGCATCTTGCTGTCGTCGATGATTTCAGGCTTAACCATAACACGCACTTCTCTGCCTGCCTGGATGGCGTAAGCCTTTTCAACACCTTCGAAACTTGATGAGATTTCTTCAAGCTGCTGTAAGCGCTTGATGTAGTTCTCAATATTTTCGCGTCTTGCACCGGGTCTCGCTGCGGAAACAGCGTCCGCTGCCTGTACGAGCGCAGCGACAACGGTCTTACATTCCACGTCGCCGTGGTGCGCCTGGATAGCGTGAACGATTGCCTCGCTCTCCTTGTACTTACGCGCGTACTCGACACCGAGTGCGATATGACCGCCTTCCATCTCGTGGTCGACCGCTTTACCGATATCGTGGAGAAGTCCTGCACGGCGTGCCTGTTTCTCGTCTACGCCGAGTTCAGCCGCCATAAGACCTGCGATATAGGACACCTCAAGCGAGTGCTTGAGTACGCTCTGACCGTAGGAGGTACGGTATTTGAGTTTGCCGAGCAGCTTGACGAGCTCGGGGTGGATGGAGCCGCAGTTTGCACTGATGACTGCCTTTTCACCCTCTGCGCGGATGGTCTGCTCGACCTCTTTTTTGGACTTTTCGTACATTTCCTCAATTCGGGTCGGATGGATTCTGCCGTCCTGAATGAGTTTCTCGAGAGTCAGCCGTGCAATCTCTCGTCTTACGGGGTCGAAGGCGCTGACTGTAATTGCCTCGGGCGTATCGTCGATGATGAGTTCGGCGCCCGTAATCTGCTCGATGGAGCGGATATTTCTGCCCTCTCTGCCGATGATTCTGCCCTTCATATCATCCGAGGGCAGGGATACGACATAAACGGTGGTCTCGGCTGTGTGGTCAGCCGCGCAGCGCTGAATCGCGGTGCCGATGATTTCTCTTGCGAGAACATCGCTCTGGTCGCGAATCATCTGCTCGTATTCGAGAATACGCTTGCTCTTTTCTACGTCGAGCTCTGCCTCGAGGGACTGCATAAGTTGCTTCTTGGCGTCCTCCTGGGAGAGACCCGAGATTCTTTCAAGCATATCAAACTGGCTTTTCTTGATGCCATCGATTTCAAGTAATCTTTCATCAACTTGCTTAAGCTTTTCGCTTAAATGTTCACTTTTGTTTTCAAGAGTATCAGCTCTTTTATCGAGGTATTCCTCGCGCTGATTGAGTCTTTTTTCCTGACGCTGGACTTCATTTCGTCTTTCGCGAATTTCTTTGTCGGCGTCTGAACGAAGTTTGTGTATTTCGTCCTTGGCTTCGAGGAGCTGAGCCTTTTTAGATGACTCCGCCTCGGCTAAGGCATCATTAATAATCTTGCGCGCCTGCTGCTGAGCGGATTCCTTGTCGTTGAGCGCTTTCTTTTCCTTTATAAGAGAGCCGATAACAGCGCCGACAGCTCCGCCAATCACAAGAGCGACGATTATTAATATCACTAATACGGGAATTTTTACCATAATCAATAGCACCTCCTTCTGTTTAGATTTTTTAATAGCATTCACTCAAAATTTCATCAGAAAAGGTACAGTTTTATGCAATATAAAGTCCTATCTGCCATCACAAAATACTCGGCATATAGAATTTCCATATTATATTACAACAATATCTTGTACTTGTCAAGGAATTATGGACCCAATCGGGGAGATGTTTACAAATTGATAACATTTTGATGACGGAAGTTTCGCCAAAAAAAGTGTTGACTTTAGCGCTTTTATGTGCTAAACTGTGACTTGCAACAAAATCGAAAAATACATAAAGGAGATTTTACAGATGAATAAAGTTGTAAAGAAAGTTCTCGGCGTTGGACTCGCGGTTGCAATGGTAGGCGGCATCTTCGCAGCATGCGCCAACGGCGGAACACAGACAGAAAATGCGAGCACGGCGGAAGGTAAGACCTGGAAGGTCGGTGTTGCTCAGCTCGTACAGCACCCTGCGCTTGACGCAGCAACCAACGGCTTCAAAGAAGAGCTTACCAAGCTTGCTGAGGCTGACGGAAACAAGATTGAATTCGTAGAAGAGAATGCAGCGGGCGACATCCCGACCTGCGCTACCATCACAAACGGCTTTGCAGCGGACGGCGTTGACCTCATTCTCGCAAACCCGACACCTGTTCTTCAGGCTGCGGCTCAGTCGACCACAACCATTCCGATTGTGGCTACCGCTGTTACTGATTTCGCAAGTGCGCTTGATATCCCCGAGGACAAGTGGACGGGCGCTACCGGTATCAATGTAACCGGTACCTCCGACCTCGCACCGCTTTCCGAGCAGGCTGCCATGTTTAAGACCCTTACCCCGAATGCCAAGAAAGTCGGCATCATTTACTGCTCCGCCGAGGCAAACTCTGTTTACCAGGCGAAGGTAGTCGGTGAGGAACTGAAGAAGCTCGGCATCGAGGCTAAGGAATTCACTGCTGCTGACACCAACGATATCGCATCGGTTGTACAGTCCGCTTGCGATACCTGTGACGCACTTTATATCCCGACGGATAACACAATGGCACAGGCTACCGGCACCATCGAACCCATCGTTTCCAAGGCGAATATCCCGGTTATCGCCGGCGAAGAGGGTATCTGCAAGGGTTGCGGTTTTGCAACACTTTCCATCAGCTATGACGCTATCGGCAGAAATGCGGGCAAGATGGCTTACGAAATCCTCAAGGACGGCAAAGACCCGGCAACGATGGATATTATGATTCCGACGAAGGACGATGTTATCTTTAAGTATGTTCCCGAGCGTGCAAAGGCACTCGGCATCACCGTTCCCGATGATTATGAGGAGCTGGCGCTCGACGCTGAATAATTCAATCAAAAAATTACAGCCGCTCGATGAGCGGCTGTAATTTTTTAGGCTCAAGGAGCGCTGCGCTTAAGGAGCGCGCTGGCGCACGCAAGGCTCAAGGTGTTGGGTGTTGCGCACGGCAATTTTAATTCTGGGTGCGGGCAACGCCCGCCGTTTCTCTTGAGCCTTTTGCCCGCAGGGCAATCCTTGAGCCTTGAGCCTAAAAAACTTCTTGACCTTTTGACACTTTTTTGATATTCTATATATTGCTGATTTTATAACTATTAATAAAAATTATCTTTAAGGAGATACATTATGAGTGGATTCTTAGCTGCACTGCCGGGAGCCGCTGCCCAGGGACTTATTTGGGGCATCATGGCAATCGGTGTGTATATCACTTTCAGAGTTCTCGACGTAGCCGACCTGACCGTCGACGGCTCGATGGGTACGGGCGGCGCGATGCTCGTGCTCTGTATGACGCACGGCATGAATGTCTATATCAGTATGATTTTAGCATTTTGCGCAGGATGCATTGCGGGTCTTGCGACGGGTATTTTCCATACGAAATTCGGTATTCCTGCCATCCTCGCGGGTATTCTGACCCAGCTTTCGCTGTATTCCGTGAATCTGCGACTGCTCGGCAACAAGGCGAATCAGCCCATCAGCGCACGCAACTATCACCTTTTGTTCTCACTCGGCGAGGTACCTAAGACGCTGATTATCGGCGCGCTCTTCGTGGTTGTCGTCGTCTGCGTTTTGTACTGGTTCTTCGGCACGGAGCTCGGTTTCGGGCTCAGAGCAACGGGTAATAACGAGGCGATGTCCCGCGCAAACGGTATCAATACCGATACGAATAAGGTTATCGGTCTCGTGCTTTCCAACGGTATCGTTGCACTTTCCGGCGCAATGCTGACCCAGTTCCAGGGTTATGCGGATGTCAATATGGGCCGTGGCGCGATTGTTATCGGTCTTGCTGCAGTCATCATCGGAGAAGTATTGTTCGGCAAGATTTTCAAGAATTTTGCGCTCAAACTTGTTGCGGTGGCTATCGGCGGCGTTATCTACTATGTGGTGATTACGCTTGTACTTCGTCTCGGTCTCAACCCGAACGACCTCAAGCTCTTTATTGCACTCGTTGTGGCAATCTTCCTCGGCGTTCCGTATTGGAAGAATAAGATTGCCTCCAAGACAGTCAAGGTAAAGGAGGTTAAGGAATAATGCTCGAAATTAAGAATGTTCACAAAACCTTTAACCCCGGTACGATAAATGAGAAAAAGGCGCTGCGTGGCATCGACCTCGTGCTCAATGAGGGCGATTTCGTTACCGTTATTGGCGGCAACGGCGCAGGCAAATCCACGATGCTGAATATGGTCGCGGGCGTGTATCCCGTCGACTGCGGCACGATCACCATCGACGGCGTGGATGTGACCAAACTTCCCGAGCACAAGAGAGCGAAATATATCGGTAGAGTATTCCAGGACCCGATGACGGGTACGGCTGCGAATATGCAGATTCTCGAGAATCTCGCGCTCGCTTCCCGCAGAGGTCAGCGCAGAGGACTTGCTCCCGGCGTACGCCGCAAGGAAAAGGAACAGCTCAGAGAAATGCTCGCCCATCTCGACCTCGGTCTTGAGGACAGACTGACTTCCAAGGTCGGACTCCTTTCGGGCGGTCAGCGCCAGGCAATCACTTTGCTTATGGCGACGCTTAAAAAGCCCAAACTCCTTTTACTTGACGAACACACCGCTGCCCTCGACCCCAAGACGGCGAAGAAGGTGCTCGACCTTACTGAAAAAATTGTCAGCGAGAATAACCTCACTACGATTATGATTACCCATAATATGCGCGACGCTATCAATATCGGCAACCGTCTGATTATGATGAACGACGGCAAGATTATTTACGACGTGTCGGGCGAGGAAAAGAAGGCTCTCCATAAATCCGACCTGCTTGAGAAATTCAAGACGGGCGCGGGCGAGGACCTCGAAAACGACAGAATGCTTCTGGCAGAATAAAAAAGGCGGCGTTGCCGCTTTTTTTGATGCCGTCATCTGTTTGTTCCATCGCCGGTTCGGGCGCCGCAGTCCTTACTGCTTCTTTTTCTGTATCACTATCATTATCTAAATCTGATTCTATATCATTATCTTATTCTATATTTATATCTATTTCTATATCTATATCGGCATCGAACGCATGCGTTCGCATCCGTTCGCATGCGTTCGCATCGTTTTCATACGGTCGCACCTATTTCACACTTGACAAATATTTTTAATCTGCTATAATAATTTTACTGAAAATTTAACAGTACCTACAAAAGACTGTGATGCAGAAAAAGATTCTTCATTTTCGTTTCAGCGAGTCGGCGGTTGGTGTGAGCCGATACAAAGTGTTGAGTGTATAGCTCTCTGCGGAGTCGCTGCTCTGAATAGAAATCAATAGGAGCAGACGGTTAACCTCGTTATCGGTTAAGGCGTTGTTTGACGCTAAAGGGCAGTTTACCTTTAACCTCGTTATCGGTTAAGGCGTTGTTTGACGCTAAAGGGCAGTTTACCTTCTGCCGAAGTAGGGTGGTACCGCGTGTTATTACGCCCCTATACGCAAGTGTGGGGGCTTTTATTATGCTCCGCACAGGAAGGAGAACATTATGAAAAAAGGTTTTGAAAAGTACACACCGTTTACTCCGATTCAGATTCCGGACAGACAGTGGCCGAACAATGTGATTACCAAGGCGCCCATATGGTGCTCGGTCGATTTGCGCGACGGTAATCAGGCACTCGTTGACCCGATGAATCTGCAGGAAAAGCTCGAGTTCTTCCGGACGCTTGTGGATGTCGGATTTAAGGAGATTGAGGTCGGTTTCCCCTCGGCGAGCGAGACCGAGTATGAGATTCTGCGCACCCTCATCGACGGCGGTTACATCCCCGACGACGTGACGATTCAGGTGCTCGTACAGGCAAGACCCCATCTTATTAAGAAAACATTTGAAGCGATCCACGGCGCGAAGAATGTCATCGTGCATTTTTATAATTCCACCTCGACCCTCCAGCGTAAAGTCGTATTTAAGACCGATATGCAGGGCGTTATCGACATCGCGGTTAAGGGCGCCAAGCTCATCTACGAGCTCACCGAGGAAGAGAAGAAGAATAATCCCGATATGAATATCCGCTTTGAGTATTCTCCCGAGTCCTTTACGGGAACGGAGATGGACAATGCGGTTGAGATTTGCCGTCGGGTGATGGAGGAACTCCATATTACGAAGGAAAATCCGATTATCCTCAACCTGCCGTCGACTGTCGAGTGCTCTACCCCGAACGGCTATGCGGACCAGATTGAGTATTTCTGCCGCCATTTGCCAAACCGTGAGGCTGCGATTATTTCCCTTCATCCGCATAATGACCGCGGCGAAGGCGTTGCGGCTACCGAACTTGCATTGATGGCTGGCGCCGACCGTGTCGAGGGTACACTCTTCGGCAACGGCGAGAGAACGGGTAATGTCGATGTTGTGACGCTTGCGCTGAATATGTGGACACAGGGCGTCGACCCCGAGCTTGATTTCCACGATATTAATAAAATCCGCGAGGTTTACGAGCGCTGCACGAAGATGGAGGTCCCGCCCCGTCATCCGTATGCGGGCGAACTCGTATTCACCGCTTTCTCCGGCTCCCACCAGGATGCAATCAATAAGGGCAAGATGTATATGGAGGAGAGCAAAACGGATATGTGGGAAGTTCCGTATCTTCCCATCGACCCCGCCGATGTCGGCAGAGAATACGAGCCGATTATCCGCATCAACTCGCAGTCGGGTAAGGGCGGCACGGCGTTTATTCTTGCCAATGATTACGGTATCAAGATGCCTAAGGCTATGCACCCCGAGTTCGGTGCGGTTGTCCAGAAAGCTTGCGATGAGAAGGGCACGGAGCTTTCTGCCGGCGAGGTATTCGACCTCTTCCAGAAGGAGTACCGCAATGTCGCAGGCCCTTATAAACTCCGCAACTATAAGGTGTATGAGGAGAAGGTTGAGGACGAGGAGCTTTCCAAGGTTAAGTTCGAAGGCACGATTACCTATAAGGGCGGCGAGCCTGTTAATATTTCGGGTGAGGGCAGCGGACCCATCGGTGCATTTTTCACCGCGATTCAGGCAATCGGCGTAACGGGTTACGAGTTCATTGATTACAGCGAGCACGCGATTGCCGTCGGCTCCGACTCGAAGGCAATCAGTTATATCCACCTTAAGAATCCTGAAGGTAAGGACGTGTTCGGCATCGGCGTGAGCCATAATATCAGTTATGCGTCGATGAAGGGTATAATCTGCGCGATTAACCGCGACCAGCCCGATACCTACCGCGACGACACAATGCCCGGCATCTTTGACATCTGCTAAAGGAGATTAGTATGAAGAATTATCATATTACCGTATTAAAAGGCGACGGAATCGGACCCGAAATTGTTGACGAGACAATTAAAGTACTCGACAAAGCGGGTGAGAAATTCGGCTTTCATTTCGATTATAACTATCAGCTGCTCGGCGGCTGCGCGATTGACGAGACGGGAGTACCCTATCCGCAGGAAACGGCGGACGCGTGCAAGGCATCGGATGCCGTTCTGCTCGGCGCAGTGGGCGGACCGAAATGGGACAGCCAGCCGGGTAACAACCGCCCTGAGAAGGGACTGCTTGCGATTCGCGAGGATTTAGGTCTTTTTGCAAACCTTCGCCCGGCGAAGATTTTTGCGCCGCTGAAGAGCGCCTCCCCAATTAAGGAGGAAATCATCGGCGACGGACTGGATATTCTCATCGTGCGTGAGCTCACCGGCGGTATCTATTTCGGCGACCGCGGCACTTACGAGGAAAACGGCGTGGTCGGCGCCTTTGACACGGAGCGCTACACCTACCCTGAGATTAAGCGCATCGTTAAAGCGGGCTTCGAGTACGCGATGAAGCGTGAGAAGCGACTGACCTGTGTCGACAAGGCGAATGTCCTCGATTCCTCACGTCTCTGGCGCAAGGTGATGGAGGAGACCGCGAAGGATTATCCCGAGGTAGAGGTTTCCTATATGTATGTCGATAACTGCGCGATGCAGCTTGTGCGCAATCCCAATCAGTTCGACACCATCGTCACCTCCAACATCTTCGGCGACATCCTCTCCGACGAGGCGTCGATGATTAGCGGCTCCATCGGTATGCTTGCGTCCGCGTCGCTTGCCGAGGGCACCTTCGGACTCTATGAGCCGATTCACGGCTCCGCTCCGGATATCGCGGGACAGGGTAAGGCAAACCCGCTTGCGACCATCCTCTCCGGCGCGATGATGCTGCGCTACACCTTCGGCGAAAGCGAGGCAGCCGACGCCATTGAAAAGGCTGTTGACGCCGCTCTCACCAAGGCGCGCACCCCCGATATTTACGAGGACGGTTTTGAGGCTGTAACAACCTCTGAGATGGGCGACCTCGTTGCAGAACTCTTATAAAAATATGAAATCCCCCGACTCAGTCGGGGGATTATTTTATCTTAGTTTTCTGAAAAATTCCGTGAGGATTTTTTCACATTCTTTTTCCATTACGCCGCCGATAATTTCGGGCGTGTAGGGATACTTGAAGCGGCTGAAATCCTCCACGGAGCCGAAGGAGCCTGCCTTGCTGTCGTAGGCGCCGAAATACACGGTCTTTATCCGTGCGTTGATAATGGCGCCGGCGCACATCGGGCACGGCTCAAGCGTGACATATAAATCGCAGTCGTCGAGCCGCCATCCTCCCAGCGCACGGCAAGCGTTTTGAATCGCCTCGATTTCGGCGTGACCGAGGGCGGTTTTGTCGGTTTCTCTGCGGTTGGTACCTTCGGCGATAATCTCGCCGTTTCTGACGATGACTGCGCCCACGGGTACCTCGCCGATGCTTTGGCATTCTTCGGCAAGTGTGAGCGCGCGTCGCATATACTTATTTTCCATTACGATATCGGTACGATGGTCTTAGAAGTGAGATAAATCAGGATGGCAAACGGAAGAATGAGCCCGGGTATCAGCAGCACTAATTTCCTCAAAAAATGAATTTTATACGGCTTCGGCTGCTTTACTTCCTTCTTTGGCAAAAACTGTTTCGTTACGAGCAGATAGATGAGTCCGCCGACCCCGGCAGCAATATAAGCAATCATTACAATGCTGACAATAAGGTCCTGCGTATTTTTGCTGTTGATGGCATACGCCAGAATGTCCTGGAATACGGAGAGGCCGTTATTGAGTCCATGGATGAACATCGCGGGAATAACGCTGTCCGTCACAATGGTGACATAGCCGAGAATCAGTCCGATGATAAAAGCGAATACAAACTGAATCACGTTGCCGTGCAGCAGACCGAATACGATGCTGACCGCTACGACGGCAAATGCCTTGCCGTGTTTTCTCAGCGCGCCGAGCGCGGTGCAGCGCATCGCGAATTCCTCGCAGATTGCGGGTACAATCGCGGTGGAGAATATCATCAGAATACACTCAAAAACCGAATTCGGTTTGAGCGTCTCAAATTGCGTTAGCTCGTAGCCGAACTGCTTAAACACCTGAATGACGAAATTTGTCAGGAAGTTGGCGCCCATACAAATGGCAAGTCCGACGCCCACCCACGAGACTGTCACACCGAATTTTACCTTTTCGCGCGGGATGACGGGGGTGGTATAGCGGTTTTTCAGCAGCAACGACATCACGGCGAAGGGGATAATCAACCCGATGACATCGACAATGATAATATTCGCCGAGTGCTGAAATAAAAACGATTTTTCAAACAGTTCATACTTACCCGACAACTGTAGGAATGATACGCCGATTACCTGGAGCACCAGGGTCGCAATCAACGCGGCGCCGAGTGCAAGTCCTGCGGTGAGAATTTCGGTCATTTCGTGCGCTTTATCCCGCTTTATCTGTTGTTGCAGTAAATATTGCTGCGGTTGCTGAGGCTGCTGCGGGTGGTAATAGATACCGTTTTGCTGCGGTGGATAGTGGTAGGAGTTTTGATTCATGTTTCGTTTTCTTCCTCTTGTAAGAAAAATTCTTTGAAATACGGCAGGCCGAGAATCCAGTCGCAGTAGGTGTGCCATTCGTCGAGCTTGTGATTTCTGCGTGCGTAGTAGATGCTGCAAAGCGTCTCATAATTGAGCGTGCAGGTCCTCATCTGGTTGTAGGAGCTCGGGAGGAGCTGGATAATCGTGTACCATATTGTCTTATCCTTCGTTTCGAGGTATTCGAGGCGGAGCTTTTCGAGCGTTTCGATGACCGCCTCCATCGCCTTGATGCCCTCGTCGTTCATATGGTCAACCGAGAAGTCCGAGAGTTCGAAGGGTTTGGATGTAATCTTGTGCATGGTCGAGGTGGAATTCGCCACCGTCGCAACCTTATATGTGTCGTACTCTTTCCACCAGTACATCGGCGCGGTGACATCCACGCTGACCATAATCATTCTGATGAATTTTCTGTGGTCGGTGCCGGCTTTGCAGAGCCTCTTTGCGAGGCTGAGGTCGTTTTCACCAAATACGAAGTTGCCCTCGTCGTCGTAGTACGAATCGTACCTGCCCCAGGAATTGAGCGGATTTCTTGCTCCGCGCATAGCGTTATCGAAATTCATAACGCTTGTTCTTTCAATCTTAATCATAGTATTTTCCTAAATATCGAGGTTTTTCAGATATTCTCTGAGTTCGTCTTTGACTTCGGGATGGTTGAGACCCACCTCGATATTTGCTTTGAGGATGCCGAGTTTATTGCCCATATCGTAGCGCGTGCCCTCGTAGTCCACGGCAATGACGCCCTCTTTTTCGGCGAGGGTTTTCATCGCGTCAGTGAGCTGGAGCTCGCCGCCTGCACCGTTTTCCGTCTCTTCGAGAATGTCAAAGATTTCGGGCGGCATAACAACTCTGCCGAGAATGGAGAAATTGCTCATAATTTCTTCTTTTTTCGGCTTTTCAATCATATCGTCGCATTCGTAACAGTTTCCTTCGAGGTGCTTGACATTCAGCGAGCAATATTTCACGATGTCCGCATCGGGTACTTCCTTGACGCCGACGGCACCCTTGCCGTATTTTTCGTAGGCGTCGATAAGCTGCTTCGTAACCGGGGTTTCGGAAATAATCACATCGTCGCCGTAGAGAATGGCAAACGGCTCGTTTCCGACAAATCCCTTTGCACAGAGGACGGCGTGACCGAGACCGCCCGTTACTTTTTGACGCAAAAAGTAGATATTGCCGAGATTGGCAGGCTTTGCTACATCTTTGAGTATTTCCGCCTTCGACGGATTGCCCGCGAGCTTGGTTTCGAGTTCATAGGCGTGGTCGAAATGGTCCTCGATAGCGCCCTTACCGCGGTTGGTGATGATTAATATTTCTTCAATACCGCTGTTAAACGCCTCTTCCACAATGTACTGAATGGCGGGTTTATCCACGATGTTGAGCATTTCCTTCGGAACTGCCTTGGAGGCGGGGAGCACTCTTGTGCCAAGCCCCGCGGCAGGGATAATTGCTTTTCTGATTTTCATAATTTTACTCCTTATATTGATATGCGGTGATTATTGCAAAAACATTTGAATCAAACTCAGCGCCAGATACGCCATCAGCGGCGCCATAAAGGACGCGCCGCCGCGCCGTGCGAGGTAGAGATATTTCATCTGGTCGCTGTCAAGATTCTGCATCGGCTGTACCATCATACCGGGTGCGGCAGAAAAGGTGGCGCCGTCGCGAATCTTGTCGTTGACATTTTTGACGAGGTTTTTAATTGTCGTAAAATAGAATTTGTCCGCAAAAAGTGCTGTCAGAATGCGAATAATAATATAGGCAGCAAACACAATCATCGTGATGTTTGCGGCAATCTGCGCGTCGCTCGCGGTTGCGGCAGCCTGGATGTCTTCCATCTTGAATCCGCCCTTGCCCGAGGATGCCATCAGTGTCTGCATTGCCGTGTTGAATTTCGGCGCTTTGAGTGCGATGAAGTAACCGCCGAGATAGTTGATGACGGTCTGAATACAAATCAGTCCGATGCCCTGCGAGTACATTTTGCGAAACAGCAGATAGTACGGGCCGAAGATAAAGGCGCCCCAGTTCCAGGAGGTTTTGCGCTCCTTCTTATCAAACGCTTTGAAAAGCGGAATGAAACGCGAGGCGTTGGAATTCACCGCCGCGGCATAGTCCTTTGTACTGATGCCGTCGATACTGTCGCCCTCGTACTCCGTGTAAACCTCGGGCTGTATGGGCGCGAACATTCCCGAAAACGGTGTTTCGCCCTCCGTCTGCTTCTCCTGCGCCTGCGGGGTGAAGATGCCGACGGGTTTTTCCGGCTGTTCTTCTTTTTTCGGTGCAATTTTATCGTCGTAGAAATTATAACCGGTGTGGTGCAGTCCTGCGTTGACGCAGTGTCCTGCCATTTTATAGCATTCCCTGTGGTGCGGGGTGCCACAGTCGGGGCAGTAGACGACGTCGTCGCCCTCGGCAAATTCCGCGCCGCACACGGGGCATTGGATTCCTTCGAGTAAAGGCATAATGACCTCCTTCTTTTCATCGTAAAGATATATCATTTCTATTATACTGATAAAACAGAGAAAAATCAATATTAAGAACTTGAAAAATCTTACAATCTGCTATATAATCATTAAAAAGATTATGGGGAGAACATTATGTTAGAATATGAAGAACTCAGGCAACGCCTTGCCGAGAGCGAGCAGCCAATCGGCAATCTGAAGGAAGCACTGAATATTGATTCCGTTAAGGAAGAGATTGCCTCGCTTGAAGCCGAGAGCGCAAAGCCGGACTTCTGGGACGATATGGAAAACAGCCAGAAGGTGATGCAAAAGATTGGCTCGCTCAAAGCAAAGGTACAGTCCTACGAAGGACTGAAGAATGATTATGACGACGCGATGGTGATGATTGAACTTGCCGACGAAGAGGGCGACGCCGACCTTCTCGGGGACTGCACCGCGTCCGTCGAGGATATTGAAAAGAGAATTGAGAGCCTGACGCTTTCCACGCTTCTCAGCGGCGAATTTGATGATAATAACGCGATTCTGACCTTCCACGCAGGTGCCGGCGGCACCGAGGCGCAGGACTGGGCGGAAATGCTGTTTCGTATGTATACCCGCTGGGGCGAGCGCCACGGCTATAAGGTGTCGACGCTCGACTATCTCGACGGCGATGTCGCGGGTATTAAGAGCGCCACGATTCTGATTGAGGGTGAGAATGCGTACGGTTATCTTCACGGCGAAATGGGTATTCACCGCCTCGTGCGTGTGTCGCCGTTTGACTCGTCGGGCAGACGCCACACCTCGTTTGCCTCACTTGAGGTTATGCCCGAAATCAATGACGATGTCGATGTCGAAATCCGCGAAGAGGATATTAAGATGGATGTGTACCGTGCCTCGGGCGCGGGCGGACAGAAGGTCAATAAGACCTCATCAGCCGTCCGATTGACCCATGTGCCGACGGGCATTGTCGTCTCCTGCCAGATTGAGCGCAGCCAGCATCAGAACCGCGAGGTCGCGATGCGTATGCTCAAGTCGAAACTTGTCGAAATCAAAGAGCGCGAAAACCTCGAGAAAATCGAGGATATTAAGGGCGACCAGAAGGAAATCGCCTGGGGCTCCCAGATTCGCTCCTATGTCTTTATGCCCTACACGATGGTAAAGGACCACCGCACGAATTTTGAAATGGGAAATATTACCGCGGTGATGGACGGCGACCTCGACGGCTTTATCAATGCGTATCTGAAGATGAAGAGCATCGAAAACGCGGATTAATTTTACATCAATGATAACCTCCTTTTTTCAAACAATATGGATGAAGGAGGTTTTTATTTTGAAAAAGTTTTTGCTGTCCCTCCTTTGCCTGGCGCTGCTCTGCGGATGTACGGTAAAGGTGGGCACGGATAATACGGAAAGTAATATTTCTGAGACAACGACGGAGGAACAAACGACGGACGATACCGCGACCGAGCCGACGGCGGAGGCGGTGGCGGGCGTCGAGGCGATGTCCACGCAGAAGGTGATATGGGGCCCCGGCAACATCGTCGACCATAAGCAGCCGAGCGAGCCGCTCCAACTGCAAAGTAATTACTTCGACCTCGAGGCACGGTGGCTTCTGAGTGAGGAAAAGAGTGTGTGTCTCACCTTTGACGAAGGGTATGAAAATGGCTTTACTCCAAGCATTCTCGACACATTGAAGGAAAAGAATGTCAAGGCGATTTTCTTTGTGACCTACGACTTCGCCGCCTCAAACAGCGCCCTGATTGAGCGGATGATTAAAGAGGGGCATATCGTCGGCAATCACTCGTATCACCACTACGCGATGGACGAGCTGGATGTCTCCACGGCGAAGGAGGAGGTGCGCTTCCTCCACGACTATCTCAAAGAAAAGCATAATTATACAATGAGTTATTTCCGTTTCCCGAAGGGCGAGTTCTCCGAGCAGAGCCTCGGCATCCTGCGAGACCTCGGTTACACGAGCGTGTTCTGGTCGTTTGCCTATGCCGATTGGGAGCCGGAAAGCCAGCCCGACGAGGCGGAGGCGCTCAGGCATATTACCGAGAGCACCCACCCGGGCGAAATTATCCTGCTCCACGCCGTCAGCAAGACAAACGCCGATATTCTCGGCGATGCGATTGACGATATTCGCAAGCAGGGCTACGAGTTCACAGTCGATATCTAAATTATGTGGATGGGGGAGGGTTTCTCCCCCATATTTTGATGAAATAAAAATTTTTTAATAATTTGAGTTTTGCTGTTGAGATTAGTCGAGGTATATTATATAATATTCACTGAATTCTTAAATTTTATTATTACCGCGAAAGTGAGAGATACATATATGATTTTTTCAAGGGAAATCGGAATTGATTTGGGTACATCCAATACTGTCGTTACCGACAAAAAGGGACATATTATCATCAACGAGCCGAGTGTCGTTGCCGTTGATGTGAAATCAAAGCGCGTCCTTGCCACGGGCAGCGAGGCGAAGAATATGATTGGCAGAACTCCCGGCTCGATTGTTGCCGTGAGACCGATTACTGCCGGCGTTATCGCGGACTTTGATATGACGGCGGATATGCTGCACGACTTCATCGACCGCTCGAGCAGAAAGGGCATTTTTACCAAGACGAAGGTCGTCATCTCCGTCCCGTCGAGCGTTACCGAGGTGGAGCGCCGCGCTGTTGAGGACGCCGTGCGTTCTGCGGGCGCTCAGGAAGTCGAACTGATTGAGGCACCGATGGCGGCTGCCCTCGGCGCAGGACTTCCCGTCTTTGAGGCGACGGGCTCGATGATTGTGGATATCGGCGGCGGTACCTGCGATATTGCAGTCGTATCCCTCGGTGGTATCGCTGCGAGCAAGAGTATCAAGATGGGCGGCGGCGCATTTGACGAGGCGATTATCGCGAACCTGAAGCGCAAGCATAACCTTCTGATTGGCGAGAACACCGCCGAGGATATCAAGATTAAAATCGGCTCTGCCAAGGAGTATGACGGCGAGGCAGTCATGGAAGTCAGGGGCAGAAATCTGAACGACGGTCTGCCGGGCAGCGTCGAGCTTTCAAGCTCGGATGTGCGTCTGATTCTTGAGGATTGCGTGAGTGCGATTATCCTTGCCATTAAGGAGACGCTCGAGGTAACGCTCCCCGAACTCGCGGCGGATATTATCGACCGCGGCATTTATCTGACGGGTGGCGGCGCTCAGCTGCGCGGATTGCGCGAAGCAATCGAGGAGGCAATCAAGATTCCCGTTATCTTACCCGAGAACCCTGCCGACTGTGTTGCGCTCGGCACTTCCGTTAAACTTAAGAGAGCGATGAGCGGAGCAAAATAATGAAGAATTTGTTTAAGAATACCCGTTTTAAGTTAATATCGGGCATTGTGGGTCTGCTGCTTGTCGGCGCGTTTCTTGCGGCGGTAGCAGGTCACGGTGAAACGGTACAGTCCACGGTGGTGGGTACTGTTTTTGCGCCCTGCCACTATGTCGCGCAGAAGATTGCAAACGGCGTCGACAGTGTATTCGGCACCGTCAGCGGCAACGCCCGTTATGAGAAAGAGATTGAGAAACTGAATGAGGAAATCGGCGATTTGCGCTCGCAGCTTGTCGATTACGAAAACCTCAAGAACCAGAATGAACTGTATAAAGAATTCCTCGAACTGAAAGAGGAAAACTCCGACTTCAAATTTGCCGAGGCATCGGTCATCGGTCGCGACGGCGCGGATATTTATAAATCCTTTACGATTAGCAAGGGCGCGGTAAACGGCGTCAAGAAGGGCAATGCCGTTCTCTGGGGCAAGTATCTCGTCGGCGTGGTGGACAAGGTTTATCCCGATTACAGTGTAGTAAAATCCGTCCTCGACGCCACCTTTAACATCTCAGCCTATGAGGTGCTTTCGGGCGAAATTTCGTATGTCACGGGCAACGCCCGCCTCGCGCGCGAAGGCAAGTGCAAAATGGCGAATCTCTCCTCCTCGACGAAGGTATCCTACGGCTCGATTATCTGTACCGCAGGACTGAGCACCTCCGTACCGAAGGGACTGATTATCGGCACGGTCGACGAGATTGACGACGAATCGACGGATATCTCCTCCTACGCTGTGATTACACCGGGCGTGGACATCGACGAGATTACCTCAGTCTTTATTCTCACTGAATTCAAGAATTAAGGATTTTATATGAAACTGTCAAAGCGTGATTTGACAATTAAATATACCGTCTACGGTTTGCTCATTGCAGCGGCTGCGCTGCTGCAGAATGTGAGCGGACTGTGGTTTGAAATCGGCGGGGCGCGCTGCTTTTTCATCGTGCCCGTTGTCGTGCTGCTTTCGCTCGGCGAAGATGAACGCAATGCGGCGCTGCTCGGATTGTTCGGCGGGCTGCTTTGGGACGCTGTCAGCGCGGCACATATGGGATTTAACTGTATTGTGCTGATGTTTCTTTGCTATTTTGCGGCGGCGTTTGTGAATTTCGTATTTCGCAATATTTTCAGTGTGGCGGTCGTCTCCGCGACGGTTGGCGCTTTTCTCTACTGCGTGAGCTACTGGCTGGTCATTGTTCTGCCGCACGGCGGAGACGGCGCGGTGATGAGCCTTCTGTGGTTTTACCTGCCGAGCTTTGCCTATACCGCCGTCATTGGCGCAGTGCTCGCTACGGCGCTCTCTCCGCTGAAGGCGAAACTCAATAAGGGCGTCACGGAGTAATCTGCAATCATTCAAACGAAAGGAGGTATGCGTGTGGGCAGTATCTATAAGAGCGCGAGAACAACATTTGCGATTATTCTCGTAATACTGATGGTGTTCGGCTTTTGTGCCGAGCTGTACGATATCCAGATTAAGAATAACGAATACTATGCGGCGCAGAATAATACCGTCAAGACCTACACGGTCGAACTGGAAGCGGCGCGCGGTGAGATTGTCGACCGAAACGGCAACCCGCTTGTGACGAACCGTCAGGGCAACAGTATTGTGCTCAACGCGGCATACTTCCCGTCCACAAAAGAAAACGATAAACGAAACGAAATCGTCTATAACCTCCTTCAACTCTTTAAGAAGAATAAGGAAGAGTATGCCCGGAATCTGCCCCTAAAGCTGAAGAAGGGCAAGATTGTTTTCTTCACCGAAGAGGACGACGAAAATTTTGAGGCGGATATCGCCACGATGAAGAATAAGGATATGTTTAATCTCCAGTCCTACGCGACGGCGCAGAACTGTTTTGACGCGATGATAGAGAAGTACGAGCTCGAGGACTATCTCGAAAAGTACGGTATTAAGACGGCGCTCGAACTCGGTAATATCCGTTATGAACTGACGCGCCTGCTCTTCTCGGTGTCCAATCCCGTTACGATTGCCGACGACGTCAGCGATAAGACCGTGGCGCAGATAAAGGAGAATATGAGCCTGTACCGCGGCGCGGATGTGCGCGTGGTGGCATACCGCGAGTATGCGGATTCCACCCTTGCGCCCCATATTATCGGTACCGTACGTAAGATTAACGCCGAGGAATATGAGCGTCTCAAGAGCGAGGGCTACGGCATCACCGATGAAATCGGCGAGAGCGGCATCGAGGCTGCGATGGAGGGCAATCTACGCGGCATTCCCGGTGAAAAGACTGTGACGATTGACGGCGACGGCAATGTCAGCGAAGAGGTAACGAAGGAACCCGTCCAGGGAGACACGGTTGTCCTCAGTATCGATAAAGATTTGCAGAAACTCGTGCAAAACCGCCTGCGAAAAATTTGCCGCCAGGTCAGTGTTGCTCATTCGACGGGCGCGGTTGTTGTGGAGGATTGTAATAACGGTGAGGTGCTGGCAGCGGCGAGTTATCCGTCCTTTGACCTCAATGATTATTACGAGCATTATAACGAGCTCACCAAGGAGCGAAACACCCCGCTTTATAACCGTTTTGCGATGGGTACATATGCTCCCGGCTCGACCTTTAAGCCGATGATGAGCCTCGCGGCACTCGAGGAGGGCGTTATTGACGAAAACTCGGTGATTGTCTGCAACCAGTATCTCAAGGTCGCGGACCACACCTTCAAATGCACCTGGGACCACGGCGGTGAAACCGTCCGCACGGCACTCAGGGATTCGTGCAATATTTTCTTTTACACCTGCGCGCAGAGACTCGGAATCGACCGTATGAATACTTACGGCAAGATGGTCGGCCTCGGCGAGAAAACCGGCGTCGAAATTCCCGAGGCAAAGGGTATCCTTGCAGGACCTGAGTACAGAAAGCGCTACGGTATGCTCTGGGCACCCGGTGATACCGTCCAGGCAGCCATCGGTCAGTCCGACAACCTCTTTACCCCGCTGCAACTTTGCAACTACACCGCCACGATTGCCAACGGCGGCACGAAGTACCGTCTGCATTTTGTGAAATCGACGATTTCCCGTGCGACAGGTGCTGTCAGCGAGACGGAGCACGCATCTCTCGGCAAAATCAGTGTAAAGAGCAAGAATATCAAGATTGTTCAGGAGGGTATGCGTCTTGTTGCGACCGAGGGCGGACCGTCCTATATACTCAATTCCCTTAAGACGAAGGTTGCCTGCAAGACGGGTACCTCCCAGGTCGTTATCAAGGGCGTGAAGCATAATAACGGCTTCCTCATTACCTTCGCACCGTATGAAAATCCCGAAATCAGTGTCGCCACCGCTATCGAGATGGCGGGCTCGGGTACCTCGACTGCAGAGATTACGAAGTCGGTCATTAACTATTATTACAGCCATAACGCACACGAGAAAACGGCGCAGAACTATTCTTCGCTCCTCGACTAAACAAAAATTGAGGGTTGTCTAAAAATCTTTTTTATGCTATTATATTATAAATAAGCACATCCCCCCGCATTCCCAAAGGAGAGTTTTTATGAACATCGCATTAATTGCCCACGACGCAAAGAAAGAATTACTCGTTCAGTTTTGTATTGCATATTGCGGCATCATCAGTCGTCACGATGTATGTGCAACGGGTACTACCGGCAAGCTCGTGAAAGAGGCAACGGGACTCGAAATTAACTGTTTCCTCAGTGGCTCGCAGGGCGGCGGTCAGCAGATTGCCAGCCGTATCGCCTGCAACGAGATTGACCTTCTGATTTTCTTCAGAGACCCGCTTACTGCAAAACCGCACGAGCCCAACGACAACGATTTGCTTCGGCTCTGCGACGTGCATAACATTCCGTTTGCGACGAATATCGCGACTGCCGAGGCGCTGATTCGCGGCGTCGAGCGCGGCGACTTTGAGTGGCGCGAGATTGTCAACCCACGCTATAACCGTGACTAATAGAAAATACTGAGGCGGAACGTAGTTTCCGCCTGTACTATTATATACAGGAGAACACACATGGCATTAATCACAAAAGCAATTAAGGGCACCAAGGATGTTTTACCCGCCGAGGTGCATAAGAATCACTACATAGAGGCGGTTTGCCGCGGTGCGGCGGAGCGCTTTGGGTACAAGGAAATCCGCACCCCCGTGTTTGAGCACACGGAACTCTTTCAGCGCGGTGTCGGCGATACCACCGATGTCGTGCAGAAGGAGATGTATACCTTCGACGATAAGGGCGGTCGTTCGATTACCCTTCGCCCCGAAGGTACGGCGGGCGCGGCGCGTTCGTTCCTTGAGAACGGACTGAGCAACGAGGCGCTCCCGCAGAAAGTATATTATTTCACCTCCTGCTACCGCTATGAAAAACCCCAGGCGGGCAGACTCCGTGAATTTCATCAGTTCGGTATCGAGTGCTTCGGTGCTTCCTCACCGCTTGCCGACGCGGAGATGATTTCACTTGCCAAGCAGGTGTTTGACGAACTCGGCGTGAAGGATTTGCACCTCGAGCTGAATTCCATCGGCTGCCCGACCTGCCGAGCGAAGTACCAGGAGGCGCTTAAGGAATACTTCGGCGCGCACAGGGACGAACTTTGCAATACCTGTAAGGAGCGACTGGAACGCAACCCGATGCGTCTGCTTGATTGCAAGAGCCCCGAGGACAAGGCGCTTGCCGAGAAGGCACCCGTTGTGCTCGACTACCTCTGCGAGGAGTGCAGCGAGCATTTTGAGAGCGTGAAGAAATATCTTGATTCGATGGGAATTGCATACCGTATTAATCCGCAGATTGTCCGCGGACTCGATTATTATACAAAGACCGTGTTTGAATTTGTCGCCGACTCCATCGGCGCACAGGGCACTGTCTGCGGCGGCGGTCGCTACGACGGACTGATTGAGGAACTCGGTGGTGCGAAAACGCCCTCCCTCGGTTTCGGTATGGGACTCGAGAGACTTCAACTTGTGATGGAGGCGCAGGGGTGCGAATTCCCCGCACCCGAAAAGCCCGATTTGTTTATCGTCGCACTCGGCGAGAAGGCGAAGCTGAAGGCGGTTGAAATCGCCAAGGATATGCGCGACGAGGGATTTTCGGTACTTTATGACCTCAACGAGCGCTCCCTTCGCGCGCAGATGAAATATGCCGATAAGATGAATGCAAGTTTTAATGTCGTCATCGGCGATAACGAGGTTGAAAATAAAGCGGCAACGCTGAAAAATATGCAAAACGGCGAGTCCTGCGATATTTCTCTGACGACTTTTGTGAACGATTTTTACCGCATCAGTATGGACGAGCAGCTCAAGGATTTAGAGATTAACGGCGAGGCGTTCGACTTCGGCACTTTGTTTGGCACAGATATCACGGAGGACTAATATGGATACACTTAGCGGACTTAAGAGAACTGCGTACTGCGCAGAATTCAATATGAACAATGTCGGTGAGGAGATTACCGTTTTCGGCTGGGTACAGCGCCAGCGCGACCTCGGTAACCTCATCTTCATCGACCTCAGAGACAGAACGGGCATCATTCAGCTCTCCTTTAATGACAAGACGGACCGCGAGATTTTTGCCAAGGCGCAGTCTGTCAGAACGGAATACGTCGTAGCGGCAGTCGGTACTGTCGCTGAGCGCGAGAGCAAGAATAAGGAAATTCCCACGGGCGATATTGAGGTAATGGTCACCGATTTTCGCATTCTCTCCAAGGCGCAGACGCCGCCCTTTGAGATTGAAAAGATTGATACGGTCGGCGACGAGACGACGCTGAAATACCGCTATCTCGGTCTGCGCAGTGAGAAACTGACGCAGAATATTCTGATGCGCCATAAGATTGCAAAGATTGCGCGCGACTATTTCTATGACAATGATTTCATCGAGATTGAAACCCCGATGATGATTAAATCCACCCCCGAGGGCGCGAGGGACTATGTTGTTCCGTCGCGTATTCACGCGGGCAAATTCTACGCGCTTCCGCAGTCGCCCCAGATTTATAAGCAGTTGACGATGATTGCCGGCTTTGACCGTTATATCCAGCTGGCGCGCTGCTTCCGCGACGAGGATTTGCGTGCGGACCGCCAGCCTGAGTTTACCCAGATTGACCTCGAGATGTCGTTTGTTAACTGCGACGATATTATGGATATGGCGGAGGGCTTTATTAAGACGCTGATGAAGGAGACTATCAATGTCGATGTCCCCGAAAAACTGCCGCGTATGACCTTTGCCGATGCGATGAATCGGTACGGCTCCGATAAGCCCGACACCCGTTTCGATATGCTGATTGAGGACATCAGCGAGTGGGCGGACAAGACGGACTTCGTCGTCTTTAAGAATGCGATTGCCGACGGCGGTGCCGTTAAGGCGATTGTTGCCAAGGGCGCGGCGCAGCACTATACACGCAAGAAGATTGATAAACTCACCGAGCATGCAAAGGGAATCGGCGCCAAGGGACTGGCGTATATTCGCTGGGCGGATGAAACGCCGAACTGCTCGTTTGCCAAATTCCTCAAGGACGGCGAACTCGGCGCGCTGATTGAAACTCTCGGCGCAGAGCAGGGCGATGTCGTGCTTATCGTCAGCGACAAGACGCGCAAGGCGCTGACCATTATGGGCGCGCTGCGTCTGATGGTTGCCAAGGAACTCGATATCATTCCCGAGGGCAAGTGGAACTATCTATGGATTACCGAGATGCCGTTCTTCGAGCTCGATGAGGAGACGGGTGAGTACGTGGCGGCGCACCATCCGTTTACGATGCCGATGGATGAGAGCGTGCAGTATCTCGACACGGATAAGAGCAAGGTAAAGGCGCAGGCGTTTGACCTCGTGCTCAACGGCACGGAGCTATCCTCCGGCTCGATGCGTATCACGGATTGCGACCTGCAGACGAAAATGTTTGAACTCCTTGGTATGGAGCAGGAGGAAATCGACGCGAAATTCGGCTTCCTTGTAGATGCGTACCACTACGCGGCACCGCCCCACGGCGGTATGGGTATCGGTCTCGACAGACTGGCGATGCTCATCTGCGGCGCGGACTCGCTGCGCGATGTCGTCGCATTCCCGAAGGTGCAAAATGCGAGCGAACTGATGAGCGGCGCACCGTCCTTTATCGACGATGTGCAGCTTGAAGAGCTCTCCATCGCGGTGACAAAGGAAGAGGAATGATGAGTAAGTATCACTTTTTCGCTATGGTCAACCGAATGAAACTGATTGACCGCTGGGCGCTGATGCGTAATACTTCTAAGGAAAATATCGCCGAGCACAGCCATAGCGTGGCAGTGATTGCCCACGCGCTTGCCCTCATCGGTAATAAGAAATTCGGCAAGGATTACGATGCCGACCGCGCGGCGGTGCTGGCGCTGTACCACGATACGACCGAAGTGATTACGGGCGATATGCCGACGCCGGTGAAATATTATAATGATAATATTAAAAATGTATATAAGGATATTGAGGCTGTGGCAGGAGAGCGTCTCCTCGCGATGCTTCCCGATGAATTCAGGGATGATTACCGCCCTGTGTTTGAGCAGCAGGAAGCGGACGGAGAACTGTGGAAACTTGTAAAAGCCGCGGATAAAATCAGCGCGCTGATTAAGTGCGTGGAGGAGAACCGCATGGGCAACCGCGAATTTGACCTTGCGCTCAAAGCACAGGAGGAGAAAATTCGCGCCATCGACCTTCCCGAGGTGCAATACTTCAGCGAGCATTTCCTCCCGTCCTATTACCTCACCCTCGACGAACATACGAAATAAAAAAAGCTGCGGAATGTCTGAAATGATATAATGATGGTAGACACAAAAAAGTGTCTGCCATCATTTTTTGTGGTAAGATAGAAAAAAGGAGATGAAAAGAATGGGACGACCAAAAGGTGGAACGAATAAAAGTCACAG
>SVOG01000041.1 GCA_015066525.1 Oscillospiraceae bacterium | reverse complement strand
TACCCGCGCCGGACACACCGGTCAGTAAAATAATCTCTTTCATAAGCTTCCTATTTCGTCACTCTGATTTCCATTTCGAGACGAACACCTTTCTCTTCATACACGGTGTCCGATACTTTCTTGCAAAGGTCAAGCACATCCTGACAGGTTGCGCCGCCCTTATTAATCACAAATCCCGCGTGCTTCTCGCTCACCTGAGCACCGCCAACGCTTGCGCCCTTAAGGTGGCATTCCTCAATCAGCGCACCGGCGAAGTAACCCTCGGGGCGCTTAAAGGTGGAGCCTGCCGACGGGTACTCGAGCGGCTGTTTATCCTTGCGTCTGCCGAGAAGGTCGTCCATCTTTGCCTTGATGGCGGCTGGGTCGCCTTTTTGCAGTTTCAGATACAGTCCCGTCACGATACAACCATTATCATAATACGCAGAATGGCGGTACGAGAGTTTCATATCTTCGCCCTCAAGACTGCCCCGCTCCCCGTTGGCGGTAATATGGTCGCAACGATAGAGCACGTCCTTCATCTCGCCGCCATACGCGCCTGCATTCATAAATGCCGCGCCGCCGCAGGAGCCGGGAATGCCGTAGGCAAATTCCAGCCCCGTCAGGCTGTTATCGAGAGCACATTTGCAGACCTTGATAAGCTGCGCGCCCGCCTCGGCGTAAATCGTCGTGTCGTCAATCAGACGCACATCGGAAAAATGCTTGCCGAGCATAATCACACACGCGTCAATTCCGCCGTCGTCGACGAGCAGATTCGAGCCGTTTCCGACCGCCATATAGCGAATGCCGCACTCGTTGCACTTTTTCACAATCAGCGCAATCTCTTCGGCTGATTTCGGCTCCGTTACAAGACGAGCCGCACCGCCTATTTTGAAGGTGGTGTGGCTTGCCATGCTCTCATTTTCAGAATAAATAATATTGTTTTGCTCTAAGAATTCAATTAATTTTTTCAAAATTTCACCTATTGTTGTTATTTGGTGCTGCCGAGAATTGCGGCACCGATGATGCCCGCGTCGTTGCCAAGCTCCGCCTTCATAATCTTCGTCTGAATCTTGGAATAAACACTGTAACGCTCGGACTCGACATATCTGCGAAGCGGTCTCATCAGCGTCTCGCCTTCATTACAGATGCCGCCGCCAACGCAGATAATCTCAGGCTGCAGGGCGTTGACGAGATTAATCAGTCCGCAAGCAACATATTTTATGTAATTATCCACTACCTTAATACCGGCAATATCGCCGCGGCGCATCGCGTCAAAGGCAGTTCTGCCCGAAACCTTGCCCTCTTCCTCAGCAAGCTGGTGCATAACGGAATCGGGGTACTCTTCCATCGCTCTCTTTGTTTGGTTAATGAGCGCGGTTGCGGAAGCATATGCCTCCCAGCAGCCCTTTCTGCCGCAGGTGCAAGGCTCGCCGTCCACGACGATGACCATATGGCCGCACTCACCGCCGGCATTGTTGACGCCGGATACGATTTTGCCGTCGACGATAACGCCCGAGCCGACGCCCGTGCCGAGGGTCACGGCAACAAAATTCTTGGCACCGTTGCCGCAGCCCGCATACGCTTCACCGAGTGCCGCGCAGTTCGCGTCGTTTTCAATAAATACGGGCTTGTCACCGAGACGGTCGCGCAGCATCTGCGCCGCGGGAACGTGGTCAAAACCGAGGTTATTGGCAAATTCAATCACGCCCTCGGTATTGACGGTACCGGGAGTACCCATACCGATGGATTCAATATCATCAATCGTGACGCCCGCGTCGCCCATCGCCTGCTTACAGACGGCAGCGATATCGTCAAAAATCTCTTCCGCGCTGCGGGGCATTGCCGTCGGCGTCTTTGCCTTGGCAATAATATTGTACTTGTCGTCAACAACTGCTGCGACAATATTGGTTCCGCCTAAATCAATTCCTATCGTGTACATAAATTTTATCTCCCTTTTTTATTATTAACTATTGCTCCACAGTTCGAGTTCTTTATCGCTCGGCTCCACATCGTCGATACCGAGAGAATGCATCAGTTCCTTCGCGCCGTTATACCCCATCTTTTTCTGGCGGTTATTCATCGCCGCCGTCTCCACGATAACGGCAAGATTTCGTCCGGGAGTAATCGGCACGGTGATGACGGGCACCTTGACGTCCAGAATCTTCGCATACTCGTTATCGAGACCGAGTCTGTCATACGCCTTGGTGGAATCCCATTCCTCGAGCTGGATAATCATATCAATCTTTTCCTGCGGCTTAACGGCACCCATACCAAAGACGCGGCGCGCATTGATAATACCGATACCGCGCAGTTCAATAAAGTGACGGATATTCGTCGGCGAAGAGCCTTCGAGCACCTTGTCGGATACCTTGCGAATCTCGACGGCGTCGTCAGCAATCAGACGGTGTCCGCGCTTAATCAATTCAATGGCGGTCTCGCTCTTACCCGCACCGCTCTCACCGACAATCAGCACACCCTCACCGTAAACCTCGACGAGCACGCCGTGGCGGGTAATACGGGGCGCGAGTTCGCGGTTGAGATACGCAATCAGCGCTGAGAGAAACGGCGAGGTTTCCTCCTGCGTTCTGAGAAGCGGCACCTTATACTCCTCGCACGCTTCGACAAAGTAGTCGGGAATGTCAAGTCCGCGTGTGACCACGGCTGCCGCAGGGTGAAGTCCGAGCCAGTAGCCGAGCGCCCTGTCGCGTTCCTCAGCAAGCATATGATGCAAAAAGCCGAGTTCCGTCCAGCCGAGAATCTGAATTCTCAGACTGTCGAAATAATCCGTGTAGCCCGTCAGTACAATGCCGGGACGGTTTATCTCGCTCGTGAGGATCTCTATTTCATTTGCCGGTTTGGGAATATACACAATCTCGAGTGAATGATTCTGTATAATTTTCTCAAGCGAAACGGAATACTGTTCTGCCATAAGCCAAATACTCCTAAGTTATAGTATTACTCATTGTTTATTATATAATATATGGCTACCATTATCAAGAGCAAAAAAATTAATAATTATTTTATTTTACTTCGCGTATGCTATGTGCTATAATTCCGTTGAGGTGATAACCGATGAACAGAAAAATCAAAGTAGGTCTCGGCACCGACGCGTGGCTGCCGACACTCGACGGCGTTTGCACAGCAACGAAGTATTACGCCGATATTATTAATCAGGAATACGGCGAGGCGGTGGTCATCACACCGAAGAATCCGAACGCCGAGGATTATAAATTTCCCTATCAGATTTACCGATACAAGAGCCTCTTCACCTTCGGTGAGGGCTATCCCGTGGGCTGGCCGTTTAAGGAAGAATTCGCAAACGATGTCATCAATATGAACTGCGACATTCTTCACTCGCACTGCCCCATCGCGACAAGTTATTTCTTCAGACGCATCAATCGCAAAAGGCGCATCCCCGTGGTACTCACCTACCACACCAAATACGAGTACGATTTTGAGGCACGCGTGCCGTCGAAGCTGCTCAAAGCGCGCGCTTACGGAATGACGCTGAATAACATCAAGTCAGCGGACGAGGTATGGGTAACGAGCGACGGCACCTCGGAATCCCTGCGCAAGATGGGATACGAAGGCGACTATATCGTGATGCCAAACGGTTGCGATTTGCCGATTGCCGCGATTTCGGACAACGAGCGCGCCTCCATCAGAAGGAAGCATCACATCCCCCACGGTGTGCCGATTCTCCTCTTCGTTGGCAGAATGATATGGTACAAGAACACAAAACTCATTTTTGACGCGTGCCGTATGCTGCAGAACGCCGGCAAGGATTACCGCCTGCTGATGGTTGGAATGGGACCCGACGAGGCGGCGATGAAGAAATATGTCAGCCGTATCGGTATCGCCGACAAGGTCGTATTTACCGAACAGATTACTGACCGCCACGAGCTGCAGATTTACTATAACGCGTCCGATTTACTCGTCTTTCCTTCCCTGTTTGACACAAACGGCTTAGTCGTGCGCGAGGCAGCGGCGTCCGCAACGCCGGCACTGCTCGTCGCAGGCTCCTGCGCCGCGGAAGGAATTGAGGACTGCGAAACCGGCTTCCTCTGCGAAGAAAACGCGCACAGTATTTATACGCAGATTCAGAAGCTCATCGAGAATAAGCCGCTGCTCGAGAGGGTCGGACTGAAAGCGCAAAACGATATTTACATATCCTGGGAAGATGCCGTCAGAATGGCATACGAACGCTATCAGGTCGTAATCGACAAATTCAACTCCACCCCTCACGGAGAATACAAATACTAAAGCAAAAGCACTGCGTTTGCAGTGCTTTTGTTTTATGACCAGAAAAAGAAGAGCTCACCCACTCTTACGACAAGAAAAAGCAACCGCAAATGCGGTTGCTTTATGTATTACTTATACTTTCTCTTACGAGCGGCTTCGCTCTTCTTTTTGCGAGCTACCGAAGGCTTTTCGTAATGCTCTCTTTTTCTGACCTCCTGGATGATACCATCACGAGAAGTCTGGCGCTTAAATCTACGAAGTGCGCTATCGAGAGATTCATTTTCTTTTACTCTAACCTGGCTCATTGTATTCCCTCCCTCCGAACTCGAAGGTCATTAAACCTTTTGAAATATCGGCGTTATTATAAACAAATTTGTTGCCGATGTCAAGTACTTTAGCGAATTATGTTAAAATTTGTGGGATAATAATAAAATCACATCAGAATTGCACGCTTTGTGCCGTACAGTATGACGAACTGCCCTTCTTATTCACGGCTTTCACACGGAAATAGTACTTAGTACCAGCCGTCAGCGACACGATGGTCTTGGCGCATTCGGTTACGGTCAGCGATTTATAGCTGCCGTTTTCACTGCGATACTGCAGCACATATTTATCGGCGCCTTCCACCTTGCCCCAGTTCAGTTCGGCATTCGTGCCGTTTGCCGTCGCCTTCAGTTTCGGGACGGCAAGGGTACATTTCTTATACACATAATCGGACTTGGAACTGTTGTACGTTTTCTTGCCCGATGTCTTGTAGCAGACGATTTTATAATAATATCCCTTGCCAAAAGAAACGGAGGTATCCGTCCATTTTGCCGTGGTGTGGTCGGTCACGGTCTTGACAAGTTTATAAGAGCCGTTCTTCGATGTGGCGCGATAAATTTTGTAGCCCGTGGCGTAACTCTCGGGATGCCAGTAAACACGCAGTCCCTTGGAGACCACCTTAGATGTCGGCGCCTTTGGTTTCGGCACAAAAGTCTTGCGGCTGACGGCGGCGCAGTAAGCGCAGGAGCCGATGCTGTTGTTCGCCTTGACACGGAAATAATAAACCTTGCCGAGTTTCAGCCCGCTGACGACCTTGCTTGCGCCCGTCGCATTGCCCACGGTTTTCCACGAGCCGCCGTCGGGTTTCATCTGCACGGTATAACTCTCGGCATTATCGGGTTTCGTCCACTTCAGAGTAAACGAGGTAGGCGTTCTGCCGACAATCTTCAGTCCCGTTACCTTACCCGTAGTATTCTTGCCCGAGGCAATATCACTGTAAACGCCGCTATACGATTTAGAACCGTTTGAGGCAAACGCTCTGACTTTATAATAGTAAACCGTGTTATACTTCACATCCGTATCGAGATAAGCACCTTCATCGGCATCGAGTGTTTTTATTTCGTTATAAGCACCGTTTTGCGCCGTGCTGCGATAGACTGTGTAGCCGCTTGCATCACTCTGCGTTGTAAATGACAACTGAATGCCCTTGGTATGGCGGGCAGTTTTCAGATTTTCCACTTTGCCGGGAACGGCGCGGAAACCGAATTTTTCAAACTCTCCCGTGCCGATTGCCGTTTTCTGCGCCGCATAGAAATAGTAATAGGTGCAGGGGGTCAGATTCTTGAGCGTAACGGCAGTATTCGCCGTGGTGCTCTCCTTCACAACCGTCTTGCCCTTGCTGTCCTCGAGATAGTAAACAAAACTGTCCGAGGTGCCGTTCGCTGTCAGCGTCATCTGCACCGTGGTGGTATTGAGGCACTCGCTCGTCAGCGTCGGCTGCGCCAGCACATAGGCGGCACTCTTCGGGTCCGTCTTGGTTGCGTAGGTATTGCCATTCAGGTTGAGATAGCGCTCAAATCGGTAATAGTAAGTCTTGCCGTACTCAATATCCTTATCGAGATAGGTATTGGTATTCAGATTTGTGATATCTTTAATCTGCGTGAAATCGCCGTCAGCTTTCGTGCTCTTATAGATACGCACGCCCGTAATATCGGAGCGCTTGCCCCATTTCATACTGAGTCCGTTTGATTTCAGCGAAAAGGTGATATTCACCATCGTGGGCGGCAGGGTTTTCTTTTCAATCACATCGCTCCAGTCCTGCCATTTGCCCGCGGCATAGGTGCGCACGCGAAAATCGTATTTCACGCCGACATCGAGATTCTTAATCTCGTATTCCAGCGCCTTACATGAAGAGGTCGCTGTGATGTAGTCCGCAGCACTCGCCTTCTTATACTGCACCTGATACTTGGTAGCGCCGGCAATCTCGTCCCAGTAAACGCGCATGGAATACGGGCTCGTCCGGTCCACCTTAACAATCGGGGTTGTTGCCCCGACGAGGTAGTACTTATCCTCATATTTCGAATAGCGGTTGATGGAAATACCAAGACCGGTTGATTTCATCTTATTATAAAACAGCGAATTCATCGAATAAATCTTGCCGTTTCGCTTTTCGTTTGAGGTCGGGCTGCTGCGCAGGCTGTCCCAGTAGACATAATCCACGTGGCACGAATCGCGGGAATAATCCGTCGTCTGGTAATTCGCGTGGAAAAAACCGATTTTCCGGCTGTCAATACTCTGCACAATCATCGTATGGGTGCTCGAGTTCGAGGTACCCGTGGTATAAGCGCCATAGTGAATAACATCGCCGGGAACGGCGTTTTTCACAAAAAAGGAAATAATACCCTCCACCACGGAAGAACTCGGATAAGTTTCCTTCGTTGTGTAGGTGCTGACGGTATAGTAATTGCCCGTCTGGTGCTTCGCTCTGAAATTACCGTAGAGTCCCTCACCGTCGTATTTCACGCCGTAGAGCTTCTCGCAGACCTTTGAAACGAAGGCGTAGCAGTTACCCGTCACAATGGCGGTCTTGCCGGGGACGAATCCCGACTGCGTCTGGATGGACTGCAGTTTATCCACCGCGTACATCTTGGATGCGGAGTATGCGCTCACGGGTGTATAAAACGCGGAAAAAAGCATCAAGAATGCAAGTAACACTGACACGATTCTTTTCACAATATCCGCCTCCTTCTTAAAATTCGACAAAAATTATACCACAAATCAGACCAAAGGTCAAATTTGCGGTATACAATGAATATATATTACACCTAAAATGCCGTTGTCATCTCGCGAGACTGACAACCGTTTCAATATGTTTTGTGAAGGGAAACATATCGACGGGCTGCATTTTCAGCGTGCGATAGCCGTGGGTGGTCAGAATGCGCAAATCACGCGCAAGCGTTTCGGGATTACAGGAGATATAGACAATGCGCCGCGGCTTCATCTTACAGAGCGATTTGAGAAATTTTACCGACGCGCCGGCACGCGGCGGGTCCATCATCACCACGTCAAAGCGCTCGCCTTCCCGCGCAAGAGCATTGATATACTCCCCTGCGTCAGCACATTCAAAATAAATATTCTTCACACCGTTGCGCCGCGCATTTTTGATAGCATCGCGCACGGCGTCGGGATTCAGTTCCACGCCGAGCACCCTACCCGCGTGTTGCGAGGCGATAATGCCGATGGTACCCGTACCGCAATAAGCGTCAAACAGGGTTTCACTGCCAGTCAGTTGCGCGCTGTCAATCGCGGTGCGATACAGCACCTCCGTCTGCGCGGGATTCACCTGATAAAACGAAGCGGGTGAAATCTCAAAAGTGCAGCCGCATAGCTCATCCTCAATACTGCCGCTGCCATACAGCACCTCGCTGTACTCACCGAGGGTTAAGTTCATTCCGTCGGGGTTAATATTATGTACAATCGTGGTGATTTCGGGCTGTTCCTGTAAAAGCGCCTTAACAAAATTTGCCTTCGACGGAAAAGTCTGTGACACGGTCACGAGCACCACCATTATCTCGCCGCTGACGGTACCCGTGCGGACTAAAATATGGCGCATAATGCCCTTTCCCGTGCGCTCCTCATAGGCTTTTATCTTAAAGGAGTTCAGCAGTTTTGTGACACTTTTCACGATGTCCTGCGCCGCCTCATCCTCAATCATACAGTGCACTGCGGGAACAATACGATGCGTCGTACTCTGATAAATACCCGATTCAATGCGGCGGGTCTTGAAATCATAGTAAAACATCTTCTGCACCTTATTGCGGTAGTGAAGAGGGTTTTCGGCAGGAATCATTTTTTCCACCCTGCCAAAGGGCGCAAGCAAAGTATTTACCCGCTTTTGCTTATAGCGCAGTTGCTCGTCGTAGGCGAGATTCTGGAGCTGGCAGCCGCTGCATTTTTTATAATACTTACATCTTTCCATCATTAAAACCATTTGCGCTTTTTACTGATAACGGCAAGTCCCGCCACTACCACAAGCGACAGCACGATAACAAACACATAGCCGTATTTCCATTCAAATTCGGGCATCGACTTAAAATTCATACCGTACCAGCCGACAATCACCGTCAGCGGAAAGAAAATACTCGTAATCGCGGTAAAGATTTTCATCGTATTATTCAGCTTCAGGTCGAGGGAGGCGGAATAGGCGTCCTGTAGGTGCGTGACCGAAGCCGAGAGCGAATCGGCGTCCTCCTTCAGGCGGGCAATCTTCTGTCCGAGGTTTGCGATATACCATAAATCTTTGTTTTCAAAGATTTCGTTCTCGTTTTCCTCAATCGCGTCCGTGATGTCAAGGAGCTGCTCATAGTAATTGTGCATCGTGAGCAGTTCCTTCTTAATCTGCAACAAATTGAGGTTAAAATTCTCGTCCGCGACGCCCTTGAGTACATACTCCTCGAGCTGGGTAATCTCGTTTCCCAAATCCTCGATGAATTTAACGTCGTTGACGACAAGCGCGTCGAAGAAGGCGTAAATCAGTTTCTCGAGCGTTACTGCCGAATAGGAATAACGGCTCAGCGCCGCCATAAATTTCTCCTTCGTCGAAGAGTCATAGTCCTCGACATCAACGACGATGAGCATATTCTTCATAACATAGAGCGCCACGCTGTCCTCGGTGCTCGAGAGATTATTCTTATTCACAATTCTGAGTTCGGTAAAGGTATAGTCGTCATATACCTCCACACCCGAGCGAAAATGCTCGCTCCTCTCGCCGCAGGCAGCAATGGTCGAACGGGCAAAGCCGTAGCGCAGCCCGATTTCGCGCAGTTCCTCGGCGTTGATATACGCCGCGGTAATATATTGGTCGTCTATCTCGTCAATCGTAACCGGCGTCGGTTTTTCTCTGAGCTGATAAATCATACATATCCCTCCGATTCAGTTATAGTATAACACAGCACGTCCGAAAAATAAAGAAAAAACAGGGTTGCCGCCGCAACCCTGTTATTCGTCATTCTTATCTCTTTCTGATAAAGATTCTCAGCGTCGAAATGCAGCCGCCGACTGCCACAATCGCGCCGACTGCGATGAAGGCAATACCGCCCGAAGTGATATTCTGTCCGGAAATCTTGGTCGGGTCCTTGGACTGGTAGAGAAGTTCCACCGTATCGCCAACATTGAAATTATCATCCTGTACGGGAGAGAGCACGTGCTCGTACTTCTGTCCGTTGATTTCGTAATCCACATAAGCGGTTTTTTCGAGATGGTCCGCTTCGTCGGGGTCGGTTGCCGTCTGCCATTCTTCCTCGATATCAACGATGGTAGCGGTGACATTAGAATCGTATAAATCCTTTGTTGCTAACGTGCGAATACCGACAACGACAAAGATGATGCCGAATACGACAGCGGCGATTGAAAAGAGAATAGGGGCAAATTTTTTCATTAGAATGCTCCTCCTGTTTCATTAATAAATGGTAACGGACGTACCGGGTGTGATGGTGGTAAGAACGCGCACCATATTCTCCTCAGAAATGGCGACGCAGCCGCCCGTAGCGGTATTCTCATCCTTCCAGCAGTGCAGGAAGATGGCATTACCCGCATAAGGCGCGCCAGCCTTGTTGTAGCCCATATCCAGCAGATATGCGTAGCGAATCGGATAATCTGCAAGATGCTCATCCTCGCTGTAATCATTATCGGGATCCTCGGACTTATAGAGAAGCTGGTTATACTTCTTGCCGTTGCTGCCCGTAGCGCACCAGTACATATCGTCCGTAATCTGGGTGTACGGTACCTTGCTGCCGGGGTCAGCCTTTAAGCCGTACGCCTCGCCGATTTCCCAGGTACCGAGCGGCGTTTTGGTGTCCCCTTCGGACTGCTTGCCGGGACCGTTTTTACCGACAAGCGCGGGGCACGAGAATACAACCTCATACTTGCCGCCCTTTGCCTGATACAGGGTCAGTTCCGCGTGGTAATCGCCGTCAATCGCGGTCTTGATACCGATGCGGTACTCGCCGTCTCTCTCCGTCGAAATCGGCTGACCGAATAAGGTCTTTTCCACCTCTTCCTGGGAGATGATATTCTTGTAGAGCTTATACTCCGCAGTGTCCGCGCCCTTCTTCGCACCCACGTTTGTATAAACGAGAAGTCCCGAAAGGACAAGAATAACGGCAGCCATAACTGCAATGGTTGCTTTAATACCTTTTGTCATCTGAATACCTCCTTAAAGTATTAAAAATGGTGTGTTTTTTTCATTATAACATATGTCAGCAAAAAAATATATAATTATTAGTTAATCTGAAAAAAATCTGAATCACAAGTAGATCGCCGAATCGACAAAAATATAATAAAACGCTGATGAAAAGCCAAGGAGGAGCACTGCATCTCATCGATGCCGGACGCGCTGTATATTCCGATTCCGTAATTCTTTGTACCCCAAGGTGATTTATTGTATAAATTGTTACGCAATATTGCATAATTTGTTAACAATCATTGCATAAATTGTTAAATTAGCACTCTACACTTGACAGTGCTAATTCATCGTGCTATAGTGATGACAGAACAAAGAAAGAAACACGAAACAGCATACCTGAGAATCAGAACTACTGCAAATGCTTCCCTATGAGTTCAAATAATTCGAATAAAGCAAATCATAATGGCAATAACTATTAATGGTGCTTTTGAAAGGAGCGATGACTTATGTTGCCAAGCGTATTCGGAAGAGATTTATTTGATGATTGGTTTGATTTTCCGTTTTTTGATGATTCGGAAATGAGGAAAGCAGAAAAAAGGCTTTACGGACATCACGAAAAAGGAATTATGAAAACCGATGTTCAGGAAAACGACACAAGCTATAATCTGATTATGGATTTACCGGGCTTTAAGAAAGAGGATGTTAAGGTTGCCCTTAAGGACGGTTACCTGACAATTTCGGCGGAAAAGAGCCATAACCATGATGAGGAAGAAAAGAAAAACGGCAAATACATCCGCAGGGAGAGAGTTTACGGTTCCTGCGCAAGAAGTTTTTATGTCGGCGAGGATATTACCGAGCATGACATTAAGGGTGAATTCAAACATGGTATTCTTAAGCTGACGATACCGAAAACGCAGCCTAAGGAAATACCGAACACAACAAAATATATTGAACTCGATTAATGATAAAGGAACAGCCCCGACGCAGAGCGTCGGGGCTGTTTTTTGCCGGTGCAATCAATAACGAGTCGCATTTTATACAATCCAGTTAATAATCGCAGAAATAATTATCTTCGTTTTCTGATTCATTTTGGTTTCCTTAATCGAACTCAGGCTAAAAGGGGTGGCATGCGTTTTCTATTTCATTTACTAAAATGTGTTCTCGGCAGCCACTGCATATCTGTATACACTTTTCGCAAGATTGTACAAATCCGCCTGTGCGCCGGTCGGGTTCGTTCGGGTTATCACCGCATTAAGATAGGCATAACCGTTGTATGTAATTTCTGTCGTGCCTATTCTCAGGTTAAAGCTCTTGCCGAAGTCATTCGCCTTGAGTCCCGTTACTCTCACACAAATGCCGCTGTCAGTCTTCACCATCTCAGCCTGCGGGGCAAAGCCATCCGCCGTGCCTGTGATGCTAACAGGTGTCTTTGCCGCCTGCGATTCACTGACGCTCGCATCAAGATAGAAGCGAAGTTCAGGGTCCATCAGTGCTACATACGAAACTCCCTTAACTGCCGTATCGCCCGGCGTAATGGAGGATACCGCTTTACCTGCGAGGGTCGATTTTTCACCTGCCGTAAGGTCTGCATCAAATCCTTCGGCAGTCGGTACGGTATATACGTCTTCGTGCTTTGAAGCATAATCAAAGAAGATATTGGAATGCTGTCCGTAGTTGAGAAGCGCGCGGCAAAGCTCTCCATAGCGCTCATGATTCTTCAACTGCTCGCAGTAATCCGCCATTGACGCTTCAAATCTTTTCTTTTCAACGCCCTGCGCATCGTATACGGTTATTTCATATTTTTCGGCAAGCTGTGCTGGCGCAGCTTTAAGAGTCAATTTTCTTGTGCCGTTTTCCTGAGCGCTGAACTCCTCGCTGTCATCCATGGCAACAACAGTCTTTCTGCGTGCACTCTCCTCATTAATGGAATCGATGCAGGTATATTCAATATATCCGCCTTCTGCTTCGTAATAAGGCATATCAATATAGAAATTCACCTTCACGCTGTCGTCAATTGTCAGACTGTAGCCGTCTTCGGGATGCTCGCCTTTTACATACGGTATTTTGACGTAACGATAAGCGGTTAAGTCAGTTGATGCATCCCATTTTACTGCACCGTCGGACTGTGCCGCCGCATTAACATATGCGCCCAGTGCTTTTGTTGCGTCCGATAAGATAATGTCGTTGCCAAATGCCGTTCCCTGAGAGCATGCAACAAGCGTGCATCCGTCATCGACTCGCAGGTTTTCTACATTTCTGTTACTATTCAGCGCATAAGAGTTTTCATTTGCGCCCGTCGAAATATTCATCGCTGCGCCATTTGTCAATGAAAGCACGGTATCGTTATAGCACAAATCAACGCCTGTTGCAGGAGCATTGCCATGAATTGCAATATTCACAGTTGCCGCATTAACAGTAATCGGTTTGCGCATATGAATGCCGTAGTACTGGATATTATCATCTTCTGCACTCATTGAAATGCTGAGCGTACCGTTTCCTTCAACCACGTAACCGGGTGATGAAGCAAAGGCACAAACGCCGTATTTTGCCTGTACATTATTGTCAGCCGCTTCATCCACAATGCTGTTTGTGCCGTTAAGAACGATGGTAAGCGGCAAAGCGTAAGAATCATTATATCGGATGGCAAAAGCGCCGTCATCATTGTATCTGCTAACCTCAAGAGTGGCATCGGTGAGGGTAAGCGTATTCGTCATCTCGTCATACGAAACCGAACCGTCGCCAAAAACATCGGAGGCATTATCGCCGTTGACTTGTGTACCGCTAATCCAAAGATTACAGCTACGCGTAACGGTCTTCTGATTCTGATAGTCAGCGTCAGCGAAATGAGCGGTTGCAGAAAAAATGCTAATAAGGTTTTGCTTCTGCTCCAAAACGGATGCGTTAACGGATACGGCGTAACCGCAGTCGGTACAGGTGAAGTGTGCCACGGCACTGCTGCCATCATTCGCCCATTCCCAAACCGGCTCGCCAAATCGGTGTGCCGCCTCCGTATATACAGCGGTATATACGGTATCTGCATTCACCGACGGAAGCGCATGGGAAGCATAAATACTCGTGCCGTCGCTCCAGCCTCTGAATATATAATGATGATCCGCATCATAATAATCATCCTGAGTAGCGCCGTTATATTCCGGCGTTGCGCCGTATGGGATATTGGTATCGGTTTCAACCGTTTCACCGCCCACGACCCAAGAGACTGTATAGGTATTCGTCACCTCGGTAAACTGTGCCGTATAGGTGACATCTCCGGTTACCGGCGAAATTTCCGGAGACCAGCCCGAAAAAGCATAGGTGAACTGAGCAGTCGCCGCTTTTTGCGGGGTTGCGCCGTTGTATTCGGGTGTCGCGCCGTAAGGTACGTCGCTGTCCGTTTCAACCGTTTCTCCCTCCACTACCCAACGCACATGATAGGTATTGATTGAAACACCAAATTGCGCCGTATAAGTCACATCGGAGGCTACCGGCGTTATCGCAGGAGACCAACCCTCAAATGTATAGGTGAACTGCGCTGTCGGCGCCTTGTGCGGTACTGCACCGTTATATTCGGGCGTTGCGCCAAACGGCAAATTCTCGTCCGTTTCAACAACTTCACCGTCTACGACCCAAGTTACCGTATATGTTTTTGTGCTAATGAAGGTGGCTGACACAGTAACGGCTGTTGCCGGCATAATGAATTTATTGTCGACAACCTCTATGGTTTCATTATCTGCAGTCTTGACTGTCAACTCGTCGAGCGCATAATCTTCATCAGGGGTTACGGCAAGCGTTATCTCATCACCGAAATCCGCTTCGCTCGGTCCTGTTACCGTGCCGTTCAAAGCGGGTGTAAACGTAATCGCGTTGTGCGCATACGGCACCAGTGTTTTGCCGTTAATATTCGGAACGGTTATCAGGTCAGAACTGATCGGCAGCACGCCTTCAAAAACGGTGCTGCGGTCTGCCGCATCTGTCATTTTTTGACCGTCTTTTATTTTAACATGCTGATTTACATAATTGTTCTTGTTGCCCTCTAAATAAAGATAGCCTATAGAGATACTGTCGCTCGGCTTGGTGAAACCCAAGGTAACGTAAGCGGGAGCGTTTGTCGTTACCGTGCCGGTGCACTGGAAATTACCGCCGTAAATGTTAAATTGAACGCTTGCATCGCAGGATTCCATCTTCACGTTACCGCCGTAAACGTTCAGCGACATACACTGTGCTTCGTCTTTAAACGTTAAGTTGCCATCGTAAAAGTTAGAAACATAGCCAAAAACCTTGGAGGTAATGTTGCCCCCATACACATTCAGGCGCCAGGTAAGGATTTGTCCGTTCATTGTAAGCGTACCGGTTTTACCGCTCTGCCAATAGAAATTAAGCTGCGTTTGCATCGGGTCGTACCCGTCTGGATTCAAATCGGTCTGTGTAGGATCCAAAGCTGAGAAATCACAACCGTTGCTGAAGGTAAGCATTTTACCATCTGCTAAAATAATATGAACAGAGTCAGTAAAGTACAATGTGTGGGAATAATTGATGTTTTTATTCACAACATACCAGCCGGGTGAAAGTAAGGTTTCCGTACCGGTCAGCGGACGGGCAAAGACCTCCTGCTCCTCGCCGTTTTGGTCAAGATAAGCTGACTTTCCGTACGATCCAAAAGTGGCGGTATAGGACATATCGCCCATTACTGCATAGGGCTGCGGCGTCCAGCCGGTAAAATAGTAAGCGTTGTTGTCGTCTGCCGGCTTCGTCGGTGTTGCGCCGTCGTAGGTGGGAATTTCGCCCTGCATGGCGTTTTCGTCCGTTTCAAGCACCGTGCCGTCATAATTTTTCCATTTGATTTTTGCGTTATCGTTTACGCAGTAAACCGTGTTGTTGTTTTGGCCAAACTTTGCCACAGCATCTTCATAGGAGGAAACTGTTGAGGTGACGCCGTCCTGCGTTTCCTCAATCATCATCGGCAGATTCACATAAATGGTTGCGTCCTCCACATGGCCAAGCAGGCTGTTGGCTTCGCCACTATACAAGCCGAAGCAGTTGATTCTGTTCGACTTGAAGGTAACGCTTTTAAGGCTCCGGCAATTGTATAACGCGGCAAAGCCAAAGTTTTCGGTATTCGAATTAAAGGTAATCTCCTTCAGCTTTGAACAGCCGCCGAAGGCAACATTGCCGACATAACGCAGCGACTTTGGAAGAGAAACCTCCTCAATATCCCAGCATTCCGCAAAAATATAGTTGCCAATGCTTGTGATGCCTTGCTCTACAACTACCTTTTCAACGTATTTTCCCGCAAACGGGCTCGACTCGGCCTCCGCCGGATAATTGGGCGTTGCGCCGGTGCCGTAAAGCCTCAGCACGCCTTCGTCCGTCAGCTCGTAATAAACATTGGATGTGCCTAAGCGTCCGGTTACGGTTTCTGCCATTGCCGTTATCGGCATAGTGGCAAAAAGCATCAATACCGATAATAAGAGCGCTAATATTCGCTTCATCGATTTCATAGTATTCTCCTTTGCAGAGTATCATAATTAATATAAAAATTATAACATATTACTGCTGAAAAGTCTAACTAATTTTATCAATCAAACGGGATGTATTTGTATAAATATATTCATCAAGGTGCAGTATTTTCCAAAAGGATGAAAACTGTTTATAAAAAACTGTCAATAAAAAATGACATTGCCGTAAAGATATGTTATAATAACGGTACATCCTTTTCGGGGGGTATCCGTTATGAAAAAACTCATATCTATATAACACAAAAAAATCATTACGGTTAATTTGAAAAAAATCCGAGTCACAAGTATATCGCCGAATCGACGAAAATATAATAAAACGGTGATGAAAATGTTGACAACAATATTATCCATTCTGAGTGCAAATTTTCTGTACTTCATCCTCCACATTCAAAGCGGCTCGTCCTTTCCGAAACCGCTGAGCGCCAAGGAGGAGCGCCGCTATCTCGACGAGATGGCACACGGAAGTAAAAACGCCCGCGCGATACTGATAGAGCACAATCTGCGCCTTGTCAGTCACATCGTCAAGAAGTATTACGCCAAGACGAACGACACCGACGACTTAATCTCCATCGGCACCATCGGGCTGATAAAGGCGATTGACTCCTTCGACTGCAGCAAGAATACGCGGCTTGCCACCTACGCTTCGCGCTGCATTGAAAATGAGATACTGATGCACTTTCGCGCGCTGAAAAAGCAAAACGGTGAAATGCTGCTCTCGGACACCATCGAGACCGACAAGGACGGCAATCCCCTGACCATCGAGGACACGCTCGCCAGCAGCGTCGATATGGCGGAGGACCTCGAAAAGAAAACCGAGTGGCAGAAGGTTGTGCGCTACATCAACGAAATGGACGACGAGCGCGAAAAAGAAATCCTCATTTTGCGCTACGGACTGCGCAACACGCAGCCGCTCACGCAGCGCGAGGTCGCCGAGCGCCTCAACATCAGCCGTTCCTATGTTTCGCGCATCGAAAAGAAAGTATTAAAGGATATACGGGACAGTATCCGGTAGGTGTTGGTAGGGGGCGGACGTCGAGGAGTGGAGAATGGAGAATGGAGGGTGAGCTGCGCTCACCCTCATTGTATTGCGGAGCGTCGGGGTCGCCGCTCCCTACGGTTGCTCGCGGGAGCGTGGTTTGTATCGGAGCGATGTGGGCTTTGTATCGGAGCGATGTGGGCATCGCTCCCTACAGTTGCTCGTAGGAGCGCGGTTTGTATTGCGGAGCGTCGGGGTCGCCGCTCCCTACATGATTGGT
>SVOG01000040.1 GCA_015066525.1 Oscillospiraceae bacterium | reverse complement strand
GAGTGCTTTTGCGTCTTTTGCGTAGCGTATGGGCCCTGTGCGACGGGATGCTACGAACCTTGTCAGGCGGGGAACCGAGCAGCAATAAGTGGATTATTCTGTGTGCCTCAGACAAGTCTGTACGCTATGCAAAGGGCGTAATGGCATTTTTTTGTAAGAAGGAGGAGTAAGTATGTATCAGGTATTGTACAGAAAATACAGACCGCGCGTCTTTGGCGATGTCTACGGTCAGGACCATGTTACCTCCACGCTTAAGAATGAGATTAAAAACGGCAGAGTCTCCCACGCGTATCTTTTTACCGGCTCGCGCGGTACGGGTAAAACCACCTGCGCCAAGATTCTCGCCAAGGCAGTCAACTGTGAGAATTCGCTCGACGGTGAGCCTTGTAACGAGTGCGAAGTCTGTAAGGGACTCGACAACGGCTCCATTTACGATGTGGTCGAGATTGATGCAGCCTCGAATAACGGCGTCGATAATATCCGCAATCTGCGCGAGGAGGCGAACTATACGCCTACGAAGGGAAAGTATCGTGTCTACATTATCGACGAGGTGCATATGCTTTCCACGGGTGCGTTCAACGCGCTTTTGAAAACGCTTGAGGAGCCGCCCGCACACGTTATCTTCATCCTCGCTACTACCGAGGTGCATAAATTACCCGCGACGATTCTCTCGCGTTGTCAGCGTTTTGATTTTAAGCGCATTCAGCCTGAGACGATGGCGGTCAGACTGAATCAGGTTGCCTCTTTTGAGGGAATGGAACTTGACGCGGACGCGGCAGTTCTGATTGCACGCATTGCCGACGGCGCGCTGCGTGACGGTCTGTCGATACTTGACCAGTGCGCGGGACGCAATAAGCATATTACCGCCGACCTCGTCAGCGAGGTTGCAGGGCTTGCGGGCAGGGAAGCGATGTTCCGCCTCTCGGACTGCGTCGCGCAGCACGACTCCAACGGTGCGATGTCGATTATCTCCGAACTGTATCAGAACAGCTTTGATATGGAGCGCCTCTGCGTCGAGATGATTAACCATTTTCGTAATTTCCTCGTTGTCAAGACGGTAAAGAAGAGCCGCGAACTCATTATTTGCACCGACGATGAGTATCAGAATATCCAGAATGCCGCGCGGGCATTCTCAATCGAGAATGTCCTCTTTGCGCTCGATTTATTCCAGCAGACGCTCGTTACCATTAAGGGCGGCGCGTCGGCGCGTATCGAGATGGAGATGGCATTTATCAAACTATGTGAGCCGAAACTCGAGGAGAGTGCGGGCGCCGTTCTGTCGAGAGTGGCAGAACTTGAACGCGCTCTTAAAAACGGCGTGAGTGTCCCCGCACCGCAGGTGCAGCAAGTGACGGCACCCCCCGTAGCACCGACTCCCGCGCCGCAACCGCAGCCCGAGCCTGAGTCGGAAATGATGCAGGAAGCACCTGAGGCGGAGCCTGTTCCCACACCGACACCCGAGCAGCCGCAGGATGAGGTGAAGCCGGAGCCGACGGTTGTCGCAGCACCCGCTTTGACGCCACAGCCCGAGCCGCAGCCGGAATCCCAGCCCGAGCAGACGGGCGCAGAGCCGGAAACCGTGCCGTTTACGCAGTGGGGCGAGTTCCTCGATGTGATTCACCGCGACGATATCCCGCTCTTCGGCGTTCTCAACGGTTCAAGGGCGTATCTCAGAGGTGATTTCTTCCTCGTCGATACGCAGAATGAGGCGTTTAAGACCTTTATGAAGAATCCCATCCACTCCCGTGCCATCCGCAAGGCGGTGTACGAGGTAACGGGCGTGAAATACCGACTCGGTATTTTTAAGAATCCGAGCACCGAACAGAAAAAGCAGCGCGACCCGCTCGAGGATTTGATTGCCCGGGCGAGCGGCAGTATCAATATAGAAGTGAAATAAAGGAGATGTTACGATGAAAGCAAGAATCCCTAAGGGAATGGGCGGCGGACCGCAGAATATGCAGCAGATGCTCAAGCAGGCACAGAAGATGCAGGAGCAGATTGAGGCAAAGCAGGAAGAACTCAAGGAGAAGGAGTATGTTGTCTCCTCGGGCGGCGGTATGGTAGAGGTTACCGTGACCGGTGCGCACGAGGTGAAGGCAATCGGCATTAACCCCGAGGTCGTTGACCCCGAGGATGTGGAGATGCTCGAGGATATGCTCGTTGCCGCGCTGAATGAGGCAAACCGCCAGATTGATGAAGAAGCGGAGCGCGAAATGAACGCTGCCACGGGCGGACTCAATATCCCGGGTCTTTAATCCGCGCATAGCGACCCAAAACTCGTAATTTTTAACTTATAACCATTTAGTCTTATGAATAAATTAGCACCATTGCAAAATTTAATAGACCAGTTCGAGCGTATGCAGGGAATCGGTCACAAGACGGCGCAGCGTATGGCGTTTTATGTGCTTGGTCTCTCTGACGAGGAGGCAAATAATTTTGCTAAGGCGATTACCGACGCGCATACTAAGATAAAGCAGTGCAAAATCTGCTGTGACCTTGCCGACGACGACCTCTGTCCCGTTTGTAAGGATGGCGCACGCGATAAGAGCGTTATCTGTGTTGTCGAGGACCCGCGCGATGTCGTGGCAATTGAGCGCACACATGAATATAACGGTACCTACCATGTACTCCACGGCGCAATATCGCCAATGGATAATATCGGTCCCGACCAGATACGCATTAAGGAACTGATTGCGCGCCTCGGTGACGGCACGGTCGAGGAAGTTATTATGGCGACGAATCCGACTGTCGAGGGTGAGGCGACGGCGATGTATATCTCGCGCCTGCTCAAACCGATGGGAATTACCGTCAGCCGTCTGGCATACGGCGTGCCCGTCGGCGCGGACCTCGAGTATGCCGACGAGGTCACGCTTACACGTGCGATTGAAGGACGCTCTTTAATCTAATGGAGGAAGCCATCGCTCAGCAAAAATTTACGAAAGGTCGTGAGGCATTGCAAGACGAAATAAAATCCATCGCGAAGAATAAAAAAGCCTATCACGACTATTTTGTTCTCGAAAAATATGAGGCGGGTATTGAACTCTATGGCACGGAGATTAAATCCATCCGCGCGGGCAGGGTGAATCTGAAGGATTCGTTTTGCTCGGTGGATGATGGCGAGATGTATGCCATCGGGATGCATATCTCCCCGTATGAACAGGGCAACCGCTTTAACCGTGACCCGCTGCGCAAGAAGAAATTGCTTCTTCATAAGCGCGAGATTATGAAACTCTTTGGCGAGTCGCAGCAGCAGGGACTGTCGGTTATTCCGCTCGAACTCTATCTGAAGAAGGGAAAAGCAAAGCTCGAAATCGGTCTGTGTAAGGGTAAGAAGCTCTATGATAAGCGAGCCGACGCCGCTAAGAAGGCAGCCGACCGCACCATCGAACGCGAGTTCAAAGAACGCTATTAATGATATACTGAAAATTACGATGTTGTAGTTTTCGGAGGAGGAACGACGGCGAATAACAAATCAACAAAACAGGCGAATCCTGCATACCGAGCAAAAAGCAGGCTATGCCGAATTTTGCTCGGAAAAGGAGTGACGGCGTAGTGATTTATAGCATAATGCCTCGGCATTATGCTTTGATCACGCAGCCGCCTAACGACGCGGGGACGAAAGGCTTTCGACAGGGCTATTGAACCTCGGTCAGCGGGTAGCGGAGTTGCACCGCTTAAAAAGTAACAACTTAAAATTAACTGACAATAATAAGACAGTTCTGAAGGCTGCGTAAGCACCCTTCCGTCCTGCCCGGGACTGCCGCAGCTCGGGTAAGGGCGTCGACTCAGCGGCGAACATGAACGGGTGAGCGTACCGGCTCCCGTCAGGTAATAGGTACTACCGTAGGCGATAGGCTGTTTGTTGCCGCTCGTTGAGGGGAATCCTAAAGAACAAACTACACCCGTAGAACCCTTGGGAATACAGTTTTGGACGCGGGTTCAATTCCCGCCGTCTCCACCAAAACAAAAACACACCCCTGCGGTGTGTTTTTGTTTTGAGGCGGGAATTGAACTACTGATGATGTATGTTATTCTTTCAAGTTGTTATTG
>SVOG01000039.1 GCA_015066525.1 Oscillospiraceae bacterium | reverse complement strand
GCAGCAGGACTTACCAACAATGATCCGGATATGGATCTTGATGGTAATGATGCATGGGGTGCCGGCGATAAGGCTATCTTCAGTTACTTTGTATCGGGCGGTCTGTCTGCTGATTACAGCAATATGACTCTTTAACAGTAATACACATTTATGTAAAATTTATGGAGGTAATTTTAAATGAGCAAATCATTTAAAAAGGTTGTAGCTTGCTTGCTTGCAGTGCTGATGGTAACTTTCTCAGTTCCGTTCACAGCATTTGCAGCTGCAGATACAACTGTGTACACGCCGGACATTCAGCTCCAGTTTGGTACACTTTTTCAGGCTGACGCAACCGATGAAGATGATAATCCGAGAGCTACTTGGGTTGACAATTATGCAGATGGTTACGTTGTAAATGCTACTGGTAAATCCGGTGCTACCGACTTCGGTATTTCCGGTATTGCTGGTCCTCAGCTTAAGGCTACAGGTTCAGTATCCAGCGATGCTAAGTACACTGTATCTGGTCTCACTATTGAAGCTGGTGACACAGCAAATGTTGTTAATTCAACTGCTTATGGGGATAATGAGTATGAAGTTGCAGCTCTTGCGTCTGATTACAATCTCAAGGCAGGCGACGCTTTCACTGTCACTATTCGCATGGATAATGTTCCCAGCGTTTATGTTGCAACTGCTGAGGTTTCCTTCTCAAACAACATTGAACCTCTCTACACCTGCGACAACGGTGAAACCGGTAAAAAGAGAGAGGTACTCACCGGTACCGCTTCCCAGCTTTCGGATTATGTTGATCCTACTGATGCAGATACCTTTGAGATGGGTACAAAGGGCATGGAAGACTTCGATGCACAGGCATACTATACAGGCGTCAATGCCGAAATCGGTTCTAAGATTATGACTGACTACGATGGCGAAAACTATATGTATGCAGAAGCAATCGCTAACCCTGCAAAGGATTGGTCTAAGATTACCAAGAACGCACAGGCTATTGATGCAGATGGCAATGAAACCGACATGACAAACAAATCCATTATGTGCACATTTGCATTTGTTCTCAAGGAAGATATTAGTGCCGATAACCCGCTTACCTTCTGGGTACATAATGGTAGCACCAAATCTCACGGTAAGAACATTAAGACCGGTGCTGATATGTTTACCGGTTATTCCGAGGGTGGCTATGCTCCTATCGCAGACAACGAGGCTGCTTACAATTACACCACATACGGTGAAAACAAGTTCGTTGCAGGTGATCCTTGGGGCGCTACCGAAGAAAACTTCGGTTCCAGAAAGATGACCTTCATGGGCAAGAACGAGAACGTTGCTGCTCCGACACCTACTCATACGCATGACTTCACCGGTGCTACTCCCGTATGGACATGGGCTGATGATAATTCTTCGGCTACTGCTACCATCACCTGCACCGCTGCAGATTGTGATGAGAGCGATGGCTATCAGCTTTCTGCTACGGATTCCGAAATTGAATCCACCGTTAAGACTGCAGGTAACTGCACCACCAAGGGCGTAAACACCCTTACTGCTACTGTATCGCTCAACGGCTCCGAAGTTTCCACGTCCAAGGATGTAGAGGGTGAAATCGACGCGAACAATCATGATAATGTTGGAGTTTACACCAATCCTACATGCACCGAGAACGGTTACACCACATACACCTGCTCACGTTGCGGTGCTTCCTATGTTGAATATGATGATCCGGATACAACTCTTGAGCACAACTACAGTGTACCTGTAAGCATCGCGTGGGATGGCGAAGACGCTGTTACCGCTACTGTAACACTCAAGTGCGCAACCTGCACCGCTACCACAACAACGCCTGCAACTGTAAACAACGTTGAAAAGAGTGCTGCTACCTGTGAAGCTGACCAGGTAATCACCTACACTGCTTCTTACGACGGTATTGAAAGCATCTCCAAGGATGTTACCGTAGCGAATACGAAACTCGGTCACCAGTATGAGATTAGCGCGATTAAGTGGGAAACACTTGATACAGCAACCGGTAAGGTTGATGCGCTTTATGTATGCGCTAACGACGCTTCTCATACAGACACGAGAAATGTCAGCACCACCTTTGAGGTTATCCAGAATCAGACGGAAGAGCTTCCTGAAATCACCAGATACACCTATTCTGCTGGTTCCTTCAATGACCAGAAGGATGTTGAGACGAAGCCTGCTGCAGGTCATACAACTCACACTTACACCGTTCCGGTAAGCATTGCTTGGGATAGCGAAGACGCTGTTACAGCTACTGTAACTCTCAAGTGCTCCAAGTGTGACGCTACCACAACAACGGCTGCAACTGTAAACAGCGTTGAAAAGAGCGCTGCTACTTGCACGGCTAACGAGGTTCGCACCTACACTGCTTCTTACGAAGGTCTTGACAGCATCTCCAAGGATGTTGAGGTTGCTAACACGGCAACAGACCACGCTTGGAACGCTACCGAAATCACTTGGGACGGCGCTGACGCTGTAACAGCTACTGCAAACTTTGTATGCGGCAACGATGCTTCTCATACAAAGACAGAGGTAGCAAACGTTGAGAAGACTCTCAAGGCGGAAGCTACTAAGACCACACCTGCTGTTTACACTTACACCGCTTCCTATGACGGATTTGACAGCATCTCCAAGGATGTTGAAGAGGGCGAGGCTCTTGGCGTAAACATCACTGTACCGAAGTACGAAGTTGGTGAAGTAACTGTTAACGGCAAGGTCGTAGACGGTACTAAGGATAACACCATCAACGTTCCTTACGGTTCATCCGTAACCTTCGCTGTAAGCGATGACGCTGCTGATTACTTCAACGGCTGGAACATTAACGGCAAGATTATTTCTGACGCAACTACTTACACCTATCAGGCAGCTACCTTCGATATGACAGTTGCTCCTGAGTTCGTAGTTCCTGCTACGGATACCATGACAGTTGTATTCCTTGATAAGTTCGGCAACACTGTTAAGGAGTTCAAGAACGTAACCGCTGCTGAGTATGCTGATGCAATTGCTGCAGGCATCCCGCAGGCTACTTCCTTCCCGAGCTCTAAGTTCACCGGCTGGGATATGGCTGATGATGATATCAGAGCACTTACCACATCTGCTACCATTATTGCTCAGTATGAGGATGTTGAGTCCACTACTAAGTACACTGTAACTGTTAAGGATGCAGCAGGTGCGGATATCACTGCTACTGCTCTTGACGCTGCAGGCTTCGAGAGCGACTCCATTCCTTACGATACTAAGGTTACTGTTTCCGATGATACCGCTGCAGGCTGGGCAATCGACGGCACAACTGTTGCAACCGGCACAAGCTACAGCTTCTTCGTAGGCGCTGACGTTACTGTTACAATGCTTACCGAGGCTGAGGAACTTCCGACAACTGCAATTGTTGGTCATACTCTCCTCGAGGGCACGGATTACAGATACAACATCGCTGCTACAAGATTTGTACCTGCAGGCTGGACACTCGTTGACTACGGTTTCGTATACGGTAAGAATCTTACCGATGCTGACCTCAACCTTGACAATGAAGGCAAGGCTGGCTCCAACGATAATTCCGGTAACGTTAAGATTGCTCACGGTAGCATGACGAACTCTTCCAACCAGTTTGCTCTTAACTACGGTATCAAGGCTAAGAACGCTCCGATTACCGCTAAGGCATTCGTAGTTGCTAAGAAGGGTACGGAAATCAAGGTTGTATACTCCGATATGTATACCATTAACTATTAATCGTTCATTCATTACCATCAACCTACCCGCCTTTGCGGGCGGGTACGGTGGATATATAAGGAGGTTCATTATGAAAGAACTCTACACTAAGCCAGAGGTTGTTGTTGATGAGTACGAAGCAATGGATATTCTGACTGCTTCCGGCACAGGCACAGAGCAGATTATCGGTGAAGACGAGTAATTCGGAGATTCAACGATGAAAGAACTCTACACAAAGCCTGAAGTTCAGGTCGATGAGTACGAGGCTGTTGATGTTTTGACAGTATCCGGCGACCCAGTACCCGGCAACGAACAAATCGACGATCCGAACAACGACGATTAAGGCAAAAAAGGAAGGCGCGGAGAAATCCGCGCCTTTTCCTTTGTGAAAAAAGCTGAGAGCTATTCGCTCTCAGCTTTTACTTCTTCCGCTGTTTTATTGTAAATATAATCTATCAGCTTGTCCTTATTTTTTTCGGCATTAATTGCAATAACGCTTGCGCCGTTTTTATTCGCGTAATCCCAGGTGTGTTCAAACGGCACTCTCTGCTGCACCATTTCGCCCTTGATACAGGTGGCGCCCATTAATGCAACGCGGCGAAGCTGACCCTTTGTCAGGTCGGTTTCAATATACGGCGCGCTCCTCATCGCCATATTGATGAGCTTGAAGGGGTTGCCCTTCTTAACCTCACTGAGGATGGAGGAGATGACCGTGCGCTGCCTCTTGGTACGCATAAAGTCGGTGTCAATCTTACGGATACGGCAGTACGCGAGCGCCTGCTCGCCCGTGAGGCGGTGCTTGCCTGCCTCGAGTTTGACGTTGCCGTAGCGTTTCTTGTGGCTCGTGACTTCCTTCGCCTCTTTCTTCGTGACCTCGACTTCCACGCCGCCGATACTGTCCACGAGCACCTTAAACATCTCGAAATCCGCCACCACGTAGCCGTCAATATCCACGCCGAAATTGTATTCAATCGTGTCGACCACGGCACTGTATCCGCCGTAGGAGGAAGCGGCGTTCAGTCGCTGCTCGCCCTCGTGCGCGGGGATATATACCCAGGTGTCGCGTAGAAAAGATGTCATTTTAATGCACTTATGCTTCATATCTATGGATATGAGCATCATCGAGTCCGCGCGGCTCGTCTCGGTCTCCTGATTCGGTCTCGCGTCGACACCGAGGAGCAGGATGTTTTTCACCCTCATACTGCTTTCGAGTTCACGCGATGCGATGTACTGGTTATCCTTGTGCTCGTCGTAATTGATTCTGCCGAGTACCGCGTTGACCGTCAGTCCGCCAATCAGTACGATAGCGAGCAAAATAGCGACGAGGGAATAGAGTATCTTTTTCGGGGTCGGAAGGGAGGTGCGCCTCTTCTTTTTCTTCTGTCGCGGCGGGCGTTCGGTTATCTGCCGCCTGTTGTCGCGTCGCCGCTCCTCGTCGTAGTCGCGCATTACCTCGGGTCGGTAATTCTGCTGCGACTGTCTTGCGTTGCGCTCGGGCGGCGCCACATCGAAACTGTCGAGATACGAGCTTACATCCCGCAACGGCTGGTTGTCCCTCACTTCACCCGTGGAGAAACCAAAGGCGTTTTCAATATCGCTGTAGTAGTTCTCGTCAGCGGGCACGCTGCGGTCGCGGCTGTCGTTATCAATTCTTTTGTTGGGGTTAAACCCCTCGTTATCAAATCGCGGCAAATTATCACCTGTTTCCTGAGTCTTGAGCCTGCGTGCCTGCGGCACGCGCAAGTTACCCGTAAGCCGAGTTCTGTCGTGGACGGTTATCTATCTCGACGCAGTGTTGCCACTACGCTCAAGCCGCCCGTCGGGGTTATGTGTCGAGCAAACAACTCCCCAGTCGGCGTTGCAGCGGATAGGGTTTACATGGCAGGGGATGTTACCACCCCCTCGGTGAGCTCTTACCTCGCCTTTCCACCCTTGCCTGCCGTAGCAGGCGGTTTATTTCTGTTGCACTATCCCTAAGGTCACCCTCGGCGGCCGTTAGCCGTTATCCTGCTCTGTGCTGCTCGGACTTTCCTCACACTATGTGCGCAACCGTCTGGGTAACTTGCATATATAATATAAAGTATTTTCCAAATAAAATCAATAATTATTAAAAATTAGTTGAAAACAAATATCAAGTGTAGTAAAATTATACTGTATATTTATATCCGTATGTAAACGAAAGGAAAAACTATGCTTGTGAATATGAGAGACCTTCTCGCCGATGCCGAGAAGGGAAATTATGCAGTCGGCTCGTTTTCGGTTGCGAATATGGAGATGGTGCTCGGCGTCATCAAAGCCGCGGAGGAGCTGAATGCCCCCATCATTCTCCAGATTGCCGAAGTCCGTCTGAAGCAGTCGCCGCTCGAGGTCATCGGACCGCTGATGGTAGCCGCTGCCAAGGAGGCAAAGGTACCCGTCGCCGTTCATTTTGACCACGGCAAGACGATGGAAAAAATCAGCCAGGCGCTTGAAATCGGCTTTACTTCGGTGATGTTCGACGGCTCCCACCTTCCGCTCGATGAGAATATTGCCGAGACGAATCGCGTCATCGAAAAGGCGCGTTCCTACGGCGCGGCAGTCGAAGCAGAAATCGGCTGCGTCGGCGGTAGTGAGGACGGCAGCGAGGATATCGCTATTAACTGTACAAAACCCGAGGACGCCGTTCGGTTTGAGAAGGAAACGGGCGTGGACGCACTCGCCATTGCTATCGGCAATGCCCACGGCAATTACAAGAGTACGCCGAAACTCCGCTTTGACATTCTCGAAGAGGTTGAGCGTATTACCGAAACACCGCTCGTACTTCACGGCGGAACGGGTATCACTCCCGACGATTTTGTCCGTTGTTCCAAGACCGGCATTAAGAAGATTAATATTGCAACGGCGACCTTCGACCGCGTGGAACAGACCGTACGCGCAGCCTATGAGAGCGGTGCCGTTAACGGCTATTACGACCTTCAGGGCGCTGAGGTGGAGGGCGCTTACCAAAACGCGAAAACCCATATTTTAATTTTTGGCACAGATAATAAAGCTTAAGGAGATACACTATGCAGAACTACGTAACATTTGATATGAGCAAGCCGCTCGATTTCATCCCGATTGGCAGAATTGCGATTGATTTTAACCCGACCGATATGTATATGCCGCTTTCGGAGTCCTCGAACTTTAATAAGTATGTCGGCGGCTCCCCGGCAAATATTGCCGTCGGTCTTGCGCGCCTCGGCTGCAAGGTCGGTTTCCAGGGCTGCGTCAGCAACGACCAGTTCGGCGACTTCGTAGTGAATTATTTTGACAAGGAGGGCATCGACACCTCCCGTATCACGCGCGCGAAGAACGGCGAGTGCCTCGGTCTGACCTTTACCGAGATTCTTTCAAAGGAGAAATCCTCCATCTTAATGTACCGCGACAACGTGGCGGATTTCTGTATGGCGCCCGAGGATATTGACGAGGATTATATCGCATCCGCCAAGGCGATTGTCATCTCGGGTACGGCGCTTGCGCAGTCCCCGTCGCGCGAGGCGTGTCTCAAGGCAATGATGCTCGCCAAGAAGAATAACACCCGCATCATTTTCGACATCGACTACCGTGAATATACCTGGAAGTCCAAGGATGAAATTGCGGTTTACTACTCGCTTGTAGCGCAGAATGCCGACATTATTATGGGCTCCCGTGAGGAGTTTGACCTCACCGAAGGCATCGTCGGTGTGCGCGAGAGCGACCCCGAATCCGCCAAATACTGGCAGTCCTTCGGCGCTGCTATCTGCGTTATCAAGCACGGCAAGGAAGGCTCCACCGCTTACACCAACGACGGTAAGTTTTACACCATTAAACCCTTCCCGGCAGTGAAGCTCAAGGGCTTCGGCGGCGGCGACGGCTACGGCTCGTCCTTCCTCTACTCCCTGCTTCAGGGCAAGGACATCATCGACTGCCTCGAGTTCGGCTCCGCCTCCGCGTCCATTCTCATCTCTGCTCATTCCTGCTCCGACGCAATGCCGTCCGCTGAGCAGGTCGAAGAATTTATCAAAAAGAGCAAGGAAGAGTACGGCGAAATGGTCGCCCGCGCTTAAAATGGCGTCTTTTCCCGTTATGCTGCGTTACGCCGAAAATTTGGCTCGGTCACATACACCACGTATGCTCCCGTCGACCGAATTTTCGTCAAGCCTTGCCTAACGAAAAAATCCGCGCATTTTATATATGTGGCGTCTTTTCCCGCTTGACTGCGTTACGCCGAAAATTTAGCTCGGTCACATACACCACGTATGCTCCCGTCGACCAAGTTTTCGTCAAGCCTTGCCTAACGAAAAAAACCGCGCATTTTATATATGTGGCGTCTTTTCCCGCTTGACTGCGTTACACCAAAAAATCGGCTCCCTTTACACATGGGAGGCGCAAAATTCCAATATTCGGAGGTATGATTATGCATCCCTTACTCTTAGCCGCAGCGACGCTCGGCGATAAGATTGACAGTACTTTCTACGCGTTTGATATGTGGGTATTCCACTTCTTCGGTGCGATGCAAAACGGCTTTTTCACCATGGTTGCAAAACTGTTTACCACCCTCGGCGACGAGGCGTTCGTCATTCCGATGGCAGTGCTCGGCATCGTGCTCTGCTTCTTTAAGAAAACAAGAAAATACGGTTTCGCCCTGATTTTTGCGATTGCAATCGGCACGATTGTGACAAATGTCTTGGTAAAACCGATGGCGCTGCGCGTCAGACCGTATAACACCCTGCAGGACGTGAAGGACTACTGGTCCTGGTATGTCGGTGCGGGACAGCTCTCCGAGAGCGATTATTCCTTCCCGTCGGGTCATACCACCGCTGCGTTTGAACTCGCTGTTTCGATGGCGCTGGTATTCAGAAGTGAGGGCAAGAAAAAACTGTCTTACATACTCCCGGTTATCGCCGTCTGCACGATGGGCTCGCGCGTCTATCTGATGGTGCACTATGCGAGCGATGTGCTCTGCGGTATGGTAGTCGGCACGGTTGCCGGCGTTTGCGGTTACTTCCTTTCCGTTCTTATCTGCAAGATTTTTGAAAAGGTGAAATTCCTCGACGCTATCGACTGCGACAAACTCTTTCATAAACTCGACAAAGAGGAGAAGCACCCCTATAAGTACAATAAATGCGTGATTTGTGTAGCGCTTCTTGCGATTTTCCTCGTCGGCTTTATCCCGTCCCTTTCCGAGGGCGGCGAAGATGCGATTCGTTGCGCCTATGTCGGCGAGTACGATTGCCAGAACGAGGCAAGGCACAACGATGAGAAGTATCCTGCTATCGACGGCAAGGAATACTGCAAGATTCACTGGAAGCAACTTAAAGGAATAGACGATTAATATGACTGTATTGATTTTTACCATTCTTTCCGCTGTGGCGGCGATTGCGGCGATTGCCGCGCGTGTGTTACTCGCGCTCGCGGTGAATGCCGACGCGCGCTCGCGCAATCTGAAATCAGCGACGCTCTTTGCGATTCTGATGTTCTTTTTCCCGTTGATTGTCGGCATTATCTATGCCGCGATGCGCGATAACGGCGAGCCGAATGAGAAGTACTGCACCTCTTGTCACCTCAAGGTGGACGGCGCAGCAAAGATGTGTCCGAACTGTAATACAATGACGCTTGCCCCCGTTCCGAATCCGAATGCGAAGGAACTCGCCAAGAAGGGCGTTACCCTCTGCGTCATCGGCATTATTGTTTTTGCCGTCAGTCTCGGCGCAAGCACCGCGCGCACGGTCTATGGCGTGAAGATGGGGCTGGATTTCGCCCAAGGTATCGACGAAGAGAAGTTGCAGCAGTGGGCGGAGCAGTTCACGGATGAAACCGAGGAGGAAACCACCGCCGATACCCCGCAGGAGGACGCTGCGGAGGAGGATACCACGGATGTGGATTCCGTCCTGGAAAGCCTGCGCTTTTATGACCGCAACGGCAAGGCGTATAAGGACCTGACCGAAGTGCCGTACTACGACCGCGATGGCAAAGTGTACCTGTATCAAAAGGATAAGGACTTGAATCAGTACTTCATCGAGAAGGACTCGAAGAAGAAACTCGAATTCAAGAAATGCTTTGTCGACAGCGAGGGCTACTTTTTCTATGATGAAAAGGGCGAGATTACCGTGACCGACCTCGTGACGGGTGTCGACAAGGACGGCAATCAATATACCCCCGCCTCGCTCGCTATCTGGAACGAAAAGGGCGAGCTGATGAATATGTTTAACTAAAAAAATGACTTCCTTTTGGAAGTCATTTTTTTAGGCTCAAGGCTCAAGGCGCAAGGGGCGGTTGTGCGAGGTATTATGGGAGAGGATGATACGCCCCTGCAAATAAGGATTGCATATTGCATTACTTTATGGTAAAATGTACTTGCCAAACAAATTGAATTATGATGAATTATTCACACGAAAGCGCGTATTTTTATTATATAAAAATACATGCTCTAATCTGCGTGCTTTTGTGTATATATGTAGATTCAATTTGTTTGGCGACAATCGGAGCTGTGTTTTTGGCGCAGCTTCGGCTGCGCATTTTTTATTTGAAAGGGGCATTCGATATCAACACAGCAATGAACAAAGAACATTAAAGCATTGTCCAATGAAACTAATTGATGAATAAGGAGAACAATATGGCAGGAATTGTAATATTAATCATTGTTATTGCTTTGGCAGTATTAATCAAAAACAAATTGGCTGTTGAAATGCAGTCGGACGGTACGCTCAGCCTTCTTATGAAAGCCTTTGTGTTTATGGGTATTGTGACAGGTGTGTTTTATGGTTTGGCAGCGATACTCGATACAACTGTTTTTTCGGTTTTGGGCGCCATTGCGTTAGTTATAACAGCGTTTATATTAATCGGCATGGTTTTCAAAAAAATATTCGGCTAACGGGGTGGCAATATGTCAATTTTTTGGAACAGTGACAAGTGGGTTGAATACACCTGTACCCATTGCGGCGCAAAATCTCAGCGTCACGACGGAACCGGCAGACCGTCCCCCGGTACCTGCCCAAGAAGAGGCAGGACCAACGACGGCAGACCCAAGCCCCATGTTTGGGTTATCAACAGAAAATACTAAAATAAAAAAGTAGCAGCAAAACAAAAAGCAACCGCAATAAAGGCGGTTGTTTTTTGTTATTTGCTTCGCTCGGACAATTTACGGACCGATGTGGTCATCGGTCCCTACATACTCAATGCATCGAGCAACCGTAGGGAGCGGCGACCTCGACGCTCCGCGATACAATGAGTGTGAGCGCAGCTCACCCTTAATTCGTCATTTATGCCGGCAATTCGTGTATCGACGCTGCAATAAAAGGGATGATTGCTATACAATCATCCCTTGCTCAATCCAGCTCATTACGGCGGGGTATTCCTCTTTGTATGCGTCGAGGCGGTCAGTGTTGGAATCCACAAATGCCTGGAACTCGTCCGTGTCCTCGAAGGCGAAGGTGAAATCCTGCTCAAAATCGTAGGTAGCCGAGAAGAAATAGTCGAATAAATCATCCGCTGAGAACAGCTCGAGCATCTTGTCCGCCACGGTTTCTGTCGTGTAGTCGAGCGCGTTTTTAATCGTGATGTCGTCGTCCTCGTCATCGGTGTCAATCTCGGGATTGTCGTAGCAGTAGTCGATGATTTCGTTCTCGCCAATCCCGAGATTCTGCAGGTGCTCGCGGATGTCCTCGTAGTCCGTCTCGTTTACTTCGTCATAGAGACGGTAGATGAATTCGCCGATAAGGTTTTGTATCGCCATCGCCTTAAAGATGCAGTCGACCTCGTGTCCTGCTTCGTCCGTGATGACGAAACCGTCCTCGTCAAAATTATCCCATATCAGATTGTAGAGGGGGACAAACTTGTCCTTCTCCTCAAAAATTGATTCATGTATATAATTTGCTAAATCCATATGAATTCCCATAGCCTTTCTGCCCGCAAATAAATGATTAAAATTCACACATTATACTTTCCTTAGTAGGGCAGACAAGGCGTATAATGGGAATATAGCCATCGCTCGTTGTCGCTGTGCGACAAACTGAGCGGGCAATATCATCACAGGACAGTGTGAATTTTCACACTATCCTCCGTGGGTTTTGTTAATCCTATTGTATACTATATTGTGGATGATTTCAATGTTGCAATACAATTAAATTTAAGATATAATATAATTTAATGATTCTATCGTAGTGGGTGATGATATGCAATTTGAAATTAAGAGCCGTACGGCGCGTGCCGTACTCGGTCTTGACGGCGCGATGCTCAATTCTTTGAAGAAGGACGGCATCGAATATCTCTGGCAAGGCGATGCGCAATACTGGGGCAATCAGGCGCCCGTCTGTTTCCCGATTGTCGGCGTGCTGCCCGGTAATGAGGGCACGGCGTTTGGCAAGAAATGCGTGATGAAACGCCATGGTGTTGCGCGGATTTCACCCTTTGAAGTGCTCGAGCAGCGCCCGAACTCGATTACCTTTGTGCAGCGCTCGAGCGACGCGACGAGAGCGGCGTATCCCTTTGACTACGAACTGAGGATTAAGTACACGATTGTCGGGGACACTATTACTAACGAGTATATTATTACGAATACGGGCAGCGATAAGATGCCCTTCGTCATCGGCGGACACCCTGCGTTTAACTGTCCGCTCGTGGAGGGCGAAGTATTTGAGGACTACAAGGTCGTGTTTGACAAGGTACTGACACACCGCCCGCTGCGCCCCGACCACGAAACAGGACTGGTGGATATTGACACGCGCTACGACGCGCTCGACAATACCGATACGCTTTGGATGAAGCACGAACTCTTTGAAGAACTCGATTCGATGATTTTTGACAATATTGCGTCGAAATGCGCGACGCTCATCGGCAAAGCCGGCAGGGGCGTCAGAATCGAGTACCAGGACATGGCAAATCTTCTTATCTGGTCAGCCGTCGGCAGACCGAATTTCGTCGCGCTCGAGCCGTGGACGGGCATTTCTAACTGCTCCGACGAAGATGGTGTGATTGAGAAAAAACGCGGAATGACGATTCTTGAAAGCGGCGAAACGACGAGCGTAAAATTTAAGATTACATTAATTTAGTTTTCACTTTATATTAATAAAATGGTGGTACGGTAAGATTATGAATTATGGAATGATACGCGTTGCGGCGGCGTCACTCAAATTAAAGGTGGCGAACCCGTCGTACAATAAGGAAAAAATCAAAAAAGCGATTGATAAGGCGGTGAACGAGAATGTGCGCGTGCTCGTCACGCCCGAACTTGCTATTACCGGCGCAACCTGCGGCGACTTATTCTACACGCAGCCGCTGCAAAATGCGGCGCGTGACGCCCTCCTTGAAATTGCCGCTTACACTGCGGACAAAAATATTGTCCTCTTTGTCGGTGTTCCCGTTGCCGCGATGGGCAGATTGTATAACTGCGCTGCCGTGATTTCGGATGGCGAGATTAACGAATTTGTTGCGAAGAAAACAGCGTCACCGGCGGGCGTATTCGCCGCTTGTGAAGAGGATATTTTTGCCGAAACCTACCAGACGACGATTACGACTGAGTCCGTTTACCGTATTTGTGAGGGCGTGATGGTCGGCGTTGAAATCGGCGAGGATTTCGGGGTGACGAATCCCCCGTCGACGCAGCTTGCGCTCGGCGGCGCGAATATCATCGTGAATCTTTCCGCCGAAGCGGAGCTGGTAGCGCGAGCAAAGTATCGCCGCGACCTTGTGAAGGTACAGTCGGCGCGCGGTATCTGCGCATATGTTTATGCGGGCGCGTCCGTCTTTGAGAGCACGACGGACACCGTATGCAGCGGTGCAACACTCGTGGCGGAAAACGGCGACATTATCGCCGAGGGCGAGCGCTTCGCGCGCGAGAGCGTTCTCACGATTGCCGACGTGGACTATGAGAAACTCAATACGCTGCGCCAGAAGGATGCGAACTTTGCGCTCAGTGACGAGTTTTGCGACTACGATATTGAACTTGAAAATGAATATAACGACCTCGCATATCGCCCCGTGGAGGCGCACCCCTTCGTACCCGAGGATGCGGCGGCGTGCCGAGAGCGCTGCGAGGAGGTATTCGCCATCCAGGCGGCAGGTCTTGCAAAACGTCTCGAACATATCGGCTCGAAGGGCTGCGTAATCGGTATCAGCGGCGGGCTCGACAGCACCCTTGCACTGCTCGTCAGCGTGCAGGCGATGAAACTGCTCGGCAAGCCGATGAGCGATATTATGGGCATCACGATGCCCGGCTTCGGCACGACCGACAGAACTTACAACAACGCCCTTGATTTAATGAAATCGCTCGGCGTGACCGTAAGGGAAATCAGCATTAAGGATGCCTGCCTCCAGCATATGAAGGATATTGACCATGACCCCGCAGTGAAGGACGTCACCTACGAAAATATGCAGGCGCGCGAGCGTACGCAGATTCTCTTTGATATGGCGAACAAGCACGGCTATCTGCTCGTCGGCACGGGCGATTTGTCCGAACTTGCAATGGGATGGTGCACCTTCAGCGGCGATAATATGAGTATGTACGGCGTGAACGGCTCCGTGCCGAAAACGCTCGTCAGATACCTCGTGCGCTATGTGGCGGACATCAGCGATGAAAAGACGAGGGCGATTCTCCTCGACATTCTCGATACCCCCGTATCGCCCGAGCTCCTGCCCCCCGACGAGGATGGCAAAATCGCGCAGAAAACCGAGGACAATATCGGACCCTATGAACTGCACGATTTCTTCATCTACAACTTTGTCCGCTTCGGCTACACGAAGGAAAAATTGCAGAAACTCGCGGAGAAAGCCTTTGACGGGGTGTACGATAAATTCACGATTAACAGATGGCTCGGCGTATTCTTTAAGCGCTTTTTCATCAGCCAGTTTAAGCGCTCTTGTATGACCGACGGGGCAAAGGTCGGCTCCGTTTCACTCAGCCCGCGCGGCGACTGGACGATGCCGTCCGACGCATCATTCGAAGATTTTATTTAGAGGTAATAATATGAAAAAATATAAAAGCATAATTGCCGTTTTAGCAGCGGTAATCCTGATAAGCTCGCTGATTGCGTGCACGCAGAAAGCGCCTACCGAGACAGTGACCCAGGCGGTTACGAATGAAAACGGTGAGTTTGTGACTGATGAAAACGGCGAACTCGTCACCGAGGAAATTGAAGCACAGATTGTGACCGATAAGAACGGCAACGCCGTAACCGAGGTCGTTACCGACGGCGACGGAAAGCCTGTTACTACGGTAAAGGATGGCGAGTATGTCAATGTGACCCAAGTGGTGACGCAGTCCGCGTCCTCCGGCAAGACGACGGCAAAATCGGGCAGCAAAACGACTGCCAAGAACGCTGCGACGAAGAAATCGGGCAAGAAGGACACGACGAAGGCACCGACGAAGAAGCCTTCCGCTCCGTCAAAGGTCGCGAAAATCAGCGCGGGCAGCATTACGGAAAATTCGCTGAAACTCACCTGGTCGAAGGTAAAGTGCAGCGGCTATCAGGTGCAGTACAGCGCGGACGGCGTAAACTTCACCTATCTGACAAAGAACACGGCGGCGACCGGTCTTACCGTGGACGGTCTCGCTTCCTATACACAGTATACTTTCCGCGTCAGAGCGTTTAATAAGAACAGCGCAGGCACGACGACGGGCAAGTGGAATAAAACCACTGCAACGACCAAGGCGTCCGACGCAAACCGCAAGATTACCTTCAACATTCTGCTCCCGATGAACGGTAATAAAGAGGACACTCTCATCATTAAAGTCGGCGACGATAAATATGAGGAAAAGGTTGTCCTCGACGGCTCCACCTTTACCTTTAAGACTTCCAAGAAGTACAAGGGTGCTGTGAAGTACAATATTTCCTATAAGAGCAGCGGACTCGGCGTCAGCGGCAGAACGGACAAGGAAGTCTGCGAGGTCGACCTCACCGCGACGGGAATCTATATCATCGACGGCGAAGACGATTAATTATAATTTATATATTAGGGCAAGAATATCTTGCCCTTTTATTTTATTTATGATATTATGTAAAATGGTTAATTTTGTGACGGAGCAAATATGGACATCAGAAAGAACGACGATATTAAACTGCATATTGAGAATATGACGAGCGAGGGCGCTGCAGTGGGACACTGCGACGGGATTGCCGTCTTTGTCCGCGGTGCCGTGACGGGCGACGAGATTATCGCCCATATCATCAAGACCTCAAAGCGCTACTGTATCGGTATCGTAAAGGAGATTCTGACCCCGTCCCCGTATCGGACAGCGAGCGATTGCTCCGTATCCGCAAAATGCGGCGGATGCTCGTTTCGTGATATGACTTACGAGGCGGAACGCGCTTTTAAGCAAAGCAGGGTGGAGGACGCCGTGCGCCGTATCGGGCATCTCGATGTGCCGGTGCGCGATATCATCGGCGCTGATTGCATTGACCATTACCGCAACAAGGCGCAGTATCCCGTCACGATTGAGAATGGGGAACTGACCGCCGGCTTTTATGCGTACAAGAGTCACCGCATCGTGCCCTGCCACGCGTGCCGTCTGCAGCCGCCCGTCTTTGAAGAATGCCTTGCGGCATTCGCTGATTGGGTGAAGGCTGCCGACATTACTTCCTACGACGAGAAAAGCAGCAGGGGACTTCTGCGCCACCTCTATCTGCGCAGAACTTCTCTTGGCGAGTTGATGGCGTGCGCCGTCATCAACGGACACACGCTCCCCGCGCAGGATTTACTGATTCAGAAACTCATCTCCATCGACGGTATGAAGAGCATCTGTGTTAATTACAATACTGAGAACAGTAACGTTATTCTCAGCCACCGCACCGAGGTGATTTGGGGCAGAGCGACAATTTGCGATTCCCTGCTTGGCAAAACCTTTGAGGTTTCGCCGAATTCCTTTTATCAGGTTAACCACGACCAGTGCGAAAAACTCTATCGTAAGGCGGCGGATTATGCCGACCTTTGCGGGAGTGAAACGCTGATTGACCTCTATTGCGGCGCCGGCACCATCGGACTGACGATGGCGGACAAGGCGAAGACGCTGTACGGTATCGAGATTATCCCGCAGGCGATTGAAAACGCAAGGCGTAATGCAGCGCTCAACGGTGTGACAAACGCCGAATTCATTTGCGGTGATGCCGATTTCGGAGCACGCGAACTGGAAAAACGCGGCGTGAAGGCGGATGTTGTTATTCTCGACCCGCCGCGCAAGGGATGCGCGCCCGAGCTTATCAATACGGTGTGCCGTATTGCGCCCGATAAAATCGTCTATGTATCCTGCGACCCCGCTACACTCGCGCGCGACCTCGCCCTCCTTGATGAGAAGGGTTATGTCGCGCAGGAGATTACCCCCGTTGATATGTTCCCGCGCACACCGCATGTGGAGACAGTATGTTTACTGTCTCCACAATGAATTGCGCCTGACGGCGCGTGAATTGCCTGACGGCATGAATTGACCTTCGGTCGTGAATTGCCCTGCGGGGCATAAGGCGCAATTCAATTCACGGAGCGCAGCGAGAAATCATGGCGAAGCCAAATCATGACGCGCAGCGTCAATTCATTCTAAAGGAGCGATGTTATGGCAGACAACCAACTGGTTTTATTATCAAAAGCGTTTGCCGTTGAAATGATCAATCTATGTGAAAAGATTCGAGAACGTAAAAAGGCGACTGCGATCCTCAATCAAATGCTCCGCAGCGGCACAAGTATCGGCGCTAACATCCACGAAGCAAACTACGCTTCAAGCAAAGCAGATTTTATAAACAAGTTTCAAATCGCATTAAAAGAGTGTTATGAAACCGACTACTGGCTTGATATATTCCATGATGCCGGAATTATCACTGATGAAGAATATACGGATATGTTTGCACAGTGCAGTAAAATTAGAAAACTGCTTATCGCCTCCATAACAACGGCGAAGAAAAATGCAGGGAGTGAATAAATACATCTCTGCTCCGTACATCAGCAGGCTCATAAACAAGAAAGATGGCATCGTTAACAAGGTATTCGTCGAGATGCTTGAGAAGCTGGGGTACGATATCCAAATCACGTATGTGAGGAAGGAACAATGATATGGATCAGACGTTGTTGGGGAAATGTGGCTACTATTGCGGACAGTGTCCAAGTTTTATCGCTGGAGAATGTACTGGATGTGTCAAAGGGAATAAGGATGGCGTTTGCTATGCACGTGACTGCGTTTTAGATAAGGGCATCCTATCCTGTGGATTGTGTCAAGAATTTCCTTGTGAACGAATTCAAAACGATCCAAAAGCAACACTTCTCAGTCCTCTGTGGCTCAAGTGGAAAGCGAGTCAAAGAGAAACATAAATTCCAGTTTGAGGCACCGATGCCATCAACGCTGCCCACTCGACCGTTTTAGAAAGTGGGAACTGCTCCACAAGGACGGTCGCGGCAACAGCATGAATATGTGCCATTTTATTTACGCTGTTGTTCCAAGGCATGTCGAGTCAGTGGCGCTGATTTTAAGAGAATAAAGAGCAAAAGGAATTGTTAAAATGCTTGAAAATATTGCAATTATTCTGCTGGTAGTCATCATATTGATTATGCTGCTGGTGAAATGGGTGACCCCTGCCACGCCGAATTATGTCGGCACCGGACCGCAGCCTGCGGCACTGCCGTATACGCTGGAGGATTTCTGCGCGTACCACAGCCATCTGGTACTCAGCCCTTTTGAAGAAGGCGGCGCGCGCTTTCTCTTTGATGTGAAACTGCCGGATGCGGACGATACCATTGATATGATAATGCTTGCCAAGAGCGGCGCTTATGTGTTTGAGCACGCGAAGGCGCAGGGCTGGATTTCCGGTATGGAGGATAATGAGAAATGGACGCAGCATATTCAGGTCGGCTACGGCGGTAAATCCACGGAGCGCAAATTCCCGAATCCCGTCATCACGGTGAACGGCAAGACGAAAGCGCTTCGGAAATTTTTGGATAACGACGGCATTCATGTGCGCTCCATCGTCGTATTTCCCGATTTTTGTCTGATGAGTAATATCAAGGTGTTTAACCCGAATGTCCGCGTAGTGACGCTCAATCAGCTGCTGCCCACGGTGGTGGCGCTTAACGGTAAGACCGGTACCAATATCACCCAGCGTGATTTGAATGCATTATTTGATGAATTAGTAGAATATGAAGTCATTCCTCAAGAGGAATTTGAATAACAGGAGAAAAGAAAATGAGCAGTTTTGATTATGATGTCATTATCATCGGCGCAGGTCCCGGCGGTATCTTTTCCGCTTACGAGCTTGCAACAAAGAATGATAAATTAAAGATTGCCGTATTTGAGGCGGGTAACGCCCTCAAGAACCGCAAGTGCCCGATTGACGGCGAAAAGGTGAAGTCCTGTATCCAGTGCAAGACCTGCGCGATTATGAGCGGTTTCGGCGGTGCGGGTGCGTTTTCGGACGGCAAGTATAATATCACCAACGATTTCGGCGGCACTCTCTACGAATACATCGGCAAGAAGAGGGCGACCGAGCTGATGAAATATGTCGACCACATTAATGTAACCCACGGCGGCGAGGACTGTAAACTCTATTCGACTGCCGGCTCAAAGTTTAAGAAACTCTGCATGCAGAATCAGCTGAATCTCCTCGAGGCATCCGTTCGCCATCTCGGTACGGATATTAACTATGTGGTACTCGAAAATCTGTATGCCGAACTCGAGCACAAGGTGGACTGGTTTTTTAACACCCATATCGACTGCGTGGATAAGATTGACGGCGGTTACCGAGTGGACAGCAAAAAGGGTGATTTCACCTGTAAGGAGTGCATTGTATCCGTCGGCAGGTCGGGCAGTAAATGGATGGAGGGCGTGTGCGAGCACCTTGGCATCAAGACGCGCTCGAACCGTGTGGATCTCGGCGTCAGAGTCGAGCTTCCCGCCGTGATTTTCAGCCACCTCACCGACGAACTCTACGAGAGCAAGATTGTTTACCGTACCAAGAATTACGAGGACCACGTCCGCACCTTCTGTATGAATCCGAAGGGCAGCGTTGTGAACGAGAACACGAACGGTATCGTCACCGTAAACGGCCACAGCTTTGAGGACCCTGCAAAGCAGACGGAGAATACGAACTTTGCCCTGCTTGTAACCAAGCATTTTTCCGAGCCGTTTAAGGACAGTAACGGCTACGGCGAGAGTATTGCACGCCTTTCGAATATGCTCGGAGGCGGTGTCATCGTACAGCGTTTCGGTGACCTCGTGAGCGGTCGACGCAGCACCGAGAGACGTATTGCCGAGGGATTGGTAGAGCCGACACTCGCGGCGACACCCGGCGACCTTTCGCTCGTCCTTCCCAAGCGTATTCTTGACGGCGTTATCGAGATGATTTATGCACTCGATAAGATTGCCCCCGGTACCGCAAATCCCGACACGCTTCTCTACGGTGTGGAGGTTAAATTCTATAATATGCAGGTTGACATTGATGAAAATCTCGAGACCGCGCACAAGGGACTTTATGTCATCGGCGACGGCTCGGGCGTAACCCACTCGCTTTCGCACGCGTCCGCGAGCGGCATCTATGTGGCAAGACAGATTTTGGAGAAGGTTTCATGAAATTAAAGAAGGAAATTGTGCTCGGCAATATTGACGGCAAGGACTTTGCGATTGCAACCGGCAAGCTGTCAAAGAAATTCCACGGCATTATCAATAATAACAAAACGGCGAACTACATCTTTGAATTGCTGAAAAAAGAGCAGACCGAGGACAGCATCGTGGACGCGATGTGCAAGAAGTATGATGCTCCCGAGGACGTCATACGAAATGACGTAAGAGAAATATTAACCCGGCTTGAAGAGCTCGGTATTCTGGAGTAAATATGGCATATTTCAGTAAAGAAACGGAATATTTCCTGTATGTGCTGCGCTGCGCCATCAGCGGCAAAACGCCCGAAAAACCTCAGGGCGACCTGGACTGGGCAGAGCTGATGACAATCTCTAAGAAGCAGGAGGTCTACGCGGTGATTGCCGCTGTCCTCCCCTTGGAGTATCTTCCCGGTGAAATCGCGGCTACGCTGAATAATTATAACAAGAGCGAACTCGCGCGGCTGATTGCAATGAAGAGTGAACTCGCCCTTCTGGAAACGGATTTAGAGGAAAACGGCATCCGCTTTATGCTCCTCAAGGGCAGCAGGATAAAGGCGTTTTATCCCCGCGAGAGTATGCGCCAGATGAGCGATATTGATATTCTTTATGATCAGACGAAACGCGACAGCCTGATTAAGATAATGAAATCGCACGGCTACACCCTCTATTCCTGGAGCGAGAATTCCGACGATTTTCACAAGAAACCGGTGTACACCTTTGAATTCCATCGCGAACTCTTTTTTGATGAATTCGGCTTTGTGCCCGACTTTTCGTTCGTGTGGGATAACGCGACGGTTGACAGCGACAACTCCTGCAAGTATGTCATGAGTGACAGCGATTTATACCTGCACGCGATTGCGCATCTGTATAAGCACTATGTGCTCGGCGGCGTCGGTGTGCGCTTTTTGATGGATATATATCTGCTTTTGAAGAAAGCGAAACTGGACACCGCCTATATCGCCGACAGAATCGGTGCTATGGAGCTGACGGATTTCGAGAAAACCGTGCGCGAACTTTCGCTTGCACTGTTTGACGGTGACGAGCTGAGCGAAGAACAGCTTGCGTTTCTCGAGGTGACGGTCAGTTTCGGCGTTTACGGTAACAGCCATAAGGGCAGAGAACTGCAATATGAGCATTTCAGAGAATCGCACGGGGGCTCGACCTCGATGCTGCGCTATACCCTGTCGCGTATCTTCCCTTCATCGGAGTATATGCACCGCACTTACCGTGTGCTTGACAAGGCGCCGTACCTCCTGCCGTACTTTTATGTGCACCGTATGATTACCAAGACGATTACCGACGGTGGCAGGGCAACGCGCGAAATTAAAGAAATCAATGAAATCAACAAGAAGGAACAATAACTGTGTCAGTGAATAAGAAAAACATACGGAATTTTTCCATTATCGCCCATATCGACCACGGCAAGTCCACCCTTGCCGACCGTCTGCTCGAACTGACGAGCTCGGTAGCCGAGCGCGATATGCAGGAGCAGATTCTTGACGATATGGACCTCGAGCGTGAGCGCGGCATTACGATTAAGGCTCACGCGGTAAAACTGAATTATACCGCCAAGAACGGCGAGGAATATATCTTTAACCTCATTGACACCCCCGGTCATGTCGACTTTAACTACGAGGTTTCGCGCTCGCTCGCAGCGTGCGAGGGTGCGATACTGATTGTCGACGCGTCGCAGGGCGTGGAGGCGCAGACGCTTGCCAATACCTATCTCGCGCTGGACCACGACCTCGATATTCTTCCCGTGATTAATAAAATCGACCTGCCCGCAGCGGACCCCGAGAGGGTCGCCGAGGAGGTCGAGGAAGTCATCGGTATCCCGTGTATGGATGCGCCGCGCATCAGTGCCAAAACGGGCGAGAATGTGGAAGAGGTGCTCGAATATATCGTCAACGAAATTTCGCCGCCGGAGGGTGATGACAATAAACCGCTCAAGGCGCTGATTTTTGACTCGGTGTACGATTCCTACCGCGGCGTTATCGTCTATGTGAGAATTAAAGAGGGCAAGATAAAGGCGGGCGACACAATGCGGATTATGTCGACGGGCGCCCAGTTTAACGTGGTCGAGGTTGGCTATATGCGCGCCACCTCGATGGAAAAAGCCGCCGAACTGACGGCGGGTGAGGTCGGCTATATCACCGCTTCCATTAAGACGGTCGGCGACGCCCATGTCGGCGATACGGTTACCACCGCTGCCAACCCTGCGGCAGAGCCGCTTCCCGGTTACCGCCAGGTAAACCCGATGGTATTCTGCGGTATTTATCCCGCGGACGGCGCGGATTATGAGGCACTGCGCGATGCACTCGAGAAATTGCAGCTCAACGACGCCTCGCTGACCTATGAGCCCGAGACGTCGGGCGCTCTCGGCTTCGGTTTTCGCTGCGGCTTCCTTGGACTATTGCACCTTGAGATTATCCAGGAACGCCTTGACCGCGAGTATGGGCTCGACCTTATCGCGACCGTGCCGAGCGTTGTGTATAAGATACATCTGACCGACGGCAGTATGGTGGAGATTGACAACCCGACGAACTATCCCGACCCTGCGTATATCGACTACTGCGAGGAGCCGTTCGCCGATGCGCATATTTATGTGCCGAGTGAATTTGTCGGTACCGTGATGGATATGTGCCAGGAAAAGCGCGGCATATTCCGCAATATGGATTATATCACGCCCGAGCGCGTGGATATTCACTATGAACTCCCACTCAATGAAATCATTTACGATTTCTTCGACGCGCTCAAATCCCGTACGAGGGGCTACGCCTCCTTTGACTACGAACTCAAGGATTATCGCAAGAGCGAGCTCGTGAAGGTTGACGTCCTTCTCAACGGCGATGTGATTGACGCGCTGTCGTTTATCATCCACCGTGAGAAAGCGTATTCCCGCGCGCGCAAGATTGCCGAGCAGTTGAAGAAGCATATCCCGCGCCACCTGTTTGAAATCCCGATTCAGGTTGCCATCGGCGGAAAAGTAATTGCGCGTGAAACTGTCAAAGCGCTGCGCAAGGATGTTCTTGCAAAATGCTACGGCGGCGACGTTACCCGAAAGAAAAAACTACTTGAAAAACAGAAAGAGGGCAAGAAGCGTATGCGCCAGTTCGGCTCGGTCGAAGTGCCGCAGGAGGCGTTCCTCGCCGTGCTGAAACTCTCTTCGGACGATGATGATTAATATGAAAAAGACAAAGAAAAGACTGACAAATCTTGACCTGCTCAAGGTCATCTCGATGATAATGATAGTCTGTTTGCACTATTTGAGTTATGGAGGAATCCTTCAAAAAGCAACTTTCAGTGACGGTAATTTTTATATTGCTCAGTTTATGGAACAGCTATGTATAGTGGGTGTGAACTGCTTTATTCTGTGCAGCGGCTATCTGATGGCAAAAAATCATTTCCGCTTTAGTAAACTCATCTATCTTTGGTTGCAAATTATTTCTTTTACGGTGATATTTTTTATTATTGCCTTGATTACCAAAAACGGCAAGTTTTCATTGGGTGCATTAGATGGCGTGTTCCTCCCGATAAATGCACAGAGTTATTGGTATATGAGCGCTTATTTTGCATTTTATCTTTTATCACCGCTTTTGATATGGATGAACCAGAAACTCACCACGAATCAGTTGAAAAAATTAGTCATTGCACTGATTGTGATGTTTTCTATCAGTCCGTGGCAGTGGACAAATATTGATTCCGGGTATCATTTTGTATGGTTTTGCACACTGTTTTTTGTTGCAGCGTACATACGCCGAGCGGACTTGTTTAAGAGAGAGCCCAAATCGTATTTTGGCTACTATTTACTGTTGACACTGATATTATATGTCATTGAAATACTCGTTTTATTGATATCAAAGAAAGTTTCGGCGTTCGGTATATTCACTGTTCGAAGATACTGTTTTATACTGACGCTCCTGTCCTCGTTGCTGCTCTTTGCGGCGTTTAAGAATATGAAGATAAAGCACGAGCGCATCGGAACATTTATCACCTTCCTGTCCTCGCTGACACTCGGCGTGTATCTGATTCATGAGAATGAGTATGTGCGGGACGTTCTTTGGCAAAAGGTTGTGCAACCGCTGAATGTGTTTGACAAGCCGTACTTTATTCTGCATCTGATTGGCTCCGTGCTGGCGGTATTCTTCGTCTGTGCGTTTCTCGAATACTTC
>SVOG01000004.1 GCA_015066525.1 Oscillospiraceae bacterium | reverse complement strand
TTAGGCTCAAGGCTCAAGGCTCAAGGGATGGGTGAGCTACGCTCACACTCATTGTATTGCGGAGCGTCGAGGTCGCCGCTCCCTACAATTGCTCGTTCGTGGTTGTAGGGGCGATTCACGAATCGCCCGTGGGACGTCGGGACGCCGTTCCCTACAATTGCTCGCTTATACGACTATTTCAATGGTCAAAAAAGGTCAACATTATGCATCAAACCTGAATAATTTGCTCAAAAAAAATATTTTTTGCGTTTTGGGTGTCCGATTATGCATTAAACGTGAATAAAAACCGCCAAAACCACTCTAATAGTGGAGGGGTTTGTTTATGAGTGATTCCCCCTCCGGAACGGAGGATTATTGTGACGAACGAAAGAATTATTGAACTCATTAAAATAGCATGCGAAAAATCGGACATTCTCGGTCCGGAAAACGAGAGCCGCAACGGCAAGCTGTTTGCTTCCGTCTTTTTGTACCACGCACGCTATGTACCCGAGCGCAAGTGCTGGTTTGTGTATGAGGACGGCTACTGGCAGCCCGATGTGGGCGCGCTCAAGGTGATGGAGCTGTGCAAGCAGCTTGCCTACTGCGTGGTGGACTACGCCCACGAGGTCTGCACCGACGAAAAGGACTACGCCCGCTATCGCCGCGCGCTCAAATGGCACAAGCGCAAGGTGCGCGAAACCGTTATCCGCGATGCGGCGTCGGTCAACCCCGTGTCCATCAGAGAGTTTGACGCGTATCCTTATCTGCTCAATTTCAAAAACGGCACGCTTGACCTCACATCCGGCACTTTCAGCGAGCATTACCCGTTGGACTTTTTAACGCGGCGTACCGACTGCGAATACATCAACGGCGCCACGGACGAGCGTTTTACCCGGTTTATTGACGAAATCACCAGCGGCGACAAGGAGCGCGCCCTTTACCTGCAAAAGGCGCTGGGCTACGCGCTCTGCGGTGCCAACAGCGAGGAATGCCTCTTTATTCTCTACGGCGCCACCACACGCAACGGCAAGAGCACGCTGATGGAGAGCGTACTGGGCGTGCTCGGCACCTATGCCTGCGCCTCCAACCCGGAAACCGTGGCGTTGCGGCAGGGAAATGCCGGCGCGCCGAGCGAGGAAATTGCACGGCTCAGGGGCGCGCGCCTGGTGAATATTGCCGAGCCGCCGCAAAACCTGGTGCTCAACGCCGCCAAGGTCAAAACGCTGACGGGCAGCGATACCCTGAACGCACGCTTTTTGCACGAAAACAGCTTTGACTTCAAGCCGCAGTTCAAACTTTATCTCAACACCAATCACCTGCCGGTGATTAACGACACCACGCTCTTTGCCTCCAACCGCGTGCATATCATCCCCTTTGAGCGTCATTTTGAGGCGCAGGAACAGGACAGGCACCTGAAGGAATACTTTGCCGGCGAGCAGGTCAAAAACGCGATTGGTATGTGGCTGGTGGAGGGATATTTCCGCTATGTCGGCGAGGGGCTGAATCCGCCTGCAAGCGTGAAAAAAGCCACCTCGGACTATGAGGCGGCAAGCGACAAAATAAAGCAATTTATTGACGAGCGCCTGGTGCGTGAAGCAGGCGCAGCAACCCCCACATCCATCGTATACAAGGAATACCGCGCGTGGTGCCTCGGCGGCGGCATGCAGCCGCTTTCGCAAAACAAATTCAGCGAACGCCTCAAACGGTATGGGGAGATAAAGCGTAAACAAGTTAACGGCGTTCAATCAATGTGTATAATTGGTTATTCAAATCGTGATTAATTGCAGGACTAGCAGAACAAATATAGTAATTTCTTAAAAAGAAAATATATAGAAAAACACCATTTTTATCTTGCTACTCTTACTACCCGCTCTCTCGCAGGGCGGTGCGCGCAAGGGTTGGTGATTATTTGGAGCGTCGAGGTCGCCGCTCCCTACGGTTGCTCGTTGGTGCGTGGTTCTGTAGGGAATGGCGACCTCGACATTCCGTTAATTGTCCGAGCAAAGCGAGTAACCGATTGCGCCGCGTAACCAAACAAAAAAGAGCCTTGCGGCTCTTTTATGCTTTATTCTGTGCGTTTGAGATACCCTGGCGGATGCGGCGTACATCCTGGAGGGACTTATAAAGTGCGTCGTCGATGGAAAGAAGGGTGTCGTCCGCATAGTTATTGACTGCGGAGAGCATCTCTCTCGACTTATTCTGGGCAGATGTTACCATCTCGTTTGCCTGGGTAGTCGCGTTACCGAGAATCTCCGAAGCCTGATTCTGAGCCTCCTGTACCATTGCCTTGCCCTGCTCGTTTGCCTTGGCGATGATTTCAGTCGCCTCAGCCTGAGCGGTCTTGGTAATCTCATCGCGTGCTACGAGGTCGCGCGCCTCAGCCTGCGCCTTCTTGATAATCTCGGCAGCCTCTTTCTTCGCGTCCTCAAGAATGGTATTTCTCGAATCAACGATAGCCTTAGCCTGCTTGGTCTCCTGGGGCGTATTGAGGCGGATGTCCTCGATAATGGTCTTAATCTTATCGACATCTACTGCGCATTTCTTACTAAGCGGAATGGAAGTAGCGTCATCGAGTACATCTTCAAGGTCTTCCAGTAAAATATCAGTGTTGGTCATAATCAGTGGTCTCCTTTACATCTGTTATAAATATCATCGGATATGCATTCGGGTACAAACGGTCTGATGTCGCCGCCGAGGGAGCAGACCTCCTTCACCATACTGGAAGAGAGAAACATATTCTCTCCCCTTGCGGTGAGGAACACCGTCTCGGCGTCGGGATAAAGGGATTTATTGGTGAGCGCCTGCTGGAATTCGTACTCGAAATCCGACACGGCTCTGAGTCCCTTCACGATAGCGACCGCGCCGTTTTGCCTGGCGTAGTCGACTAACAGTCCGTCGTAAGTATCAATCTTCACATTATCGAGTTGCAGCGAGCGACGGATGAGTTCCATCCTCTCCTCGACGGTGAAAAGTGATTTCTTTTTACTGCTGTTGCTCATCACGAGGACGGTTACCTCGTCAAATACTTCTGCCGCGCGCTCAATAATGTCGAGATGCCCGAGCGTCACGGGGTCGAAGCTACCGGGACAAATTGCTTTCTTCACACACTCATCCCTTTCTGTAATAAGTCAGTTTGGACTTGCCGTACTTCTTCTCGCGCGTTTTGGCAAAATCGCCGACCGCATCGGGAAGGGGCTCGTCCGCCCTGCTCTCGCAAATCATCACGCCGTCGTCGCTCATCTTCTTCGCCAGAAGGGTCAGACAGTTTTCATACAGTCCTTCCTTGTAAGGCGGGTCGAGAAACGCGATATCGAAGCTGCCCCCGCGCAGGAGGAACGCCCCGGCGTCTGCGAGTACGAGGTTCGCCCTGTCGGCAAAGCCGCAGTGGGCAATATTCTCCTCGGTGATTTTGTATGCCGCCCGGTTATTCTCCACAAAGGTGCAGACCGCAGCGCCCCTGCTGAGCGCCTCGATACCGAGCTGACCGCAGCCGGCAAATAAATCGAGAACCCGCGCGCCCTCAAGTTCAAACTGAATCGAACTGAACAGCGCTTCCTTCACCGCCTGCGAAGTTGGTCGGGTGACCTCCTCGCCGGCGAGAGTTTCCAATTTTCTGCCGCGGGCAGTGCCCGTAATCACTCTCATAACTGCTTGTCCTTTTACATACTAAATCACTAAATATTATAACTTTATAGCCCTGCTTAGTCAAGGTATTTAGTGAATTTTAATAATTTTGATAATATTTTGCAATATCTTGTGCATTCTGTCGTGAAATACCCGGGACGGTACACAATTCATCCTCGGTCGCCGCCCTGATATTGGCAATGGTTTTGAACTGTTTTAAGAGTGCCTTTGCCTTCTTCTCGCCGATGCCGTCAATCTTCATCAGTCCCGACGAGAACGAGGACTTTTGGTGCTTCTTGCGGTGATAGGTAATCGCAAAGCGGTGCACCTCCTCCTGAATATTCGACACGAGGGTGAACGCGCTGCGGTGGGAACTGATTTGGATTTCACCGCCGCCGAAGGCAATCGCGCGGGTGCGGTGCTTATTATCCTTCACCATACCGAACACGGGGACATCGAGCCCCATTGCGGCAATCACGCGCAGCACGGCATTGACCTGCGGCTGACCGCCGTCGAGCAGGATGAGGTCGGGTTTTATCTTAAAGGTGCTGCCCTCCTCGTCCTCGTAGTAATGACGAAAACGGCGCTCGAGGACTTCGTTCATCGAGCCGACGTCGTTCTGTCCGTCAAAACCCTTGATGGCAAAGCGCTTGTACGCGTTCTTCATCGGTCTGCCGTTATGGAACACGACCATACCCGCCACATTGTCCGCGCCAAAGGTATGCGAAATATCGTAACTCTCGATATACTCGGGCGGTTTCGGGAGTCCGAGGAGTTCGGCAAGCTCCTCGAGCGCTGCCATTTCCTTGCCGAGTCTGCCCTGATTCTGGGCAAGATGCTCGTTGGCATTCTTGATACAAAGGTTGACGATAGCGAGGTGTTCGCCCTTCTGCGGGTGGATGATTTCAAGCCGCTTTTCGCGGATGCTCTCAAGATGCTGATGCAGCAGCTCCTCGCCCTCAATCTCGCCGTCAACGGCAATACGCGACGGGATATATTCGCGCATCGAGTAATAGCGCTCGATGAGTTCAAAGCGCGCCTCGGCGGGGTTGTCCACACTGTCAATCAGCCAGTGCTCCGTGTCGTACAGTCTGCCGTTGCGAAAACGCAGCACTTCAAAGCACGCCTTCTTCGCGGCGTTTACCAGGGCAAAGACATCCTCCTCGGGCACGTTGATGGACACGACTTTCTGCTTCTCGTCAAGATTCTTAATCGCCTTGATGCGGTCGCGGAGTTTTGCCGCTTTTTCAAATTCAAGATTCTCGGAATATTCCTGCATTTTTGCCGTCATATCCCGCACAGCCTTGGCGCTACCGCCCTTGAGAAACGCTATCGCGTCGTCGATGTTCTGGCGGTACTCCTCTTTCGAAATGCGGGCATTGCACGGCGCGCAACACAGCCCCATAAAGCCGTTCAGACACGGACGGGACTTGCCCCAGTCGCGCGGAAACTGTTTGTTGCAGGTGGGGAGTTTATAGATTTTGAGCGTTTCTTCGACCGCTTTTTTCACCGAGAAATTCGAGATGAACGGACCGATATACTCGGCGTTTTCATCGTCCATACGGTAGCATTCGCGGATGCGGGGGAACTCCTCCTTCGTAACCTTGATATAATTATATCCCTTGTCGTCCTTAAGAAGGATATTGTATTTCGGCATATGCTGCTTAATCAGCGAGCATTCGAGCACGAGCGCCTCAAATTCGGTGTCGCACAGGATATAGTCGAAATCGTCGACATTCTCGACCATGCGGATGACCTTCAGCGAATGATTCGAGTGGCTGCCGAAATAGGAGGAAACGCGGTTTTTGAGCGCCTTCGCCTTGCCGATATAGATAATCTTCTTATCCTTATTTTTCATAATATACACGCCGGGATTCAGCGGCAGTGCCATCGCCTTTTTCCGCAGTTCTTTTTCGGTCAAGGTATTCCCTCCTTTCGTAGTCGTTATAACTAAATTATACAATATATTATTAATATTTCAAGGTGTTTTTATCCTCGCAGGGCGGTGCGCGTCGGGGGCGCCGCTCCACGGGCGATTCGTGAATCGCCCCTACAACCACGCACCAACAATGAATTGTAGGGGGCGACG
>SVOG01000003.1 GCA_015066525.1 Oscillospiraceae bacterium | reverse complement strand
ATAACATTGTTCGCATTGGCAGTCGCGCTGATGCTGACTTTGCCGTTGCCCTTAATCTCGAGTTTTGACTCGTTATAGATAACGCCCGTCTTGATATTGGAAGAGCACTCAAAGCTGCTCGCCGTTCCCGTCGGAAAGGTCAGGCTGACATTCGGTGCCGATTTCACATCGGAGAGCTCATCCATCGCATCGTTGAGGTCGTCGTAGTCGATACTCTCTTCATTTGCCTCGGTCTCGATGAAATCACGTTTTGAGGAATCGGAGGAGTCAAGTATCTGGATAATATTACTCTTATTGTACGCAATATCGACATTCTCAAATCGGACGTCCGCTTCTTCGGTATTATTCAGCTGAATTTTAATCACGCCGTGCCATACCGAAGTGTCGGAGGTGATGAGATAATCCCCTCCCTTGTGAATCAGCACTTCATTCTGTGCGAGGGTGACGCCGTCGAGGTCACTCTTTGCCATACCGTCCTTGAGGAGGACGATTCTGCCGTAGGTATCGGTTTTTTCCGCGGGCGTTTCAGTTTTCTTTGTCGTTGCGGCACTTGTTTTCTTCGTCGTGGAAGCGGTCTTTTTCTTTTCCTTCGACTCGCTTTCAATCTTCGCCTTTACCTTGGTGTTCTTAGAGTTGACGACGTCGACCTTAATCTTCTTACCGCCGATGATGGCATAGACGGTATTCTTCTCGGTCACGAGTTTAATGACCGTGTCAGTCAGAAGATAATGGGTCGAGCCCTTATCGTTCGTCACCTTGGTGAGCTGCAGGAACTCGTCGGTCTTGCCGTTTTTATTGACGTCGGCTGCATCCTGCAAAATCAGAAGATTCCCCTTCTCGTCCGCATAGGATTTAATGATGATATACTGCTTATTCTTATCCTTGGTCAGGGTGATGGCATTCTTCGTGCTGGTCGCCTGCACCACGCTGAGAAGGGCGGGAAAATCCGCCGCCTTCACTTCTTTATTATCTTTGTCCTTCACGGAGAGAATATAGGCAGCCGCAACGGTCTTGCCGTCCTTTTGATAAATCGGTGAAATCTTGATGGTATAGTCGCCGTCCTTCACCTCGTAAAGCGATATTTCGCTCGCTTCGACGCTCTTTACCGTCGTCGATTCAACAACCTGCGCCGCTGCCTCATCGGAGGGCGCAGTAACGGCGGTCTGCTGCGTTGGTTTGGCACAAGCGCCAAGCAGAAAAACGAGGCAAAGTAAAAAGGCAATGATACCTGTCAGTTTAGATTTTTTCATAAAATTGTCCTGTTTTATTGAAAATGGAAGCTTTTGACTGCAGATTCGGACTCTGCCAGTACGATTTTAAGATTGCCGTTGAGCGTTCTGACCTCATCGAGGAATTCACGCATCCGGGCATTATCTTTCAGGTTGATGGTGTATGTAATCTCAAAGAGTGCGCCGAAGTCTACACTCTTCACTCTCTTCATCTTGTAGTAAGAAGTGTATTTTTGAAGCGTATCATCGAATGCGCCAACATAGTTCAGCGTCTCGGGAACGGTGATTTTAAGGTCGTAGAAATTGCCCTTCTTGCCTGCGTAATTAGTGAAGTAAAGGATAAGGATTGCAGCGCACATAACAATGCAAGCGAGCGCAGCCCAGATCCAGTAGCCCATACCGCAGGTAAGTCCCATAGTAACGCTGAGGAACACGAAAGCGATATCCTTCGGGTCGCCGGGCGCCGAACGGAATCTGACAAGTGCAAACGCACCGGCAAGTGAAAACGCCGTTGCGATATTATTGCCGATCACATAGATTACCATGCCAACGATGGGTGCGAGAAGAATCAGTGTCTCGCAGAATGCCTGGGAATATCCTTCTTTTCTGTGGGTAAAGAGGTAAACGAGGCTGATTGCAAGTCCTATTGCAAGCGCCGAACCGAGCACTAGTAGGGTGCTCTGCAATGTAACTTGACGGGCGTAATCGCCGCTTGTGAGGTTGTACAAGAAATCTGACATAATTAGTTCTCCTTATCTTTATCAAAATAATCAAAGTCTACTTCGTTGCCGAATTCATCCTCGAGATGATAAATCAGCTTATGCTCAGCCGCTTCGTTCTTAAAGCGCGCGCCGTATTTTGAAAAGCCGTGGCTGAAAAGTTCGTTTTCGCTGAGCAGTTTCGTGAGCCACAGCGGCATGGCGCCGAGAATCTTAATTTCCATAATATAGGTATTCTCGGGGAGCAGGAATTCGTCCTCCTCACTCTCGCCGAGGATAAAGTGACTGCGCCGCGTGCGTAAGTTGCGGTCGAAGGTCATACGAAAATTCTTATCCTCTTTGCCAAAGAGCGCGAGGCGGTCATACTGCACATAGAGAGCGGGCTGCACTTTGTTCATCCTCAGAAAATACTGCAGTTCCTTTGCCACCTGCGTCGAGAGATAATCTTTTGTTTCCGGAAGAATACCCTCGTTCACAAAAGGCTCAATCTCGCGAATCCGGAGTTTAATGCGCCGCTTATTGCCGACGCCCTCGCTCTTTTTCTTGATTTCCATAAAGACCTTGTCGTCGGGGTCCTTACGGTCATAATAGGAGCGGATACGCATCTTCTCCTTATAAACCGGTTTCGACGAGTTCTGACGAATGACGTCGTGGTTCGGCGTGTCGTAATAGATGCTGTAAATCCGATACTCTTTACCGCCGATACAAAACGGGTCAAGCTCCATATGCTCCAGAAGCGTCGGCATAATCCTTTCGAGCTTTTCGGCAGTAATCATATACTTTCTTTCATACCGTTTGAAGGTGGATATCGCCAATCTATCACTCCCTTATGCGTAAAGCTGATATTTATACAACAAGCGTGTATTTGTCGCACAATTTTTATCATAATACTTTTATTAATTAAAGTCAAATTAAAAATGAATATTTTTACAAAATATACAAAAAAGCGCCCCTACTCGCTGAGTAAAGGCGTAGCGGATAGGCGCTTAAAATCATCGGGAAGAAGCGTAATGCGGTTTTCGTGGATTTCACAGTCGACGGAGAGAATGTCAATTAAATTGGGATTTGCTACAATCACGCAGCCGTTTTCAAGTTTCAGAATATTGCGCCGTCCGCCGAGCGAAGCGACAAGTCGCCGTACACTGCGCGGCAATTCATTTGACGAAAGCAAGTGAAACTTAGCGGCTATCAGCCGCGTAAAGAAATAGGACAGCACCGTCACTAAGATGCCCGTAAACACAAAATACACGGGCTTATCCATAAAGCGAAACAGCTCGATAATCGTGCCGCCGTCGGCAAAACCGATACGCATATCAATAAAGGCACAAACGGTATAGGAAATGAGTATCAGTATCAGCGAGCCGAGATAAAGGAGCGGACTGACAGTCAGAAGGAGGAGGTAAAACAGCCTGCCGTCGCCAAAGATAACGGACAGCGCCAGGGTGAATAGAAACGCAAAGAGAATTTCCTTATTCAGACGACGATACAGTGCCCCAAACACGCCGAGCGGAATAAAAATGCTCGCAAAATATTTTCCTCCGAGGAATTCAGCGGCGGATTTCATCGGGGAATCGGAGGCAGAAAAAATATCAACCGCACCGGTAACAATTCTGCCGTCAATCAGTGTCGTGGCAGCATACGCCTTATGGTAAAACAGCGCGTCAAAACCGCTGCCGAAAACAAGATTCATCACATTACTGAGCACACCAAACGTGGCTCCCCTGCCCTTTATCGCCGAGGCAAATGAGCGCAGCAATTCCGTATAACTGTCGTTCATTAAAACAAGCGCGACGGATAGCAGCACGCCCGAAAGAAGGGATATGAAGAATCCAAGCAGCAAGTCCGCATTGCTGAAAACGAGCCAAAACAGCAACGTCAGTAAAATGCAGAACACAAAACTGAAATGCGTGCCGACCGACGCACAAAAAACCGCGTCCGATATGAGCAGTACGCTGACCGCCGCTGCCGCCTTCTTCATACTCCTGCAGGATTCGTAGATGGCAAAGGCGCAAAACAGCGTGCCAAACAGCATTCCGGCGAAGTCAAACACATCCCCCTCAACGAAATGAAATAGGGAGAGCAGGTGCACGCCAAACATTCCCGCCGCTGCAAACACGGCAGGATAGGCTGCAAAAATCTTAATTCTCTTTACAAAATCAAAAAAACCGTCCATACCATCAGTATGAACGGTTTTGATACTTTTTATACATCAAATCAGGTGCAGCGTCGCGTTGTAATCATCCGTACCGTAATTACCCGCACTGTTGAGGAGAAGGTCGTACAAATCCGCCCTCTGCCCGTCGAAGGTCGTCGCATTAATTCTGCGCAAAATGGGTCTCACACGGTCGAGAAACGCGATAAACACGTCGCCCTTCGGTGTTCCCCGCTTAAAGGTCTGATTGCCCTCAAACATACCGCGCACGAGCTCTGCGGCATACATCTTGAGGGGCATCTTCTTTACCTCGGGCGGGCATTTAATGCAAATCAGATGGCAGAAGCCGCCGACCGTGATTTTATTCAGCCGTCTGAACACAAGGCTAACAATAGGAAAGAGTTTTTTCTTATCGCCGAGTCCGAGTTTGCGTAGCGGGTTATACGGATTATCCCGCAAGTCGGCAAACATATTCAGCAGCATATTGTCAAACAAGTCGGAGAGATACTGCTTACAGGTCTTTCCCTTCGTGTCCCATTCAAAGTCAGGCGTCGGGATGGACTGAATATGTACCGTGCTCTCGCTCTCAATTTCAACAAGACGGATGACGGACGGGTCGGCAATAATGGAACCCGTGCAGACATCGTAAATCTTGTTGCCGTTTTCAAGGGTACGCAGGTTAATACTCTGGTTATGCATATGACCGGTAAAGACAAGGTGCACGCCCTCGTCCGCAAGTAAACGAGTTACTGCTTCCGCATCCTTCTGATACGTACCGCTGACGACGGAGAGAATCGGCTGTCCGGGCAGGAGCGGATAATGATTCATCGCAAACATCATTTGTCCGTCCTCGCGCGCCTTCTTCGTCTGCTCTTTAATCCAGGCGATATGCTGCTCGTCAAAGCGGTGCGAATGATTCACATCGCCGTCATTACACAGCGCGAGCAGTCGTACGCCGTCGGCAAGTTGCGCGACATAGGACATGTGCTCCCTGTCCACCGCAATCGCGTCGGAAAAACCGAACTCATAATAGAGGTCATAGAGTTCCTCATACCGCGTCGGCTCCGGCTCATATCTGCCGTTTTCACCGAAGGCAAAGGGATGCTCCTTGCAGTCGTGGTCCGCCGTGATGATATAGATTTTCTTGCCCTTAGCCCTGAGATTGCGCAGAAGTTGAATAAACCCTTTGTGGCTCTCCTTTTCGCCGTTAAAGGTCAGGTCGCCCGCTATCAGGAGGGTGTCCGCCTCGTCGGCATCGCCGAGCCAGTCAAAGACGGCGTTATTAATACTCTCGGTTTCAGCATAACATTTCTGCTCATAGCGCATAAACGCGTCGTATTCCTCTCCCGAAGCGCCGAGCGAGTTCTTATAAAAATGGGGGTCAGCAATCAGATAAAACTTAAACGAATCCATTCCTACCACCTTTTATTGTCATAATCGGGACATTCCCCGTCCCTCAGCCGTGCGCGCACCTCGACATAGCAGCCGCATTTCCGGCACATCCCCGACAGAAGATTGTCGCAGGATTGACAGATACCGAGTCTCGACAAATAAACTTCGTCGGGTACAAGGTCCCGCTTATCGAGTGTCGCAACGTAGCGCATAATCTCGTCATAGGTCACACGCTCGCCTGCTTCAAGAAGCAGGCATTTCTTACACTGCTGCATTACGGATTGATGATGAATTTCACAACCGAGCAGGCGGGAATCGTGGCGGTAAAGCCGTCCTTCAACTGTCTGAAATCCGTAAACTCGACTGTTTGTACCGCGTCGCCGTTATCAAAGGTGTTGTGCGCGTGGCACTCGCCGGTGAGGATTTCCGCCTCGATGGAGGTTACCTTCGTATCTGCAATCTGGCACTTAATCTTTTCCGCCTTGGTTGCGGAGTTGTTGGTAATCGTGGAATAGATAACGCCGTTTTCGTCGATGGAAGCAGACTCGGTCAGCTGCGGAAAATCGCCGTTATCATTCTCGGAATGCAGCGAATTCGTCGTGATATAGGAGCCGATGAGGGTATTCTGCTGATGCTCTTTATACATCTTGAATACGTAATATGTCGGCGTTTTCACCATCTTGTCGCCCTCGGTGAGGAGCACTGCCTGGAGCACATTGACCGTCTGGGCAATATTTGCCATCATAATTCTGTCGGCGTGCTTATTAAAGATATTGAGGGTCAGACCTGCTACAATCGCGTCGCGCATCGTGTTCTGCTGATAGAGGAATCCGGGATTGGTGCCCGGCTCCACGTCGTACCAGGTGCCCCACTCGTCAACGATGAGTTTCACCCTGCTGTGCGGTTTCACGCTATCCATCATTGCCAGGTGATTCGTCACAAGTTCCTCCATACGGTAAGCCTTATAAATCGTGGAATCGTAAAGCTTTCTGTCGAAATCCGTCGCGGAGCCTTTATGGTGCCAGTGGCCGGTCGGGACGGTGTAATAGTGAAGCGAAATGCCGTCGGCATGGTGCTTCACCTTATCCATTACCTCTTTCGTCCAGTGGTAATCGTCCACATTCGGTCCGCAGGCGATGCGAAGCACATGTTTGCCCGCCACATAATCGCGGCAGTATGTATTATACCTCTTAAAAAGGCAGCCGTAGTACTCGGGGTCCATATTACCGCCGCAGCCCCACGACTCGTTGCCGACACCGAAATACTTCAAGTCGAACGGCTCTTTGTCGCCGTTTTCTGCGCGGAGTTTGGACATCGGTGATACGCCGTCAAAGGTCATATACTCGACCCACTCGTTCATCTCCTGCACAGTGCCCGAGCCGACATTACCGTTGACATAGGTATCGCAGCCGAGCTGGCGGCAGAGTTCGAAATATTCGTGCGTGCCGAAGGAATTATCCTCGACAACGCCGCCCCAGTGGGTATTAATCATCTTTTTTCTATCTTTCAAATCGCCGATGCCGTCCTTCCAGTGGTACTCATCGGCAAAGCAGCCGCCCGGCCAGCGCAAAACGGGAAGTCCCATTTCCTTCAGCGCGGCGACAACATCGCAACGCATTCCGTTGACATTCGGAATTTTGGAGTCCTTGCCGACAAAGATACCGTCGTAGATACATCTGCCAAGGTGCTCGCTGAAATGGCCGTAGATATCCTTATTGATGGTTGCAATTTTTTGGTTGGGGTTAATTAGATACTTTTGCATAAGCGTTACCTCAATCTTTTATTGTTTCCTTAATATAAACATAATCAAAGCGGAATGTCAACGAATCAGAGAATTATTAACTCTTTTGTAACAGTACTGAGATTTTCTCTGCCGCGGGGCGAGAGATAGCAGACGTCCTCGATACGAATACCGAATTTATCGGGAAGGTAAATACCCGGCTCAACCGAGGTGACATTGCCGACCTCATAGGTATCGGTGCTGCGCGGAGAAGCGTTGAAGCCCTCGTGGATTTCGAGTCCGACGCCGTGGCCGAGGCCGTGGCGGAAATACTGCGCCATATTCTTCTCGTCAAGAACGTCGTACGCCGCCTTGTAGACATCGGCGCATTTCTCGCCTGCGTTCAGCGCTTTGATGCCCGCAAGCTGGGACTTCAGCACAAGGTCGTACATCTCGCGCATTTCGTCGGTAGCGCTGCCGAGTGCGACGGTGCGGGTCATATCGGAATGATAGCCCTTGTATGTAGCGCCGAAATCAAAGAGGACAAAATCGCCTTTTTTCAGCACCTTATCCCCCGGTACGCCATGCGGCATCGAGGTATGCGCGCCCGTCAGGAGAATCGTGTCAAAAGAGAGGCCGAAGGAGCCGTTCTTCGCCATCAGGTAGTCAAACTGTGCGGCGAGTTCCTTCTCGGTTTTGCCCTCCTCCACATAATTTAGGAGTTCCAAAAAGGATTTCTCGGCAATCGCATTCGCCTTTTTCATCAGGACGATTTCCTCCGGCTCCTTGCGTCCGCGCTCGAGCATCAGACGGTTGTCAAGCGGGAGAAACTCACAGGAGGAGAGCTCCGCCTTGAGGGCGTTAAAGCGCTTGTAGGAGATGGTCTCATTCTCAAAGACGATGATCTTCACGCCATGTTTTGCCGCAAGCGCCGCAATTTCCTTTTCAAAGGCGGCGTTGACCTCGATAACGGTCAGTCCGGTTTCCTTGGCGTTATTCTCGGCAGTTTCGGTATAGCGCGAATCCACGAGGTGGTACGCGCAGTCCTGCGTAATCAGCACCATTCCCTCGCTCGGTGAAAAGCCGCAGAGATAGTGCATATTTGCCTCGTCGCAGAGCACAAGCGCGTCGGCGCCGAGGTCGTTTATAATGCTATGACATTTATGGATATTATTCATTGGGTATTTGCTCCGTGGTTTCTGCTGTATTTTCTGCCGCAATCGTTTCGGCCTTGGCGTTCTCGTAAAGCGCCTCAATTTCGTCGAAATGGCTGTAATTCTCGTACTGCTTCAGGAATTTCTCCGCGTCGTTATACGGCTTTGCCGCACGGTTAAAGCGTGCGAACTCATCCATCAGCGCTTTCGCCTTCTTCTGCACGTCCTTCTTCTCGGCGGAGAGCGCCTTTGCGCCCGCCTTATCATTCTGATTTTTCGCAAGGTCGAAGATTTCCTTGTCGAGTTCGTCCTCTTTGTCAAAGAGGGCGATGAGGGCGTCCATATCGGGCGACTTAAACTCGTTTACAGTGCCGTAGAACTTGTCATACGCTCTCTTGGCAGCGCGCTTATCCTTGCAAATCTGAATGCGGAACTTGCGAAATTCCTTTTCTTCGCGGGTCGTCTTAGGCAGCGCCTTCGCTTCCCTCATCTCAGCGGCAACCGCAGCGAAATCAATCGCCTTGATAAAGTCGAAGCCGCGACTGTGAATCTCGGAATAAACCTCGAGTTTATGCCTGCCGAGCGCAGAATCAAACTTATCGAGTTCGTCGCAGACGAACTGCGCAATCTCGATTTCTTCGTTGAAGCTGAGTGCCTCTTTATACGCGTTCTTGGCGGATTTTCTGGCGGCGCCTTTCAATTCGCGATAGGTCTTAGCGGTACTCTTCGGCTGCTCTGCCGCCATTTTGCGGGCGTTGTCCACAAGCTCAATAGCTTCCACAATCTGCTCGTTATCAAGCGCGTTATTCGAGTAGTCCTCAAAGAGGGAGCGCACTTTGAGCACGCGGATGACGCTCTTCTGCTTCTTCTCGGTGAAATCGTAGAAGAAATACGGTACGACGTTAAGAAACGCACCAGCCGCTGCCATCAGAATGAGCGCGGGAAGGAATCTATAAAGGAGTCCGTCCTGCCCGTTCGTGATGTCGAGAATGTCAAAGGGCTTCTCATAGCCGTTACCCTCAAAGATGCCGAATTTCTCCTGTACTGCAGGAAGCACGGCGGAGGTGGCAAGGGTGACCGTATTACCAATGGTCGCAACAGCTGCGAACATACCGTCAATTCGCTCACCCGAACGGTACTGCTGATAGTCGCGGATATCCGCCTGAATCGCGGGGGTGGTAATCTGCTCGACAGAACTGAACAGGTAGTTCAGCCAGATACAGAACACGAGCCACCAGAAACTGCGGACATTGATAAGCATCAGAAGAATGCAGACAACATTCATCAGATTGACAGTGATGAGTACTGCTTTCTTTCCGAATCGTTTGACGAAAAACGGCGCAAAGAGCATACCCCAGAGGGACGCGTTGCCGATAACGGTCCAAGCGAGCGCGTACTGATTACCGCTCGCGGTATGGCCGTAACTCTGATTATAAAGCAGGATATTCTGGTACGCCAGCTCCAGAAATCCAAGCCAGCCGGCAAGCGCGATAATCCAGAAATACTTATTCTTCGCAACCTCGCGCAGCGCATCCATAAAGCGAATCTGAATGGTATGCGTCTTAGCCTGGACGATTTTTTCCTGCGTATTCGCCCATACCACGATGGTTAGAAGGATGCCGACCACTGCATAGATGGGGTATGTAATGCGGTAAACAATCAGATTCGTCTGGTCATTATTGGCAAAGTATTGCGCCACAACGGGATTGATGATATTCATAATTGACGGAGCGAACGAGTAAACGACCGATTTAATGGCGAGTACGTCCGTTCTCTCCTGTGTATTCGGGGAAAGCACGTGAATGAGGTTCGTGTAAGCATCCTGGAAAAAGAAGAAAAAGAAATGCAGCCCGAGGTTACAGACAAAGACGACCGCAAGTTTAATCAGATAGCCGTTTTCGTAACCGAAGGTTTCCCCGGGAAACATCGTATACATCCGGGCATACGGGAACCAGACGTATATCAGCGCGATAATGGCTGTCGGGATACCCATCGAGAGCAGGTACGGACGGTATTTACCGCCCTTGCCGCGGGTATTATCGACCATATTCGCCCTGACGCCCGTCAGCGGGATATTGAGCAGGGTGGCAATCAGATAGATAATGTAGGTATGTCGCGGTCCGACGCCGATGGCGTTGCTGACGATAATGTTAGTCGTGCTGACAATCAGGGTCGAGCCGAGCTGGATAATGAAATAAGCGCCGATACCGCCGAATGCGTAGGCGCCGACTTCCTTGAAGGTCATATATTTGCCCTTGGGAGGCACTTTCCAGTAACTCTTGACATCTCTGACTGTGCTGACAACCTTGGACTTAATATCAGCCATAAATATCACTCCTCAAACTTTCATAAATCCATTATACTTTTATGGGAAATGCAAGTCAATATAAAAAGGAAAAACCGTGTATAAAAACACGGTTTTCAGGATTAGGCGAGGTGCGGTAACGAAGGATAGGTTTTGACTTTGTCCTTTTGTCCCTAAAAGCATTAAAAATTCCCTGCATACGCGAGTATGCAGGGAATTTTGTAATACATTTATGAACTAAAATTACTTTGTCAAAACTGCTTTGCATCCTAAAATCAGCAGATTTTTTGTCAGAACAAAGCACAAATGTCCGTTTGGGCTGACGCCCT
>SVOG01000038.1 GCA_015066525.1 Oscillospiraceae bacterium | reverse complement strand
TTCGGAAGACCCAAGTGGCTCGGAAGACCCAAGCGGCTCGGAAGACCCAAGCGGCTCGGAGGACCCAAGCGGCTCGGAAGACCCAAGCGGCTCGGAAGACCCAAGTGGCTCGGAAGACCCGAGTGGCTCTGAAGACCCGAGTGGCTCTGAAGACCCGAGTGGCTCCGAAGACCCGGAAGAGCCGGTTAACCCCGAACCGACGACGCCGAAGAACTATATCTACCGCGTTGTGATTCCGAAGGGCTCCTACGAATGCGAAACCTACGCGCTCAACCTCTACGATAACACGATTCTCGATTTGCGCCAGGGCGTTTCCATTTACGGGGACGGCTGCACCGTATCGAGCGGCACCAGTATTGAAGGACCATACAGCGGCTACGACGGCTACAAGAATATTATGATTCTCGGCGGTACCATCTCCGGTCTGCCCAAGGGCACGGATATGAGCAAGCATCTGGTGGATTCCAGCGCTTCCTGCACCGTCCGTTTCGGCCACGCAAAGAACATCAGCATCATCGGCACGAAGGTAATGAACAACTGCGGCGGACACCATATCGAGGTCGGCGCGGTGAAGAATCTGCTGATTGCCGACTGCGAATTCACGGGTTATGCCGATTCGACAGAGGCGGGCTCCAGCGCCAGCCTCGAGGCAATCCAGCTCGACGTCATCCACCGCGACAAGATGAACTTTACGGGCTACGCCGAAAGAGACGATTATTCCATCGAGGACGCCGTGATTGTCCACAATAACTTCCACGACCTCAGAAGAGGCGTCGGCAACCACCACGCCGTTTACGGTCATCCGTACAATAATATCAAAATTATCGACAACACCTTTACGAATATTCTCGACAAGGCGATTCAGCTCGAATACGCCACCAACGCTGTCGTTCAGAATAACACCATCACCAACGCGACCTGCGGTATCTCAGTGAACGCCGCCTTCGCAGGCTCATTCTACCTGCCCAACAGCGCAGCCGAGCGCAAGGCACTCACGGTGAATAAAACCATCAACGCCAAGACCACGGTATCGAATAATACCATCACGCTCAGCACCGCCAATGTCAAGAACGAAAACTGGGCGGACAAGACGAAATACGCCATCCGCGTATTCGGCGACGAGTTGACCGCATCGAATAATAAGAGCGGCTACGAGCCGAAGGACGGCTCCACCCTGCCGCCCAATGGCATCTACTACATCAGCGGCGTTACCGTATCCGGCAACAAGATTTCCACGGTCAATAACGAAAAGACCGCGTGGCTCGAATGCGCCATTCGCGCCCGCTACGCAAAGAACTGCACGATTAAAAACAATACCGTAAATGCGGCAGCAAGCAGCGGCGCCAAGTCGGGCTATTCCGCAATTAACCTGCTCAAGACAAGCGGATGTACGGTATCGGGTAACAATGTCACGAACGGCTATAACGGTATCCAGATTAATAACGGCAGCGCGGATAAAATTGAAAACAACACCATCAAGTATTCCACCAAAAACGGCATTAGTATCCTTGCGTCCAAGACGGCAAACATCAATGGAAACATCATCAACAAGGCGCCCGACAACGCCATCGCCGTCAGCAATGCCTCCACGGTAACGAATATCAATTCCAACACCGTTTCGGGCAAGTTCACCCAGGGCATCTCCGTCTCGGGTAAATCGAGCGTGGCAACGATGAAGAGTAACAAGATTACCGGCGCGTCGAAGAACGGCATCTCCGTCACCTCGTCTTCAAAGGTAACGAAGGCGATTGAATCCAACACGATTAACAACAGCACCGCGGACGGCATCCTCGTGTTTGACAAAGCGAACGTCGCCTCCGTGAAGTCGAATAAAATCGCCACCGCCGGCAAGTACGGTATCCTCGTATACCAAAACGCGACCGTCGGCAATATGGCATCCAACACGATTTCCAAGGGCAAGGACTACGGCATCCTGGTATCAAAAAAATCCATCTGCAAGAACTTCGGCACCAACAAGCTGACCTCCTGCGGCAAGAAAAACCGGATTTGCATTTCCTCCGACTCCAAAGGAATTGTACTGAACAAGAGCACTCTCTCCGTCAAAAAGGGCAAGAAAGCGACCCTCAAGGTGAGCTACAAATCTTACAGCAATAAGAAGGTCACCTGGAAGAGCTCCAACACCAAGATTGCGACCGTGAAGAACGGCAAAATTACTGCTAAGAAAAAAGGCACCTGCACCATCACCGTTACCCAAAACGGCGCTACCTCCAAGTGCAAAATCACAGTAAAATAATTCAGGACCGGCGAAAAGATGAGAAAATTCAAGAAAAAAATCAGACGCCTGCTCGGCAAAAACTATCTGACAAAAGCATTACTCGCAAAATACAGCACTTACAGGCTCAATCAATATTATAAAAAGATGAGCAAGAAGATACCCGTCGACGACAAGATGGTCATCTTCGAAGCATTCTTTGCGAAGAAATATGCCTGCTCGCCCAAGGCGATTTACGAGTATATGCTCTCCGACCCGCGGTACAAGGATTTCACATTCGTATGGGTATTCCGTAATATCAACGACCCCGCGATTAAAGAAATCTTTGCCGGCAAGCGTACCATCCTGCTCAAGTATAAGACGAAAAAATATTACCGTTTCTATGCCCGCGCGAAATACTGGGTAACCAACGCCCGTATTCCGGACTGCATCGTTAAAAAGCCCGAGCAGGTCTACATTCAGTGCTGGCACGGTACCCCACTGAAAAAACTCGGCTGGGATATCGAGGTAAAGGGCGACAACGCCCTCTCTTCCAACAAGGAAGTGCGCCGTCAGTACAACCACGACGCATCACGCTACACCTATATGCTCTCGCCCTCGCGTTTCTGCACCGAGAAACTCACCTCGGCATTTAACCTCAAAGCCCTCGGCAAAGAGGATATTATGGTCGAAAAGGGTTATCCGCGAAATGACGAACTCTTCACCTTTGACGACGAGAAGATAAAGGCAATTCGCGCGCGCATCGGTATCCCCGAGGGCAAGAAGGTCATCCTCTACGCCCCGACCTGGCGCGATAATCAGCACACGCTCGGCGTGGGCTACACCTTTGACATCGGCATCGACCTCAAGGCGCTGCGCGAGCGCTACGGCGACGAGTACGTCATTCTGATGCGTATGCACTATCTGATTGCCAGCAAGATGAATCTCGGCGGTGTGATGGACTTTGCCATTGATGTGTCGAATTACAACAACGTCAACGACCTCTATATCGTATCGGATATGCTCATCACCGACTACTCGAGCGTATTCTTCGACTACGCCAATCTCAAGAGACCGATTCTCTTTTATATGTACGACCTCGACGAGTACCAGAATAATACAAGAGATTTCTATATCTCTCTCGACGAGCTTCCGGGTCCGATTATCAAGGAGGAACAGGCGCTCTCCGACGCCATCGGCGACATTACAAATATCCGCGCCGAGTATGATGAAAAATACAAGGCGTTTCATGCCAAGTTTAATTATCTCGACGATGCCAACGCATCTAAGCGTGTTGTCGAAACCTGCATAAAAATCTAAGAGGATAATCTGCATATGAACCAAAGCACCAACCATCCCTACGACGTCAGCGTCATTGTTCCGATTTACAATGTAGCTGAATTTCTGCCCGCCTGTCTCGACTCCCTCGTCCATCAGACGAAGGACAAGCTCGAAGTTATCCTGATTGACGACGGCTCCACCGACGACAGCGGCGAAATTGCCGACCGTTATGCGAGACGACACGATAATTTCTTCGTCTATCATATCGAAAACGGCGGTCTCGGACACGGCAGAAATATGGGCGTGGAAAAATCGCACGGCAAATACATCTGTTTCATCGACTCGGACGATATTGTCACACCCGACGCCTACGAGAGAATGTTCTGCGCTGCCGAGAGAAACGGCAGCGATATGGCAATCTGCCGTGTCGAGCGTTTTAATTCGGCGAAAGAATGGTCATCGGGCATTCATGCGCGCGTTTTCAGAAACTTAGCGCCCGTGACCCATGTCCGCGAAAACAGCGACCTTCTCTACGACACGACCTCGTGGAATAAACTGATTCGTCGCGATTTCTGGGACAAGTATGAATTTCAGTTCCCCAACCGCATTTTATACGAGGACATTCCCGTCACGGTACCGCTGCACTACCTGGCAAACCACATCAGTGTCGTGCAGAATATCGGCTACTTATGGCGATTCCGCGACCAGGTAACCCGTTCGATTACGCAGAATACCGGCTCACTGAAAAACCTTGAGGACAGGATTAAGATTCTGCACATCCTCAACAAATTCTTCGAAGAGAATGTCAAAGAGCCGGAACTCCATGTTGCCAAGGACTTAAAGACGCTGCGCGTTGATTTATTGATATTTGTCAAGGAATGCGCCGCCGTATCGCGCGAACAGGCACGCGAGAGAATGGCGCTGATTCGAGCCTATATCTCGGAGCATATCCGCAAGGAAGCATTCGAAATGCTCTCCTATATCGAGCAGTATCTCTACAAATGCGTCATTGAGGACGATTACGACAATCTCTATCGTGCGGTGATTTACCGCCTTGATGCGATAGATAAATTCCCCATTCACGAAGAGGACGGCAGATTCTATGCGTCCATCCCATCGGAGATTTTCGGCAAATCCACCACGGATTATACCAACGAACTGAAAGTCCGCGAGCCAAGGACCTTCATCCGTGAAATCGCGGCAGAGGACGGCATCATCCGTTTTTCCTCCTTCCTCTATATCCCGCGGCTCAATATCCGCGAGGGCGAGCAGGAAATTGAGGCATTCCTCCTCAATGAATTCACGGGCGATATGACACCGCTCAAAGTGGAGTACACCAAAAACACCATTCTCACTGCCGAGCAGGGTGTTAAGTTCGACAAAACGCTGGGTGATACGGCGGAGTACTGCTACGACGGTACCGGATTTGACGTTATCATCGACGCAAAAAGTCTTGCCCCCGATGACAACCGCGCAAAAATCATCCTGCTGAAATATAAAAACCGCCTTTGCGAAGGCACGGCGGTGCTGAATAATATGCGTGCTGCCCACGTAGACTGGACGAAGGAACTCGCGACCCTGGGACATCATACCATCGTCCACCTCGACACCGGCGCGTGCAGGACGCCGCTGATTTATGTTGACAGGGTCAACGCCTTCCTCGGAGAATTTCGGTATGATGAGACCGCCCTCACGCTGAACATCAGCGCCGACAGCGGCGAAATGCTCTGCATCGACACCGAGGACAAGGACGACCATTTCACGCTGCCCGTCGACAGCGGCACGGTAACGATACCCGTAAACAAGCTCGCAGACGGCAGAGAATACGAATTCTATGTAAAAAATGACGGTATCAGCCGTCTTGTGCGTGAAGGTAAGAACACCAATCTCCTTCACACCGCACAGTACGGCGCCATCATCCGTTCGAATAAATCCCATATCGTGCGCATCCGTAAAGCGCAGGCGTTTTCCTGCCTGAGGCATCCCGAAATCGAGGATAACCAAATCCGCTTCGGAACGACCAATGTCGGCAGGATTGACACCGCTTGCAACCGCGCGCGCATCGTGATTTACGATGAAATTCTCGGTAGTTATAACATCATTGCCGAGGCGAAAACCCGCGTCGGCGATGACAACAGACTGCGCGCGAATTTCCGCATCAATCTCAACAATGAGAAAATCACGCAAAACATGTATAAGTCGCGCCGCGACGTCATGATTGAATACGTAAAGGCTGACGAAAAAGGCAATGTGCTGGGTGTTTTTGAACGCCAGATACTCGTCAGCGCCAAGCATTTCAAACTCGATGCAACACTCGACACGCTCAGCGTCACGATGTACCGGGCGATGGACAGCAAAGCGCGCTTCAATTTCGAGCCGAAGTGGAGCGAGGAGGAGAACTCCCCCGACAAGCGCAAGGCGCTGATGGATGCCCACTATCCGGAATATCGTAAAGCGCCTCTCAACAACAGAATGATTGTCTTTGAGTCAATGTGGGGCGCAAAATTCAGTTGTAACCCGCGCGCGATTTACGAGTACGTCCAGGAGCATCACCCCGAATATGAGTGCGTCTGGATTTTCACCGACGAGCGCACCCCGATTACCGGAAACGGCAGACGCGTGCGCATGGGCTCACTCGAATACTATAAGGTGCTCGCCGAAGCGAAATACCTCGTCAACAATGTGAATTTCGAGGATGATTATATCAAGCGTGACGGCCAGATAGAAATCCAGACCATGCACGGCACACCGCTGAAAACGCTCGGATTCGATGTCACCGACGAACTCCCGACTCCCGAGGACCGGAAGCGGCTCGAACGCAGGGTATCGCGCTGGAATTACCTCGTCGTACAGGGCGCATTTATGAAGGAAAAGGCTGACCCGATTTACCACTACAAGGGCGACATCCTCGAGACGGGATACCCCCGCACCGACGGATTATATCAAAAGGCGGATACAGACGGCATCAAGGACCGCCTCGGCATCCCGAAGGATAAAAAGGTTATCCTTTACGCACCGACCTGGCGCGTCCGCGGCAATTTTGATATGGCGCTCGACCTCGACAGGATGCGAGAGGAACTCAGCGACGAATACGTCCTTCTGATTCGCATCCACTACTTCGCGTCGGCAGGCTATACCGTTCCCGCTGACAACAAGTTTATCTTTAATGTAAACGATTATGCCAACGCGGAAGACCTGTATAAAATTTCGGATATGATGATTACGGATTATTCGAGCATTATGTTTGACTACGCACTGCTCGACAAACCGCTCATCTTCTTCACCTACGATTTGAAGAGTTACGCAAGTTCGACCAGGGGCGTCTATTTCGACATTCGTACCGAAGCGCCGGGACCGATTGTCTATACCACCGACGAGCTTATAAGCACGCTCGGAAATCTGGATGCCGAAATGCAGCAAGTCAGCGACAGAGTGCAGGCATTTAAGGACAAGTACCTCACCTATGAGTGCCCGGATTCCGCTAAGCAAATCGTCAATCAGGTGATGAAACCGAACCATTTTGTATCCGCTTATTATAGAGCGATACGCAGCATCAAATCCCTCATCAGAAAAATCAGGTAAACGAAAGTATGAAAAAAGTTAGTGTTATTGTACCCGCGTACAATGTAGAAAACCATATCGCGCACTGCCTCACCGAACTGGTCAGCCAAACGCTCGACGATATCGAAATCATCGTCGTAAACGACGGCTCCAAGGATAATTCGAAGGCGGTCATCGAAGATTTTGCCGCGCGTTACCCCGACAAAATCAAAGCCTTCACCATCGAGAACCGCGGCGCTGCCGGCGCGAGAAATTACGGTCTCGAGCAGGCAACGGGCGAGTACATCGGTTTCGTCGACAGTGACGACTTTGCCGAGCGCGAAATGTTTGAAAAAATGTATCATAAGGCAAAGGAGACAAACAGCGACATCGTCTCCTGCGGTTACTACCGCATTGTCGACGGCATCGGCGACAAGAGGGGATGCTATCCCTACCCCTGCTTCGGTCATAACGTCTATGACGAGCCGAGCCTCCTCGTCAACAATCTGCCCTATATCTGGAATAAGATTTTCCGCCGCGAACTCGTGCAGCAGGTCGGTGGGTTCGACCCGAAACTGCGCATCTACGAGGATATGGTCTTTACCTATAAATTAATGCTCCTCGCTAACAGAATCGACCTCGTTGCCGAGCCGTTTTACTGCTACACCGTGAGCCGCGAGGAATCGCTCACCTCCGTTTTCAGCGACAAGCGATTCGATATTTTCACCGCATCGGACGATATTATCCGATTCTATCGGGAGCACGGCGCGCTCGCTTTCTTTGAGGATGAGCTTCTCTTCAATCTCTTAAAGCACCTCTTCGTGGTCATGGAGTACGATATTCCCGCCTCCTCCATCCCGAAGAAGAATAAATTCATCAATATGGCGTTTCGGTATCTGAACACCACCTTCCCGTGGTGGCGCGACTACGGCTACTACTACAAGCGCTATAAGAAGAATAAGCGCAAGTACACCTCGAAACTCTGGTGGAAGAGCTTCTTCATCATCAAGAAAAAGCCGCGCAAAATGGCAAAAGCAGTCCTCAGCGACACAAAGTCGCTCGGCGGTATCGCCGTGCGCCACAACCTCGGCGGTACCTTCCATCGTTTCGCACAGAAACCGCTCGACGAAAAGGCGGTCGTCATCCAGTCGCAGCACGGTAATAATCTGAGCGGCAATATGTTCTACATCCTGCGCGAACTGTCGAAGGAAAAGTACAGTGACCTCAAACTCTATGTGCCGTATAACAAGGAGAAAAAAGCGGAATTCACCGCACTGATTAAAGCATACGGTTTCAGCCGTGCGATACTCGTAGATATCAATACCGAGGAATACGCGGGCATTCTTGCGACCTCCAAGTATCTCTTTAACGATACGAGTTTCGCGGCGTACTTTATGAAGCGCGAGGGTCAGGTTTATCTCAACACCTGGCACGGCACACCGCTCAAAACGCTGGGCAAGAGTTCCATCACCGATTTCTACGATATTGCGAATCTGCAAAAGAATTTCGTATCGGCGGACTACCTGCTCTACCCGAATGAATACACGCGCGACAATATGCTCAGGGACTATATGCTCCCCGACATTTTCGGCGGCAATATCCTGCTCTCGGGTTATCCGAGAAACGAGATTTTCTTCGACACCGCGCGCAGAGCAGAGCTGAAGAAGAAACTGAAACTCGATGGCAAACAGGTCATCGCCTATATGCCCACCTGGCGCGGAAACGTGCGCAAGGTCGACCATAAGAAGCACGTTACCGAGACGCAGAATTATCTGAAATATCTCGACAGTGTGCTCGACGATAACCAGGTGCTGTATGTCAATTTCCACCCCTTTGTCAGCGCAGATATGGATATCAGTTCGCTCGAGAAGGTCAAAATGTTCCCGGCGAAATATGAGACCTACGACTTCCTCAATATCGCGGATATTCTGATTACCGACTATTCGAGCGTAATGTTTGACTACTCGCTGACGGGCGGCAAGGTCATTCTCTTTACCTACGACGAGGAAGATTACCTCAGCACCCGCGGACTTTATCTCGATTTTGATAAACTCCCCTTTGCCCGCGTCAACACCGTCAAGGCACTTGCCGACGAGATTAACAATCCCGAAAAGCCCGATATATCCGCGCTGCTCGGCGAATTCTGTCAGTACGACAGGGGCGATATTTCCGCGCAAATCTGCGATATGGTCATCGGCGGCAAGGACACCGCACTGAATGTGCAAAAATGCACGCCCGAAAAGGAAACCATCTTCCTCTTCGCCGGCGACGCGCTCAGCAAGAGCAGTCGCACCGACGCGTTCCTGCACGCAGTCGAAAGCGCTAAGGACAGCGACACGAGTTACTACGTATCCTATGTGACCGAGGACGTCAAGGTCGACACCGAGGAACTCTTCAAGATTTCGCAGCATATCCACTTTATGGGTCAGCTCAGAGAGTTTACGAACGCCTCCAAGCGCGCAAAAATGCTGCTCGGAGTGCTGATGAAATCCGGGGGCGAGTACAAACTCCACCGCCATATGTTTGACGAAATGTTCACCACGGAATTCACCCGCATCTTTGCCCATATCCCGATGAAGGCGGTCATCGGATTCGGCGAACTCGAAACCGACCGCGTATACACGATTGCCAAAGCACCGTGCAAGAAGCTGCTCTACTTCAGCGAGCCGACGCAACTCAATCGAAAAGTGAGCAAATCCGTTTACAGCGCGTTTGACCTCATCCTTACCAAGGATAAGGTAACCGCTGACGCAGTCAAAGCCTACTGCCCCGCCGCCAACGTAAAGGAATACTGTGCAATCGAGCGCATCACGGAATTCGAACAATTTGTATAAAACACAACAAAAAAGAGATGTCCGGCGGACATCTCTTTTTAGTATCATTTTCTTATTCTTCCGTGCTCTGAGGGGGCTCGGTCGGGGTGTAGTATTCCTCGGTCGGTGCCTCGGCGGGAGATTCGAAAGTCTCCGCTACGGGCTCTGAAACAGGTTCTGCTGTCGGCTCCGCAATGGGCTCATCTACCGGCTCCGCGGCGGGTTGCGGTGCAACCGGTGCGGCGGGCTGATAGTACTGCTCCGCTGCCGGCTGAGGCGCAACGGGCGTATAATACGTATCCTGCTGCGGCGCCTGCGGTGCGGGCGTATAGTATGTATTTTCCTGCGGCTGCGCGTAGGTATTCATCTGCGGTGCTGTCTGCGCCTGAGCGGCAATCTGCTGTGCGGACGACATAAAGTCGTACTGCGTAATCGCACCCTCCTGCAGCGCTCTCGCTTTGAAATTCTCATAGTAAAGCGCGTGGGTTGTGCTGACATACGGGGTCAAATAGATGCTCACGAGTCCGATGGTCGGAATCATCAGCAGATACCACGGAATGAAGCTGAGGTCGAGTACAAAGAGTTCGCCCTTGTGGTTATTCGTCATCTTCTTTGAGGTATTCATCGCCTGCTCAAAGGTGAGCTCCGGATTCTCCGCCATAATATACGCGGTGAAGTACCACTTGTAGTTAAAGATAATGCCGGGGATGATGAAGCAGATATAAAGCAGTCCGAGGAGGATTGCCTGCACGAGATTCAGCAGGAATTTCTGGATATAATCCTTATCAAATGTTTTCTTAAAGACAAATCCGAGCCCGTCGCCGAAGCTCATATTATTACCCCTGACAAGTTGCGAATACAGTCCTGCGAGCATAATCTTCAGCGGACCGAGGACAAGAGCAGCGATAATGGAGAGGACACCCGCAAAAGCAAGCGCGCCGCCAAGCACGCCGGGCATACCGGCAATCGCTCCGTGGAGGGTGATTCTGCCGTTACCGTCAAACTCATTAAAGAAATTCTCGTCATATTCGGTGGTAAATTCATCAAAACCGAAATTGTCGCCGTCTTCGTCATAGTTTTCCGCAAACGGATTTCTGTCGCGGTCAAATAAATCATCTAAATCCGTTGTATGATTAAAGTTAATACTGCTGCTACCGCCGGCGAGAATACCGACGATGAAGGAAATGATAAAGAGCTTAAAGACATTACCCTTGATAATTTCCTGCGCCTGTTGTTTAACAACTGCTCTGTTTATTTTCATTCAAATCACCTCAAAAATCAATTTTATCTGCGATAAATGCTTCGAGTTCGGAAATCGGGAGTCGTACCTGTTCCATTGTGTCGCGGTCGCGCACGGTCACGCAGCCATCATCAACGGACTCAAAGTCATAGGTAATGCAGTACGGGGTACCGATTTCATCCTGGCGGCGATAACGCTTGCCGATGGAGCCTGCGTCGTCGTAATCCACATTGAATTTCCTGGAGAGATTTGCAAATACTTCCTCCGCCTGCTCACTGAGTTTCTTAGAGAGCGGCAGCACGGCAGCCTTAAACGGCGCGAGTGCGGGATGGAAGTGCATCACAACGCGGGTATCGTTCTTCTCCGCGTCGATAACCTCCTCGTCATAAGCCTCACAGAGGACGGCAAGGAAGAGTCTCTCCACGCCGAGCGAAGGCTCGATAACATACGGAATGTACTTCTTGCCGGTCGCCTGGTCGAAATACTCGAGATTCTTGCCCGACACGTTGATGTGCTGGGTGAGGTCGTAATTCGTTCTGTCGGCGATGCCCCAGAGTTCGCCCCAGCCAAACGGGAACATATACTCAAAGTCGGTGGTCGCCTTCGAGTAGAAGGAAAGCTCCTCGGGGTCGTGGTCACGCAGTCTGAGATTCTCCTCGCTGATGCCGAGGGAGTAGAGCCAGTCGCGGCAGAAGCCTCTCCAGTAAGCGAACCACTCGAGGTCGGTGTCAGGCTCGCAGAAGAACTCGAGCTCCATCTGCTCAAACTCACGCACGCGGAAGATGAACTTGCCGGGGGTGATTTCGTTTCGGAAGGATTTACCGATTTGCGCCACGCCGAACGGAATCTTCTTTCTCGTCGTTCTCTGGATATTCGCAAAGTTGACGAAGATGCCCTGCGCGGTCTCGGGACGGAGATAAATCTCGTCCTTCGTATCCTCGGTAACACCCTGGAACGTCTTAAACATCAGGTTAAACTGGCGGATATCGGTGAAATTCGTCTTGCCGCAGTTCGGGCACGGGATATTGTGCTCCTTGATGTAAGCGCTCATTTCCTCGTTTGACCAGCCTGCCACATTCGTGCCGTCGAAATTCTCAATAAGGTCGTCGGCACGGTGGCGAGTCTTACACTCGCAGCAGTCCATCAGCGGGTCGGAGAAGCCGCCGAGATGTCCCGACGCAATCCAGGTCTGGGGATTCATCAGAATCGCGGAATCGAGACCGACGTTGTACTTATTCTCCTGGATAAATTTTCTGCGCCACGCAGACTTGATATTCGTCTTAAGTTCCACGCCGAGCGGACCGTAATCCCAGGTGTTTGCAAGACCGCCGTAAATTTCGGAACCGGGATAGACAAAGCCCCTGCCCTTGCAAAGCGTTACAATCTGCTCAAGCGATTTTTCAGTATTCTTCATAGATATTTGTACCTCCATATACAGTTAGGAATATTATACTATTATTACCGAAATTAGTCAATAATTATCAATGATGAATTATGAATGATAAATTACGGTTACTCGCTACGCTCGGACAATGAACGGGTCAATCGTGATTGACCCCTACAAAATAGTAGGGGCGATTCACGAATCGCCCGCATTGCCGTAATATAATTCACACGCTTTTATCGTTATAAAATCTCTTCGCCAAAATAATCCAGCGCCTCGTTGACCTCTATCAGGTGATATGTGCGATGCTCGATGCAGTAGCGCACCACAAGGTCGGAGGTGTCCGAGAGCGAGAGGCAGTAGCCCGCGGTTTCGAGCAGGCGCTCCGTCTCTGCAATATCGAGTTCCAGAGCGAGGCAGAGTTTCACCGCCGTGGATTTCGACGGGTGATAATCCTCGTCCGCGCGGATTTTTGAAAAGAGACGACGGTCGATGTCCGCCTTCTTATATACCGCGCTGTCCTTGACGCCTCTGCTGTCGATAATCTTAAATAAATTCTGCTGAAAGGTTGGCTTCTTGTCAGGCAAAATAATGGTAGCTGTTTCCTCGCAAGCGCGCGCCATTTTCGGCGCAGCTGCACGTGGCGCGGAATCACAAATGGCATACGAGCGCTCATAGTAATCATCCGTTGCTGAAAGCGCGCTCTCGACGGTTGCGGTATGCTCCGCGTTATGCAGGGATGAATAAGAGCTGATATACGCCGCCAAATCGGCAAGAAATTCCTTGTTCGCTTTCTTAAAATGTCGCATTGAAGGGGACCAAATCCTTTCCTGTTGATGCTATTATTGTATCAAACAAAGGTCAATAAATCAACTGAATTTGAAAGGATGAAAACGATGAAAAAAGGACTTTGCGAAATTATTTATGTACTCGACCGTTCGGGCTCAATGGGGCACCTCACCGGCGACACCATCGGTGCCTACAATTCCTATCTCGACGAGCAGAAGAAAGCGGAGGGCGAAACAAGAATTACCACTGTTTTATTCGACGACAAATACGAACTGCTCTTTAACGGCGAGAAGGTCGAAAACGCGTATCTCAACCACGAGAAATACTATGTGCGCGGTATGACGGCACTCTATGACGCACTCGGCAAGACCATCCTCGATGTCGGACACAGACTGTCGAAAACGCCTGAGAGCGAGCGCCCCGAGAAGGTCATCTTCATCATCACGACCGACGGCTACGAAAACGCCAGCCGCGAATTCACGCAGCAGAAGGTCAGGGAAATGATTACCCACCAGACGGAAAAATACAACTGGGAATTCCTCTTCTTCGGTGCCAATATTGACAGCGCCGCCGTTGCCGACACCATCGGCGTGGCACCGGATATGGCGTGCGATTTCGAGGCGTCGGAAACCGGCATCCATAAGATGATGGCACACTGCTGCAAGGCAACCGCCAAGCTGCGCAAAAATTAATTTCAAAAGATAAGAGCGACTTAACCGTCGCTCTTTTTCGTTGTGGTTTCTTTTTTCTCAGACTTCTTTGTGGTTTTGTCTTTTTTCTTAGTCGTCTTTGCCTTTTTGGTCGTGGTTTTCTGCTCCTTATACTTGCTGACGGTGCGGTAATTCTGCTTACCGTTCACCGTACGGGTCAGCACATAGGAGCCGCCGCTACTCGAAATACTGATTTTTACATCGCCGACGTCCACCTTCTTCTTCGCATAAAACGAGCATGTCAGCGTGCCGCTCTCGCAGTGAATCTTAATGCGAATCGGGGTACCGAGCGTATTACGGAACTGAAAATCCTGCGTATTCCACTGCACCGTGGCGTCACCGCCGAGGGGCACATAGGCTACCTTCAGCGTATGCGGATGGCGAACAACAATCTCCGCGTTTGCGCGCAGGGCGCACTCAAAAATCGTCGAGCTGACCTGGCAGACACCGCCGCCGAGACCGTCGACAAACTCGCCGTCGCGCACAATCTTCGCCGTTTCGTAGCCTGCGGTAACGGTGCGCTTGCCGACATTCTGATTAAAGCTGAACACCTGTCCGTCGGGCACGACGATATTATTCACTTTGCTGACCGCATTTTTCAGATTCGTCGTACGGGTCACATCGTATGAATTATAATGTGTGGAATACGTCGCAATCCGATGCGGGTAATCACCCTCGCTGTCCTTCTCAAGACCCTTATGAATCGTGCGGGTAGAGGTTTCGGGGAAGGTGGTATTCTCGTCCTCGGTGGTGGTCACCGTCGTCGGCTCCGTCGTCGTGGTCGTCGTCGGCTCCGTCGTGGTCGGCTCCTCACGCTGCACCGTGCAGGAGGCAAGAGCGCTGACCAGCACCAGGACGGAGAGGATAATGCATAAATTACGTTTCATTACTTTGTTTTCCTATATAACGGAGCGTCGGGGTCGCCGCTCCCTACCATACTCGTTATTGCGTGACTGCTCAAAACTGAATACTGGAAACTGGAAACTGAATCAATCATCCGCTTGCGGATTATTGATTCTTATACGGCTTCTTCTTTCTGACCCAGCCCTCTTTATTGACCTGCTTTGCGCGGGCGATGGAGAGGGACTCCTCGGGAATATCGTCGGTAATGGTCGAGCCGGCGGCGATATACGCCTTGTCGCCGACTTCAACGGGCGCGATGAGGTTCGTATTACAACCGATGAACGCGCCGTCACCGATTTTACATCTCGTCTTATTCTTGCCGTCATAATTACAGGTAACAGTACCGCAGCCGAAATTAACGCCTGCGCCGACATCACTGTCGCCGATATAGGTAAGGTGTGCGGACTTCGTACCCTCGCCGACAATCGAGTTCTTAATCTCGACGAAATTGCCGACGTGCACGCCCTTTTTGAGCACGGAATTTGCTCTGACTTTGACAAAAGGACCACAGTCCACGCCGTCCTCAATAGCAGAATCAAGAATCTTGCAGTTATCGAGGATGACCTCGTTGCCGATTTTGCCGTTATCAATATAGGTATTCGGTCCGATAACGCAATTCTCGCCGATTTCCGTGTCGCCGATAATAATCGTATTCGGCAGAATCTGAGTCGAGTTGCCGATGCGGACATTCTTGCCTATCATCACGCCGTCGGTGCACGGGATGTCGATACCGTTTAACATATGCGCGTTATTAATATTGCGGCGCATAATCGAGTTCAGGTCGTTGAGCTGCACGCGGTCGTTCGCACCGAGGATAACCTCGCTGTTTTCCGCGATATAGGCGCCCTTGTTTTCGCCCTTGCGGATGAGAATTTCCAGCGCGTCGGTCAGATAATACTCCTTCTGCGCGTTTGCATTGGAGATATTGTCAATCGCATAGAGGAGGCTCGCGCCCTTGAACCAGTAGGTACCCGAGTTGCACTCCTTAATCTTCTTTTCCTCTTCGCTCGCGTCCTTGTCCTCGACAATGCAAAGCAGGGTTCCGTTCTTATCGCGCTTGATATGGCCGATACCGTGGGTATCGTCCACCACGGCGCTGATAAGGGTGATGCCGTTATTATTGCTCTTGTGATAATCGTAAGCCTTGTTCACGGTGTAGGAGTCCATCAGCGGACCGTCGCCGTTCAGAATGAGAATATCATCCTCCTTATGCTCGCTGATGAAATCACGCGCCTGCATCACAGCGTGACCCGTGCCGAGCTGCGGGGACTGCAGCGCGGTCTTAATACCCGAGTCAACCGAAGCTAGATAATTCTCCACTGTCTCGTGTTCATAACCCGTAATAACGCAGATGTCCTTCACACCCGCCTCGCGTACGGCGTCGATAACATATTTTATCATTGGAACGAAGAGCACTTCGCACATTACCTTCGGCTTCTCGCTCTTCATTCTCGTTCCCTTGCCGCCGGCAAGGATAATGGCACATTTCATAATATAATCTCCTAACTGATTTGGCTTCCCCAAGGGGGAAGATTATTTCCGCTTCGCTCGGTCATATTTTATATAATTATGCACCAAAATCAAAAATATTTCAACACATTTTAATTAAGATTGCTAAATTTAACAAAAAATGTTTGTATTTTACTACACTCTATGTTATATTAATAATGCAAAATACTGCGGACCGGTAAATCGGTCGCAAAGTGCATTAGCTATTTTAGTAAATTTATTTAGGGAGGTTTTTCCAATGGCTAAGAAATACTGTTACCTCTTCTCAGAAGGTAACGCAGACATGAGAGAGCTTCTTGGTGGTAAGGGTGCTAACCTTGCAGAGATGACCAACATCGGTCTTCCCGTTCCGCAGGGCTTCACCATCACAACAGAGGCTTGTACTCAGTACTATGAGGACGGCAGACAGATTAATCCCGAAATCATGGCAGAAATTGAAGAGTACATC
>SVOG01000037.1 GCA_015066525.1 Oscillospiraceae bacterium | reverse complement strand
GTCGGCGGTGAGCATTACCTCGCCGAACTGGAAATCAATCTCGTGCTGACCGGGCGCTACCTCGTGGTGCGACGCCTCAACGGTGTAGCCCATTTCCTCAAGCGCGAGGCAGATGTCGCGGCGACAATTCTCGCCGTGGTCAATCGGGTTGAGGTCAAAGTATCCTGCCTTATCGCCCGTTTCAAGCGTCGGTCTGCCGTCCTCGTCGAGTTTGAAGAGGAAGAACTCACACTCGGGGCCGACATTGAAGCCGTAACCCATCTCGGCAGCCTCGTCGACTACCTTCTGCAGAACGTTACGCGGGTCGCCCTCAAACGGGGTCACATTGTCCGCCGTGTAAACCGAGCAGATAAGACGCGCGGTCTGCGCATTCAGATGCTTGCGCCACGGGAACACTGCCCATGTGCTGAAGTCGGGGTGGAGGTACATATCGCTCTCGTCGATTCTGACGAATCCGTCGATGGACGAGCCGTCAAACATACATTTATTATCAAGTGCCTTTTCGAGCTGGGACACGGTGATGGCGACGTTCTTCATCTTGCCGAACAGGTCGGTAAACTGAAGGCGTACGAACTCAACTCCGTTTTCTCTTGCTTCCCTTAAAATTTCTTCTTTGGTGTAACTCATAAGGTACTTCTCCTTTCAAAAACAGGCGTCCCGACGAATCGGAACGCCTTTGTTCTGTTTTATTATATGCCCGACGAAGGCAATAGTCAATAATTTTATGTAATTTTGTTGAATATCAAAAGCAGCGTAATCATACGCGTATAATGATTTGTGCAAATTCACATAATTGTACAGTTTACGCCTATTTCTTCGTCGTAACGCTCAGCGCCTTCGACCACGAGGAGTAATACTTCTTGCCGCTGACGGTTTTATAGGTACGCACGCGGATGTAGTACTTCTTCTTCGCCTTCAGTTTGGTGACCTTCTTTGATACGGTGCTGTTTTTCGAGACGGTCACAGTCTTGGCGCTGCTGAACTTTTTACTCGTGGAATACTGAATCTGGTAGCCCGTGGTCTGGGTTGCCTGCTTCTTCCACTTCGCCTTAAAGCCCCTTGACACCGCCGAAACCCTCGTAAGGCTCGTGCCCTTCGGGTTAATGGTGAAGGCAATCTTGAAGGTACCCGAATAACCGTTTCGCAGCTTCACTACGGCGTAGGCGGTACCGGGGTTCGTATTACCCGTATAGCTGACGGTGTAATAGTAGGTGTTTATCGACTTGCCCTTACTGTTTTTGAAGGTAACGGTCGGTTTCTTCTTCTTACCATCGTAGGTATACTTCGTGCACGAAAGCTTGAAGGTATTTCCCGTGGTGGTGGGTTTCACATAACCCGAAGTGTCCACCTGCGTGCCGCTGCCCGGTTGCTGAGAGGACGGGTTAATATAAAACTGCATCTTCGCCGTGCCCGTACAGCCGCCGATGCCCTTGATATGCACCCAGGCGTAGCCGGCGTCGTTATTCTCACTGTAACCCGTAATTTCATAGTCCTTGCCGCGCTCGAGGTATTTATCGAGCACGTCAAATTTGGTCGGCTTCACGGCAGAGCCGGTATAATAGACCTTATTCGTTGTATTCGTGTCCGCTGCCTTGCCCTCAAAGCTCGAAATATCATACTTCACCGTGACATCATAGGGCACGGTCAGCGTCTTTGTCTCGTCAATCTTGGAGCCTGCTTTACCCCGAAGGGTGATGGTGCCCCTGTTCTTACCGTACTCAAGGTCGCCCGTATAGGTGGCGGTAAAATCCTGATTCAGATAGAAGGTCAGCTCGCCAACGTGCAGACCGTTTTGCGTGCCGCGAGTATAGTAATCAAGCGGAGTATTCAGATTATTCTGCTCGCGGTAATACTTCGGCAAATACTGAAACGGCTCAAGTTCGTAACTCAGCGTCGAAAGGTCGACCTTACCGACGGTAAAATCGAGCGGGTAGGAGCCGCGGTAATTGCCCTTGAAATGAATGGTGATGGTATAATTGCCGATATCTTTAATCTCGCTCACGAGCACACCGTCGAGATGGTAGGTAATCGTGTAATCCCTGCCGGAAACGAGCGTATTATTCTTCGGGTCGACGACGGATATGGACGGGATAATGGCGCGACCGGTATAGGACGCGTTCTTCGGGTTATATACGATACAATCTCCGGAAATCGCTTCCTTGGACATATTACGCGGCACAATCGCAAAATCAATATCCAGCGACGAATTCTCCGCACCGATAACCGTAAGCACATAGGAGCCGCTTGTCGTTGCCGTAGAAGCGCTCTCGCCCGTAGCAACATTCGTAATATGATTGGAAGGGATAAGATATTCGCCCTCGGATACCGTACCGTTGTCGAGCACATTGGTCCGGTTGACAAGATACGGCACAATAACGGTAAACTCCGATTCTGTGCCGGTATAAACAAAACCTTCCGTTTCTTTAAGGGTAAGACCCTCCTCGGTGATTTCAAGAATCTGCGCGCCGTAGCGGTCATAGGAAATATAGGAAACGGTGTCCTCGTCACTGCCGGGATAGCGCGTAGTACGGCGCACGATATAACCCTGGGCGAGATTATTGCTGGTCATCTTCACTTCGTCGAAGATATAATCCTTCTGTGAAGAGGTATGCGCTGCGTCCTGCCACCAGTCGTAAAGCTGGGGCTTCACTCCCGTCCCCTTATCTTCATATGCCTGCTGGTGATTTTTGTAGCCAAAATAAACGCTGTCGTATCCGCCGAGGAAATAGTTATAGTTATTGAAATCAATGATTTTCAGCGAGTTCTGCGCCGCTCTCGTGCAGTCGACCTGGAACCATTTCCAGCCTTCGCCGCTGTCGTCCTGAAGAAAGACGAAATTCCACTCGTGGGCGTCCGGACTTTTGCCGCTGTCGGCGGTATAATCACCGTCGACGATATGGCAGCGGATACCATTATAAGTGCACAGATAGTAGAAGAGCTTGGAATAACCCTCGCAGACCGCTTTGCCCTGGTCCGCGGTTACGGGAACTGACTCGTAGGTCACCGTGCGCTTTGATTTATAAAGCGTATTCAAATTCTGCAGAATCGAGGCGTTATCATTCTCGTCGAGGATGTTGCCGCAGATGGCGCCGTATGCCGAATGGGCAATATTATAGCGCGACTCGGTGATTGCCGTGCCGCTCTCGCTGTTGCGGTAGTACACATCCCAGTCGTAGGTGGTGTTGCGGACGATGAAGTCGTAAATCGTCTTTACCTTCTGGTACGCCGTCATCGTGTCGTCGATATAATGCGAACTAAACCATTCGGCAAAGGATGCGGTCACTCTCTCCTGCTCGGGGGTGGTGTAATAGGTGATGTTGTCAATCATGATATGAAACGGGTAGTAACGCGTTTCACCCTCCTGCGGCTCGTCGCCCCACGAAGGATAGGGAATCATATTGACGCTGCCGATATCGAAAATGCGCTCGCTGCTCTCCTCCAAACTTTTGATGGAATTAAAGAGATACTCGCCGCCGCCGACAGTCGGGGCAGCCGTGCTGTTTATCTCGAACACATCCGTCATCAGGGTATCATAGAGTTGATTTGCCACAGCGAGGGCTGCGTCGTAATCCCCGTCCTCGGCATAGGTATAGGCAAAGGTCTCGTCCGTGGTCGCAAAGTAGTAATCAATGCTCTCAGCGTGGTTGATGAGCTGTGCGCGTACCTGCGCCACCATCTCATTATAATCGAGCGAAAACGCAAGGTCTTGATTATTAGAACTGCGATGATACAGAATCGCTTCACCGCTTGCGGCGTCGCGCTCCACATAGGGATACGTTTCGGCAAGTGACGGCAGACTGTACACAAACGGAACAAAGGCCATTACTATCGCAAGCATAGCCGAAAGTATCTTTTTGCTCATACGCCGTCACCTCTCTTATATATTATTATCCAAAGTAATTATAACATAAATTATTAATTTATGCAATAAGCCGAAAAATGATGGACTTCTGTCGGCAATAAAAAAGAGCCTTGGGGACCCTACGGAAATAGGGTGCCCCAAGACTCTTTTTAGTCTTCGTCATATTTGAGAATGGTGTTGAGTACCACCTTAAATCCTGCCTCGATTGCCTCGGGATTGAGACGGTCGAAATTGTCGCGGCGGTTATGGTAATAATCCGCGGGCGACGGGTCCATTGCAGCGATAGCGGTGCTCTTGATGCCCGCCTTTGAGAAAGCGGCAGCATCTGATGAGCCCATAAACACGCTCGCTAATTTCATATCCTCATAGCCTGCCTCAGCGCCGGCTTCTTTAACGAATTCGCTGAACGCCTCGTCATTCTTTACAAGACTGTTCATATCCCTGTGGTAGACATTGAAATCGTCGAGGTCGCAGAGCGTATCCACGCAGAGTACGGCGGTTTCCACACCGTCGGCAGCGTATTCATCCTTGTGCGCCTTTGCCCACGCGGTAGTGCCCTTGAGTCCTGCCTCCTCGCCGTCGGTAATCATCGCAACGAGTTCGGTATGCTTCAGTTCCACGCCCGCCATATCGAGCATACGAATCGCGCACACTGCGGCATAAGTACCGGTCAGGTTATCGTTTGCGCCGGGAGAAATCGTGCTGAAGTCAACAAAGTAGAACAGCGTTACCATCGCAAGCGCGGTGCAGAGATGGATATAGTAACTGTAATTCACCATAAAGTCGCCGAACGCGCCCATATCGGTCACGCTGGCAATAACGGCAAGAATGGCAACCACGACGGAAATAATTGCGCCGCCGATTGTCCACGCCATCAGCGGGAACATCAGTTTCACCTTCGTGCTGTACAGCAGGTGGCGCCACTCGTAAGCTGCGTCCACATGACCCGAGACAATCAGTCTCTTCTTCACTTCCCCGCTCGGTTTGCGCACCGCATAGAAATTATGCGCCGTGGATTTCTTATGAAACATATCGCAAAACGGGATGTAAAATCCGAGCTGCAGCACGGCGATGCAGATGCTGATAAGCGCCGCTACGCCGACAATAATCTGCGGAACGAAAAAGGCATTCGGTCCCACGCCGTCAAATACATTGAGGAATACGAGAAGGAGGGAAACCACCACCGCACAGATGGTCATCATCGAAACGACTTTGGTAAAGAGCAAAAACGCCTTCGGCGCTATCTGATACTCTTCAAATCCTGTCTCATCACAGAAAGTATCCATCTCTTTTTTCAGATGCTTCTGCACTGCGTAGCAGTTGTCGTTGCCCGACTCGCGGGGTCCGTAACGCTTGATAACATTCGTGATTTCGCGGACGGCATAGTTCACATTTTCCTTCACAACCGCCTGCGGAAATTCTGCAAATTTCATAGTATGAACTCCTTTGAATTTACTAAAGAGAAATTATAGCACTATTATAAAATATTGTCAATTATTCATTAATCCGTACTTCGTATCCACGCGGCTGATTTTGCGGATAAACGGCTCGCCGAAAAGGAAGAGAAACACCGCTGTCGACAGTCCGAATATCGCGGAAAACAGCGTGCCCGTGGCATACACGGAGAGTACGCCGGAAAGCGTGATATGTGCGCCGTACACTACCAGAATCGTCGACATATCGACAATCAGTCCGTAGAGCACGGCAGAAAGCAGAAAGCCCACTGCCGCAAGGGTGTACCGATTGACGGTAAGACGACGGAATAGCAGTCCCGCAAGAAATCCAACCAGCCCGAGCGCTACCATCTGAAACGGGGTGTGTATCCCCTGCCCGAAGATAAAATTCGAAATAAATGCGCTCGCCGCCCCGATGATATAACCGCGCTCGGCACCGAGACAGACCGCCGACACGATGACGACGGCGGCAATCGGTTTCACCTGCGGTATCAGATAAAATGCCGCGCGCGAAATCACGGCAAGCGCGATAAGTGTCGCCGTCAGCGTCAGTTCCCGCGCCGTAACGCGCTTTGCTTCAAACGAGATAAAAAACGGCAGCATTGACAGCACCAGCACCGCGACGCAGATGATATAATAATTCACTTGTTCCGCCCACAGAAGTTGCCAAAGAACGGCAAGCACGAGCGGCAGAATGAGGGATGCGGTAAACAGTATTTTCTTCATTTCATCCCCCGTTTCGATTGAGGCGCACAAGGGGCGCGGTGTAAAAATGCAGACTTTCAAAAAACGGTTTTGCTGCCTTTTGCGCGACAATCCTGCCCTGTGACATAAAGGCGCATACGTCCGCCACATCGCCCGCAAACTGCAAATCGTGGGTGACGATGACGATGGTTTTCCCTTCGGCACAGAGGTCAAAAAGAAGGGCGGCAAGTTCCTGCTTCAACACGCAGTCGAATCCCTGCGTCGGCTCATCGAGCAGGATAATATCCGCTCCCGTATGAAGGACCTTCGCAAGGGCAAGGCGCTGCGCCTGACCGCCCGCAATATCATAGGGGTGAAAATCCTGAATACCGTCTATTCCGAGGCGTGCGGTCACATCACCGAACGGCACCTCCTCGCCGCAGGTATCGCGCGTGAAGAGGTCATAGACATTTTGGGGAAGCACGGCGATACTGTCCTTCGTCTTCACCTTACCGCGGTAAGGTTTCTTCACGCCGGAAAGGACCTTGAGCAGCGTACTCTTGCCGCAGGCGTTCGGACCGATGACGGCATTGATTTGATGCTCATACACCTTGAAATTGAGACCGCAAAGAACGTCGCGTCCCTTCTCGAAGGCAAAATATAAATTCTTTGCCGAAAGCACGGTGTCACCCGTAATCTCCGCCCTGTCGTCAGCCGAGAAAACCGTGTCGAGATATTTAACGGGAAGCGCTGCTTTCATCTCATGATTATCAGCGACAAGGCGTTCGGTGGCAGTCATCTTATCCGTCTTGAAAGAGAGGGCGCCGCCATCCAGAAGCATCACGCTGTCGGCAATATCAAAAATCTGCTCAAGGGTATGCTCCGCCATCAGAATCGTGGTATGAAAATCACGGTGCATCGTGCGGAGAATATCAACAAAGAGTGCCGCCGATACGGGGTCGAGCTGTGCCGCGGGTTCGTCGAGCAGCAGGACATCGGGTTTCATAATCATCACCGCGGCGAGCGAGAGAATCTGCTTTTCTCCGCCCGAGAGGGTGCGAATCTCGGCGTCAAGCTTCGCATCGAGATGGAAGTAGGCAGCCGTTTCGGCAACGAGTAGTTCCACCGCGTCGCCGTCGAGTCCCGCGTTGGTCGGAGAAAATGCGAGTTCGCCCCGCACTCTATCTGACACGAAACCCTCCTCCGCCCTCTGTCCGACATAGCCGACGGTGCCGTTCACCGTAACACTGCCGTCAAGGGCACCGTGGGGGGCAAGCTCTGCTTTCAGCAGTTTCAAAAGCGTGCTTTTGCCGCTTGCGGATTTACCGATAAGGGCGCAGAATTCGCCTGTATCGAGTGAAAAAGTGATATCAGAAAGTGCTTTTGCCGCCCTCGCGGGATAGGAAAAGCTCATATTTTCGCATTTGATTTTTTCCATAAAAGCACCTCCCATAGTTCCACCGCAGACGGCAGCGCCATCAGCGCGGTGAAGAAAATAATCGTGAGTATATCATTAGAGCGATACGCAATCACGGGCTCAAAGAGAAATTTCATCCTGCCCGCCATGACCGCGTACAAAATATAGGCAAAGCACAGAAAAATCAGTATCAGATACGCGACATCGCGCAGGGTCATCCTGTATCGCGCATGCGACACCGCCCGCTGCCGAAAGCCGCGCGCCTCCATCGAATCGGCGGTGACAATACTGCTTTCGAGCGCATAGGTCACGAGTCCCGAAAGGTTTTGCAATGCGGTTTTCAGGCGGGATTTCATATCCTGCTTTGCGCCGCCGCGCAGTCCTGCCTGCGCATCACGGATGTCGCCGAGTTTTGCATGAAAGCGCGGCAAAAAGCCGAGCACCATCGAGAAAAGGAGCGCAAGTTTCGGGGCAAAACGCAACAGGTACGCCGTTTCGGCGCTGTCCTGCACATAAGAGAGTGCGCGAAACCAGAGCATCACCGCCGCCATCACCATTCCCTGATTCAAACCGTAGCAGAGCGCTTCGAGGGTAAAATCCGTGTTGCCAACGGTAAACAGCGGCGTCATCCCGTAATGGGCAAAAAGCATATTAAACAGTCCGACAAGCGCCACCACCGGCACGCAAAAGCGCAGCGACGCAAAAAAAGCCCTGCCGCTGCTCACACCGATATAAAGCAGTGCAAAACAAAGTGACAGAGCGGACAGGACGGGGTGATTCACACTAAGCGTCAAAACAAAGGCGCATAGGAAAAATGCGCCTTTTGTAATCGGATGAAGCTTTGAAAATGCGTTCAATTATAATCACCTAACCTATTAAGCCTTCCCCTTGGGGGGAAGGTGGCTGCACGTCAGTGCAGTCGGATGAGGGGTAATAAAGCCAACGCGTATCAAAGTGTTCCCCTCATCAGTCTGTTCGCTTTGCTCACATTCAGCTTCCCCCGAGGGGGAAGGTGGCTGCACGTCAGTGCAGTCGGATGAGGGGTAATAAAACCAACGCGTATCAAAGTTATCCCCTCATCAGTCTGTTCGCTTTGCTCACATCCAGCT
>SVOG01000036.1 GCA_015066525.1 Oscillospiraceae bacterium | reverse complement strand
TCTCGATGACGGCCACGGCGCGGAACTTGGCGGCGAGCGCGGGGAAGCCTTCCGCCTCGGCGGTGTCGGCGAAGCCGGCGTACATGTCGGTCCACTCGTAGTTCTCGCCCTCGGCGGCGGCCAGCAGGTTCTCCGCGGTGGAGCCGATGCCCTCCAGCTCCTTGAACCACAGCTTGGCATGTTCCTTCTCATTGTCGGCGGTCTTGAGGAACAGATCGGCGATCTGCTCATACCCCTCCTTCTTCGCCTTGGAAGCGAAGTAGGTGTACTTGTTTCGCGCCTCGGACTCGCCCGAGAAGGCTGCCCTGAGATTCTGTTCGGTTTTCGTGCCTGCATACTGATTAGCCATAAATCTTTCCTCCGTTTCATTATATTTTTGCCTTGGTTTACCCTCATTATACCGATAAAAGCAAAATTTGTCAATCGCCGAGTTGCAAGGGCGGCGCGCTTATGATACAATAGGAAAACGGAGGCGGCATTATGACACACAAGACGGTAAAAACCTATCTCATCGACTGCGATTTGCTCAAGGACGAGGCACGCTTCAGCCGTTATCTCGCTACCGTGTCCGAAGCGCGCAGAAACAAAACGAATCGTTTGAAAATGCCGGCGGACAAACGGCTCTCGCTCGGGGCGGGAATCCTCCTCAAAGCAGCACTGAAAGACTTTGCCGACCTGCCGGAAACGACAAACGAGCACGGCAAGCCGTATATCGCGGGCTGCCCGTGGCAGTGCAGCATCTCCCACTCGGGGCACTACGCCTTCCTCGCCGTGGCGGAAAGCGCCGTCGGCTGCGACGTGCAGGAAATGCTGACAAAAGACACGCATAAAATTGCCGGGCGTTTTTTCACCGAGAGTGAAAACGCGCTGATAGACAGCGCCGAAATGTTCTACCGTCTCTGGTGCGTCAAGGAGAGTTATCTCAAAATGTGCGGCACGGGGATGGCAAAGCCGCTCGACAGTTTTGAGGTGCAAATGAGAGACGGTGCGCCGTATATCGACGACACCTGCACCGTGCGGGAATTTCCCCTTGCCGACGGGTACCGATTCGCCGTCTGCGTCAGCGGGAGTGCGGTATTTGAAGAAACCGAAATAATAAAGGAACTGTAAGCATACAGTTCCTTTTCATTATTAATTAAACCAACTTGGCTTCCCCCTGGGGTACTCCCCGCTTAACGGGGAGATGTCGGCGCTTGCGCTGACAGAGGGGAGCGTCTGCGCTAGCAAAAGCTGTCGAGCTTGCGAGACTGATGAGGGGGCAAGTTTAGTAGATTATCCCCTCATCCACCGCAAGCGGTCCCCCTTCCCCCGAGGGGGAAGGTAATAAGATTTAGGATTTATACTTGTCAAAAACTTGATCAAACAGGAATTTATACTCCCGGTATGCGGCATATTCGCTGAGTTCGCGGGTATAGTCAAGAACCGTCTCATGGTACCAGCGCTGCTCGCGCGGGTCCTTCTCATTAAACCGCTCAAACACCGCTTCGCCGAGTTTCTCATAATCGCGCGCCAGTGAGCGCATATTGGAGAGTTTGTCGCCAATCCAGAGCATCTTACTCTCCAGCGGAGAATTCCTGAGCACCTCGAGGCTCTCGACCTTGCGGATTTTCCAGGTGTCGCTCGCCTTCTGCTCGGGGCGTTTATTCTCGGTCTCATGGGCAACGAGTTCTGCGACGCGTTCGCCGAAATTCTCGAGAATATCCTCGGCGGTCACGTCAGTATCCTCCACGGTGTCGTGGAGCACTGCCGCTGCCAGCAGTTCAAGGTCGGTGGTCATCGTGCCGACAATCGCCGCATCCTCGAGCGGATGCAGAATATAGACGCCGCCGTCCTTTCGTACCTGTCCCTCGTGTGCCTTCAGCGCAAAGGACACTGCCTTTTCAAATATATTGCTCATCGTATCATCTCCGTTTTTAATGGCAATATTATACAACAAATAAAAAAGACGGTCAAGGGGCAACCTACGGAAATAGTGTCAGCCCAAAGCCGTCTTTTTGTATTTCATTATTGATTCTGCGGTCCCTGATACTGCGCATCTCCGAAGCCGAGAATCAGCATAAAGATGGGCGACAGGAAGATAAGTCCGAGCGTAAAGCCCGTGCCCTTGCCGAATGCCTTTGCCAGTCTTGAGAAGAGCATAATACCGTAAATGATATTGACAACCGGAATGCAGAGCAGAAGGAATTTCCAACCATTGCCGTCAGCAATCTTTACAAGAGTGTAAATATCGAGAATCGGAATAATTGCCTTCCATCCTGCCTCGCCTGCCTTCTCAAATACCTTCCACCAGGCAATGATAAGCAGAATCGCAGCAATCAGCGAGCCAATGCTGGAGCCGACCTGAGTGGCAGAATTCATCTCAGTTGAGAGTTCATCAATTCCCATAATTTTTCTCCTTTCCTTGTATGAAAATACAATATTTTTTATTTTATTATAGTATAATTACCATATATTGTCAATAATTCCGTTTTTGCTTGCATAATAATAATTTGCTGATATAATGAATATGACCGAAATATAATAAAATATACACAGGATTATCAAAATGAGATTAAGCGAACTGCAAATCGGACACACGGGAATCATCGAAGAGGTCGAGGGAGAGGGCGCGCTGCGCCAGCATTTCCTCGATATGGGTGTTATTCCCGGCGCCGAAATAACACTGATAAAATACGCGCCGATGGGCGACCCTGCGGAGTACCGTATCCACGGCTACGAGCTGACGCTCCGTCTCGCCGACGCGGAGAAATCAAAGTCAGCAAAACCGAAACAAGCGCCGCCGAGCACGCCGCGGCACCCAAAGCGCATATCGAACACCCCGGACTCGGCGAGGGCGGCAAGTACCACGTCAAAAAAGAGGAGAATCCCCTCCCCGACGACAAGGTGCTCTCCTTCGCGCTCGCGGGCAATCAGAACTGCGGCAAAACCACGCTGTTTAATCAGCTCACGGGCTCGAATCAGCACGTCGGCAATTTCCCCGGCGTGACCGTCGACCGCAAGGCGGGACAGATTAAGGGGCACCCGAACACCGAGGTCGTGGATTTACCGGGTATCTACTCCCTCTCGCCCTATACGAGCGAGGAAATCGTGTCGCGCCAGTACATTATCGGCGAGAAGCCGACGGGTATTATCAACATCGTCGACGCGACGAATATCGAGCGCAATCTCTACCTTACGATGCAGCTGATGGAACTCGAGACGCCGATGGTGCTCGCGCTCAATATGATGGACGAGGTCAGGGGCAACGGCGGCTCGGTGCTGATTAACGAGATGGAGGATATCCTCGGCATCCCCGTCGTACCGATTTCCGCATCGAAAAACGAGGGCGTGGACGAACTCGTGCGCCACGCCGTACATATCGCAAAATTTCAGGAAAAGCCGCGCCGCAACGATTTCTGCGACGAGGCGGCATACGGCGGCGCCGTTCACCGCTGCCTGCACGGCATTATGCACCTCATCGAGGACCACGCAAAGGCGGCGCAGATTCCGGTGCGCTTCGCTGCGACCAAACTCGTCGAGGGCGACGAACGCATTATGCAGGCGCTGAAACTCGACAAAAACGAGGCGGAATTCGTCGAGCATATCATTGTACAGATGGAGCAGGAGCGCGGGCTCGACCGCTCGGCGGCTATCGCGGATATGCGCTTCTCCTTCATTACAAAACTCGTGCAAGAATGCGTGATTAAACCGAAGGAAAGCAAAGAGCGCGAGCGCAGCCGCAAAATCGACAAAATTCTGACGGGCAAATTCACTGCCATCCCCTCCTTTGCCGCGATTATGGCGCTGATTTTCTGGCTGACCTTCGGCGTCATCGGAAAATATCTGCAGGAACTGTTTGAAAAAGGCATCGAACTGCTGACCGCTGCTGTCGACGCAGGGCTCACCGCGTGGCATACAAACGAGGTCGTGCATTCGCTGATTACCAAGGGTATCTTAACCGGCGTCGGCAGCGTCGTCGTCTTTTTGCCCATTATCGTGACCCTCTTTTTCTTCCTCTCGCTGCTCGAGGACACGGGATATATGGCGCGCGTCGCCTTTGTCATGGATAAACTGCTCAGAAAAGTCGGACTGTCGGGGCGCAGCATTGTGCCGCTGCTCATCGGTTTCGGCTGCTCGGTACCGGGCGTGATGTCCTGCCGCACGCTCCCGTCGGAACGCGACAGAAAGATGACCATTATGCTCATCCCGTTTATGAGCTGCTCGGCAAAACTGCCGATATACGCGATGTTCTCGGCGGCATTCTTCCCCGATTACGCCGCTGTCGTGATGGTGGCGCTCTACCTCATCGGCATTCTCGTCGGCATCCTCACGGCGGTGATTTCCAAAAGCACCTCGTTTAAGGGCGAGGCGGTACCCTTTGTGATGGAACTGCCGAACTACCGTATGCCGAGCGCCAAAAATATTCTTCAGCTCCTCTGGGATAAGTCTAAGGACTTCCTCACGAGAGCGTTTACGGTTATCTTTGTGGCGTCCATCGTTATCTGGTTCCTCACGACCTTTAATTTCCATCTCGAGATGGTGGAAAGCTCAAAGGACAGTATGCTCGCCGTGATTGCGGGCTGGATTGCGCCGCTATTCGCCCCCGTCGGTTTCGGCGACTGGAGAATCACCACCTCGCTCATTACGGGCTTTATGGCGAAGGAGAGCGTTGTATCGACCCTGTCCGTCCTCTTCGGCGGCACGGCTGCGCTGAAAGCGGCGCTCACGATGCGTTCCGCCGCAGCGCTTCTGGTTTTCTGTCTCCTTTACACGCCCTGCGTCGCGACCATCGCGGCGGTCAAGCGCGAACTCGGCAGGAAATGGGCGGCGGGAATGGTACTTTTGCAGTGCTCCGTCGCGTGGCTTGCGGCAGGCGCCGTCTATCTCATCGGCGCCATCCTATAATCTGAATCAAGGTGATTGCATTTGACAAAACTACTGACCGGTTTGGTAAAAGATAAGGACAATAATGCGCGCAGCGCTTACGCAAGGTTGAGCGCTGCCGTCGGCATTCTCTGCAATCTGATGCTCTGCGCGGTGAAATTCACCGTCGGTGCCGTTACGGGCTCCGTCTCCGTCACGGCAGACGCGGTCAACAACCTCTCGGACAGCGCGGCGAACATCGTCACACTGACGGGCACGCGCCTTTCCGACAAGCCCGACGACAAGGAGCACCCCTTCGGCCACGGACGGATTGAATATGTGTCCGCGCTGATTGTGGCAGTGTCGATATTCGTCGTCAGCTTTGAACTGGGCAAATCCGCGGTGACGAAAATCATCCACCCCGCGCCGCCGCAGTTCAGCGCCGTGTCGGTGATACTGCTTTGCGCCACCATCGGGGTAAAGCTATGGATGGCGTATTTCAACCGACACCTCTATCACCTCACCGACAATCTCAACCTCAAGGCGGTGATGCTCGACAGCCTCAACGACTGCGTGGCAACCGCGGGCACGGTGCTCTCGCTGATACTCAGCAACACCCTGGGACTCAGGCGCATCGACGGCGTCATCGGGCTGCTCGTTTCCCTCTTTATTCTGTACACGGGCATCGACATCCTGCGCCAGGTGATTTCGCCCCTGCTCGGCGAGGCGCCGCCGCAGGACATCACCGCGCGCATCGAAAGCATCATCACGGAAAGTGACATCGTACTCGGCGTCCACGATTTAGTCATCCATAATTACGGCAGGGGGAAAATGCTCGCCTCCGCCGATGCCGAGGTGGACGCGGCGGCAGGTATCTTTGCCATTCACAAGGTCATCGACGCCGCGGAGAAAGCGATACAAAACGAACTCGGCATCACCATCTGTATCCATATGGACCCCGTGGATAAATCGGACGGCGAAAGCGAGAAATACAAACTGATTACCGAGGGCGTCCTGCGGGAATACAACGGGGCGTACACCTTCCACGATTTCAGTATCACCGCGGACGGCGATACCAGAATCCTCCGCTTCGACTTGCAGATACCGTACGAGGAAACGGCGGACAATAAAAAAATCGAGACAGATTTGCGCGCGCATTTTCAGCGCCTCTGTCCCGAGGTCACGCTCGACATCAACATCGAGCACCCGTATGTATAAAAAGCTCCCTTGGGAGAACCTTCGCAAAAAAGGTTCTCCCAATTAAATTAATCCTTGCGGATTAGTGAAGTATTCCTTCGGAATATGAAATTGCTCCGCAATGAAATACGCCTGCGGCGTGTTATGGATTAATTTTATTTCATATCGAGCACAGCGAGATATTTCACAATTTGCTTTAGCAAATTATTTCATATTGCATAGCAATATTTCATTAATGACAGACCGTTTCTCTTTCGGTCTGTTTTTCTTTTTCGGATTTGGCATTACAAATCCCATGCTCGCCGCAGTGTATGACACCGGCGAACTTGAAAAAGGCTCAGTTTTTCCGTTCCCTTACGCAACGAAAAAACTGAGCCCTACTCTCCCCATATATCATCCTTGACAAACACGGTTGAGCAGGGGGAGGAGGTGACCATCACGCTCTCCTGGTGGAAGAAGGCGCACAGGTCGCGCGCAATCTCCATCACCGTTTCCTCCGGCACGCCCATCAGAAGGAGCGCGAGCGTCGTCTCCTCGACATAGGTACCGTTTTCGTGGAAATAGCCGCCCTCTATCCTGTGGACGGAGAAGGCGACCCTGAAACTGTGGCACACCTTTTTCAGAATGGAGAGATATTTCTCCGTGTCAAATTTCTGAACGCCCGTGTCGGCGTCGTTCAGTCCGATGTAAATCGTTGTCTGTATCGTCTGGTTCTGCATAGCGACTCCTTATCTGATTATGATGTATTATTATACCACACAAAGGTCGGCATTGCAATCGCACGCCGTCTGTATTATGATAGACATAGGTGATTTTATGATAATAGCGCAGAACTTTCTGATAATCCGTACCGACGAAAACGCGCCCGAACGGACTGTTTGCGCGCGGGATGAAAACGGCGCCGTCCTCCTTCAACTGCAGATTCGCGCCGCCGCGACGGGCAAGCCGTTCTACCTCGACGTGGCACGGTACAGGGGGAAGGAGATTTCCTTTTCCTGCGGGGAAGCTCCGTTTCATTTTGACGGCGCGTGCGACACCCTGCCCGCGGCACCGAAACGTCACCGACCGACGCTGCACTACACCGTGCCGTACGGCTGGCTGAACGACCCGAACGGGCTTATCTGTATCGACGGGAAATACCATATTTTCTGCCAGCATAATCCGCTTAGCACCGCATGGGGCAATATGCACTGGCACCACAGCATCACCGAGGACTTCATCCGTTTTGAGCACTGCGGCGACGCGCTCTTTCCCGACGGGGCGGGCACGATGTTTTCGGGTAGCGCCATACGCGATACAAGAAATGTCAGCGGTCTCGGGAAAGATACGGTGCTTCTCTACTACACCGTCGCGGATTACGGCGATGAAAACGGGCGCACACAGTTTTCGCAGGGGCTCGCCTACTCTGCGGACGGCATTCATTTTACTAAATATCCCGAGAACCCCGTCGTCCCGCATATCACGGGCGAAAACCGCGACCCGAAGGTCGTATTCGTTCCCGAAATGGATACCTATGTGATGGCGCTCTATCTTGACGGCGACGCCTACTGTCTCTTAAAATCCGATGACCTGCTGCACTGGGAGCGATTCCAGACCGTTCATATTCCAAACGACAGCGAGTGCCCCGACCTCTATTATCTGGGCGACTGCCAAAAATGGGTGCTCACGGGCGCGGCGGATTACTACCTCGTCGGGCATTTCAATCAAAACGGCTTCGTCAAGGAGCAGGAGGCGCTGCGCTTTTACCGCGAACTCGGCGGCAGATACAGTTATGCGGCGCAGTCCTTCTCGGGCACAAACGGCAGCGTGCTGCGCCTGAGCTGGGAAAACATCCGTCCTGACGGTGGGGCGCCGTTCTGCGGCCAGATGAGCATACCGATGCAGATGTCATCCGTCACCCTTCCCGACGGTACGGTGCGGCTGAGAGCCGCCCTCCCTGACGAAATGGAGAAGAGGCTGAAACCCGCCGAAAACACCGACGACGCCTTCATCGCAGACATACGCTTTCAGCAAAATTTCACCGTCAGCATTGACGGCACCGAACTGAAAATAGATGTGAAGCACAACACGATTTCCCATCGGGGCAATCAGATTCCGCTCACGCTCAGCGGAAATAAAAGCCTCCGCCTCCTCGTCGATACGATGAGTATCGAGATACTCGCGGACGGAGGGCTGATTTTCTCCTCCCTCCCCGCCTTCTGCGAAAGCGGAACGCACACGCTGCGCATCACGCAAGGCGATGCTGACATACGCATACAAAAAATGGATACCAATGATGATCGCGCTTAACTTTCCGCTTGCCTGCGCCAAGGGGCACGCAGCGAGGTCCTTGAGCCTGATGGCGGAATCGCCCACCATTCATTCGTAATTCGCAGCGCGCACTATAAGCGGGTACCATCGTGTGCATATCCTTCAGGTTTGTCCATTGCTTTATCGTTGCAGCTTGGATATAATGAACGCAATGAAAATAAGCGGCACTTTTGCAAGTGCCGCTTTTTTCATTCTTAAGGACGATATTCGACTTTTATCAATAATCTTCTGTTTTGAGATGCGCGAGGTCGCGTCCGTTAATCACGCCGTCGTGATTGACATCCGCAATCGCAACATAACGGTCATCCCCTGCCGCCGCACCAACGAGGTCGGCAAAATCCAAATGGGTCTTTTCGTCGCAATCCTCACATCTGAGAAAAACAGTATTATCCGAAAAATCCATCACTTTATAACTGTGCTGCTCGCAGGGAACAGTATAATTGTTTTCTTGACCGGCAAAAGCAACTATTGATGCCGTAGCGGCAACAAGAAACAATGAAATGACAATTATAATATACTTTTTATTTTTCATACATCTCGCTCCTTCCGGCATTTTATTCATACTGGAAACCATATGCGACAATATGATTACTTACCGCAATATAGCCGACATATGTTTCACCCGATGCAAAAGAGGAGCAATCAATATCCTCCATTTCAAGCGCGCTGATGTTGCTCGCCATATTTCCGTTGCTGTCAACAAATCCGAAACAGTTATGGGTCTTCCCGTCATCTGACTGGTAGGTATAATTATCTACAGTATAAGACTCGACTGTACCGTTCTTATAATGAACATACAAAACGGCATTATTGTCTTTTATCATTTCATACCAGTCGTACCAATCGTTGCCGTCACTTTCCGAATGAATATACTGTGAACCGCCGGTCATTGCATTCGGCACGATTTCTGCATATTCAATGGGATCTTCCACTATTGTAAACTCAGCGCTGACCGTAACGCCCTGATAGCTTCCTATCAAAGTAAGTTTGTCGCCGACATTTACGGTCGATACATCTGCGGGCGAAGTTCCTTCAAGATTGATATCCTTAACAGAAATACGATTCCCTGACTGACTTACATATTCATACGACGCAGCGTCAGGGTAGAATGTTTCGGTAGTGTTGTCATTATAAGTAACCAAAAGCGAATGATCAACACTTGCTAAAGCAGGAATAAACTGCAGCACGTACTGTTCTACCGAATCGGATTGAATCATGGCAGGTTCACCGCTCATCAACAGTTCCATGGATGCGATTGCTTTTTCGGCAATTATTTCGGTGTCGGCGGTACCGCATCTTGAGCAAACACGCGTTCTTTCGTTGCCGTTTACGCTCCATTCACTCCACGCGTGACCGAGCGCGTCGGTATAGTCGCTGACAAAGCTGTCGCCGCATACGGCACAGGTGTTTGTCGTGTAGCCGCCTTCCGTACAGGTCGGCGCCGTTACTACCGCACGGTACTGATGCCCTGTTGCAGACACGACCTGTTGTTCGGTGATGACAGCACCGCAATCCGCGCAGTGCTTGCCCGCGGTCAGTCCTGTTTCGGTACAGGTCGGATTCACCGCCGCATCGTTTACAACGCTCTTGTGATTATCCGGATTCACCGAAACGCTTTCCGTCTTTGTTTCGCCGCAAACAGAACAGGTGAACTCTTTTTCGCCTTCTGCCACGCAGGTTGCTTCTTTGGTAATCACGCCGTCGTTCCACGTGTGACCGAGCGCGTCGGTGTAGTCACCGATGAAACGATATCCGCACTCGGTGCAGGTATAAGTAACATAGCCTCTATTTGTACAATCGGGTTGTGTAACGACCGCTGAGTAGTGATGAATATGCTCGCTGTTCATCTGTTGTCTTTCGACAATGTTCACCTGATTGGAATACGCCACTGTCAGCTTGCCGTTCAAATCATAATAAGTGACATAGCCTCTTACCGCCCAATTATACTTATCACTGAACTTATTAATATCCAGAATATAAACACCGTCGCTATTATTCGGAACAAACTTCGATGTTGTAATCTGATTATGAATCGTGAGTTCAAAATCCGCCGGATTGAACTGAGCCTGATTCTTGTAATAAAGCGCAATACCAACAGATTCCACCTGACAGTCAGTCGGTAAGCCCGCAGCCATTGTAAATGAACCAACATCATTATCTTCGTCAAGATGATAATACAAGTTCAGTGCGGGCACATTATCAACCGGAGTCGGAACTATCGGATTCTCATAATCAGCCGCGTCATATTCCGGTGTAATAATAACATTCTCACCGTTTCGCAGCTTTTGAAGAACCGCATCGCTGTCGTACACCCATCTTCCGTTTGTATAGCCCAATTTATAAGGAACTTTGGGAAGGAGATTGTTAAGCGTCGTTACTTCCTGCCATTCGCGGATTGTCTTGTCCACCTTACCGGCAATCCATCCGTCAGCGCTTTCGAATGACAACGTCGCGGAATTTTCTTTTACAAACCGTGCTTCAAAATCAGTATTTGACGTAATCTTAAAGGTGAATGTCGGGTCTGTGGAACGAATACGGTGCGTAACAGTTTCGTACCATCCGTCAAACACATAGCCGTCATCGGCGATAGCTTTCATTGTGATGCTGTCGCCAAACATCAACTTGTATTTTTTCGCGTTACTGTCCTCATTGACTTCAACCGTTCCGTTATCCGCTTTTACGGTTAAGAACAAATACGGTACAAGTTCTCTGATGGCGGTAAGTATTTCTGTTGTTGCGGCGTCAATCTGTGATTGCGTTGCAAATGAATCGACTAAATTACCGTGACTTGAATATGTTGCGACAAGTCTGTTATACGATTCGGACGAATAATCCTCTTCACCATAGGTCTGCGCCTTTTCAATCGCTGCAATCAACGCTGATTTATCACCGTCGTTCAGTAGTACATCAGCGCCGCCGCAGTCAAGAACCACGTCCTGATACGCACTGTTAAAGGTATCGTCCTGCGAATACGAAACCGTTATCGGAGAAATGACACTGTCGGTTGTGATAACTCTGAAGGTCAGGTTCATCAATACTCCGTCGGCGGTCGCATCATCCGTGCCGCTCCACAGTACGGAGAATTTTCCGTTCTCGTCAACACCGATGGTGTCATCAAATGTACCGTCAAACAGATTTGTGTTAGCAGCGGAAACTATCTCAAGGTGATTGGGATTGTACTCAAAATTGAGCATATAGCCCATAATGCCTTTATTGTTGGAAATCGAAACGGGTAAGGTGACCGTGTCGCCGTAGTCACCAAAAACATCTTCATCAAAGCCGACACTGAAATCAGCACCTTTCTGCACATTTACAGTGCATCCCGTTGTCCGGATATCCTCATAATCGCTGCTGATAAAACTGAATCCGAAGTCGCACGACTTGCTGATTGCCTCTTCGCGAACCTGAAACGCATAGTATTCCGGTGCAGCGTTCAGTGTTGCGTTCGGGTCTTCTTCGCACGAGAATACACCGTTATAGTTGCTTATCGTGATTCTGCCGGATGCAGTAGCACGGGCAGTGATTTGGTTTTGAGAATTCGAGAATCCGACAAACTCAAACACTGAGTTATCATATGTCAAGACCGATTTCGAATTATTTGCCGTGCCTGATACACTCAACTGCTTTTCCCGAATATAGAGCATCTCGCCCGTTTTAACAGCGTCGGCATCGGGTAATAATTTCGTATAATACCAGGAGGTAATATCCGAAGCTGCAATACTGATATTGACATCATTACAATTTAATATGACATCATTAAAATACTCGTCAAATGTATCCGACTGAGAATAGGATACGGCTATACACGTATTGGTGTTGTAGGCATCATCTGAAACCTTAAAATTAAGGTACATCAAAATACCGTCGCTCACGAGATTATCACTCGAATACCAAATCGTTTTGAATTTTCCGGGTACCGCATCACCCTCGAGGTTATCATCGAGTCCGCTTTGGATAATGCTGCCGTAAGTTACGGACTGCGGCGTCAACAGGCTGCTGTCATAGGAAAATATAAGTGAAAATCCGGCAAGCCCTGTATTATTTCGGATTCTTATCGGGACCGAAACTGTTTCGCCGGCGCCGGTCTCTATATCATCTGCGTATATTGTAGGATTGCTCTCGGCAAAAGCAACTGCCGGAGCGCAAAAAACCGCATTAACAACTAACGCAAATAATATGAAAAAACAAAATATACTTTTAATCCTTTTCATCATAATCTTCTTTCAAAAAAAGTGTACTGAACAGCACGGGCGCAAGCGCCCATGCTGTTTTATCATTAGTTGTTAAAGGTTTCTTTGCCCACAAGATATCGTGCAATCATTGCGACATCGCGGTTGTTCACCTTGCCGTCGCCGTTTACATCCATTGCCATCTCCTGCGGCTCGGATGCCTTCTGCTTTTTGACAACCACTCGCGCTGCGTAAACCGCGTCACGGTTATTAATCACACCGTCACCGGTCAGGTCACCGGTTACAACAACGGTTTTGGTATCAGCGACCTCGGCGCCATTATAAAGCTTAATCTGCGTGCCGGTACCGACGTTTGTATTTTCACCGAGCTCAGCACCGCTGATGTTAAAGAATTTCAGGTTTGCCGCTTTATTGTCAAATTCTTTTGACAATGCGGAAGCGGTTGTTTCAAAACCGACTCGTCTCAGGTAGCCGAGAGCATCGTAGTTCAGTTTAGAATCGGCGTTCAGAATAATGCTGTTTGCAGCATCCTTATGTACCGAAATCGTACAGCTTGCACTTTCGTTGGTTTCAACAACGGTAACGGTAATCGTAACCTCACCGGAACCGATAGCCGTAACAATACCCTTGTCGTCAACCGTCGCAATGCTCGAATCACTGGAAGACCATTCAACCTCGCTGTCGGCAAACTTAGCAGGCGATACCGTAGCATTCAGCACGATGGAATTGCCCTGATACATACTCAGCTCTGATTTGTCCAGCGCAACGCGTGCATATTCGGATTCCTTGATATATCTGCCGGTAACGACAGTATCCTCGGTAATGCTGTCAAACTTGGTATCCCATCCGGCAAATACATAACCGGGAACAGCGTCAGCGGCGGGGGCGGTGGCGGAATTTTGATATTCTACAACCTGCGAATCCACCTCAGTTCCGTCAACCATCTGGAATACGACAGTGTAGGTTTTTGGGGTATACTTAGGATACAATTTAACGCCTGAAGTAATTGGTGTAGATAGGTTAAACTGTTGTGTCATAGCTTCATCCAAATAGAATCCATTAAAAGTATAACCTTGTAATTCAGTAATGCTGTCTTGGCTGAGTGGTTTGCCATCTTCTGCAAAGATGGCGTAATCGAACGAATCATTCAAAAGCGTATTAGCAATTTTCACAATATGATAGTTCTTATTGCTATATCTGAACACATCATTTTCTTCGTATTCTCTTGTTTCGTTTGAATCAGGCGATACAATATCCCATTCAGTCCACTTATAGTAAGTATTAATCTTATAACGCGAACGATACTGTGTTTTTACGCCGTTAATCTTAGTCTGAGTGAACCACTGCGCACCGTTATAATTATAATATGTTATATCGTTATCAGTGAAGCCTGCAATGGATAAACGGTTGTTTACAATCACCGTTTCATATTCACAGTCAAAGCCATCAACAGCAGTCGGCGAATACTTCACCGTACCATCGTCGGTATACTTATAATGCGCATACTGATAACGGGTAACGGTGGTGTCGGGCGCTTCCTGGGTATCAATCTCGAAGCCGATTTTGGTATCGTCGGCAACAATGGGGGTATCACTCCATGCTGTATAGGCACTGTAATTGAAACCGGACAGCGTCCATCCGTTATCAACAAAGGTGTTTGCCTCGTTAATATTGGAGGTGGAAGTGGTATTCTTAAATCTATAGCCTGTTTCGGATTCCAGATTATAGTCCTGTATATTGTTCTTAACTTCCTGCGGAATGTTTGCATAAAGCATCCATTCACTCGGTTTATCCGAATTATTAATACAGTAATTCTTATGCACGGTTTCGCTATCATTCTTGCCAAGGGATGATGCGTGATAAGTTACCGAGCAGGTTTTGTCGATCGTAATCGGTTTTGTATAAATCTTTTCAGACTCAACATCGTCATTAAGATAATAGAAAATTACAGCATTTTCATCCGTTGATGTCAGGGTGAGATTGATTTTATCGGTATACTCACCGGAATCATAGTTCGCAGTGGGAGCTGCTGCCGTTTCTTCATAATAGTAAGCAGGATGGATTTCCAAATCATCCGCAACATACTCATACTCTTCGGGATTGAACCAGCCGGCGAACTGCTTGCCGTCAGCGGATTCATCCACGGTTTCGGGAGCCTTAGCCTCGGAGCCGTATTCAATCTGCTGCGTATCAATCACATTGCCGTCAAAATCATAGAATTTAACGGTATAGGTTTTGATTTGATACTCTGCAGAAACAACCATATCGCTTGTTACTACGGTATTGCCGTCAACAATCCGGTCCCAACCCTCGAAGGTGTAGCCCTGAACATTGGTGAATTCGGGAGGCGTCAGCGTAGCGCCATGCTCATACTTGACCACTTGGAGCAGCTGACTTGCCCAGTCGACAAAGATGACTTCATACTCTTTTTTCTCAAAGTCACTGAAGATATCCATGTCCTCCTGGACATTCGTCACACTCTTGTCCCAGCCTGTGAAGGTATAGCCTTCTCTTGTCGGGTCTGTCGGAAGTACGGCATCGTTACCCTGTACAACCTGCTGAGAACTGATAATCGTACCGTCCCAGTCATAGAAATTAACCGTATAAACCGGCTTGGGCGCTTCAATGGTGTCGATAACAGTCGTGTTGGTCGTACCTTCAATACCGATGGCGACAGTAAAATCACCTGTTTTTTCGGTCGGCTCCTCGCGGAGCTTGTAGGTGAAGGAATACTTACCGTCTGCGCCGACAACACTTTGACCAATATATTCATTTGTAAAGTCAGAGGCTCCGATATAGCCGTAAACATAAAGAGTAATCTGCTTACCCGCAAAGGATGTATCCAACTGGCCGGTAGTGGTTCTTACCACACCTGTATTATTTTCCTGTGCGGCAGCATTGTCCTTGTATCGGTAAGCCGTTCTTGTCTCGACCTCTCTGTCTGCAGTTGCCGATGCAGTATCAGGAGACCACTGTGACCAATCGCTCCATTTATAGAAATGATAGGTTGTGACCATCTTGCGGTCTCTGTAATGATATTCTTTTCTCGTCGGCTGACCGGTAGAACCTTCGCCGTTATTCTGGCCGTCCTTTTCAAAATACCATCTCTTGCCGCCATTCATCACATAGTATTTTCCGCCATAGTAATAAGCGTTTCCCGTGTTTCCCTTTGAAGGTAACCAAAGAACTCTCCAAGCAGAGGACGGGATATTATATCCGCATCCCGAACATGCACCGGTAGCGGGGTCCTGATATCCGCATTTGGGGCATAGGAAATGATGATATCGGTAAGTCGTTCTCGTATCAACCTGTCTGGAGTCGCTGCCGGAAACAGCGCTTGTAGACCACGCACTCCAGTTGCCGTAATCGCTCCAGCCGGAGGTGGTATTATAGAGAGTCCAGCCATCCATCGTGTTAGATGCTGTGCTGGTGGTATATTGCTTGTCTCTGTATCTGTACTCTGTTCTGGTTTCTGTGGTTAAGTATTCGTTATTCGGGTCGGGTTGCTGCGCACTCCATTCCGACCAAGACAAGCCCTGGTCAATGGTAGTGTTAACAGCCTCAGAAATCGGAACACCCGAAGAATAACTGTCCACAATAATAACCTCGGCTATGGTCGCTGCGTCATCACAGGGCACAAACACTTCAATTCCCTTCTTAGTACCATCCTTAGGGATACTGAACGCGGTAGATTCCGTTGTGTCCACAAGTTTGCCCTGTGTGGTTTTCAAGGATACAACGGCACGACCGCGCGTAACGGCTTTATCATAATTGGTTAAGTCAAAATATACATAATAGCCGTCATCTTCTCTTTTTGCAGAGGTAATCTCGCAAACAATCGGCAAATCATCATTAAACCAGGAATAAATACCGTGGATATCGATAAATTTATTTGCCGCTTCGGTGTAAGCGTGCTTATACAGTTCGCTGTTCCAACCGAGGAATACATAACCCGTCGGATTATTGGTATCCGTCGGAGGAGTTGCAGCCTTATCAAAATCAACCTTTTCGCTGGTCAGAAGATTGCCCGTCTTATCAAAGAATCTTACTGTATATGTATTAATTTTATAAAGAGCTTTAACAATTCTGTCTTCCTTGATATTAGAATAGGAGCCTTCCCAGCCCTGGAAGGTATAGCCCTTACGGGAGGGTGATACGGGAGCCGGGACGCTTGAATTCCAGTCAATGCTCTGTTCGTTGGTGAGCGGTGAGCCGTCCCAGTCAACAAATTGCACCTTCACCTTTGCGTGGGAAATGCAAGTAACGGGGTCGGAATAGGAAGTTGCTTTACCGGCAGAATTATACGCTCTGACCTTAAAGGAATACTTACCGACATCGGGTAGCGTCACAGCCAGTGAAGTGCTTTTATAATTCTTATCTGTTTGTACGACATTTCCGTTCGGTCCTCTGAGTTCATATTCGTACTTAGCCGCATTTGATGAGCGCCATGAAAACTTAACATTCTTGCCTACTGCAACATCAGTTGCGTCAATACTTAGTTGAGGAGTAGCGGCAATTGGCGGTTCTGTTTTTACTAAATGCGTTTTGTTTACGGAATCCCAATTGGTTGCATGCTTAAACCAGGTGATTTCGGAAATCGAATATGCTCTTCCCCAATCAATTCTACAAGTATTTCCGAAGTTACACTCAACAACAGTAATGGTATTTCCACTTTTACCGATTACAACTGCAGAGTGTGAATCGTTTCTTAAGCGAACTTCATCGCCTATCGTAACATTTTGTCTGTCCCATCTTGCGCCAATATTCGACGGTCTTTGTCCAAATACATCATAGAATACTTTGTTCGCAAATCCCCAGCACTGACAACATCCATCAAAAGAGTTACAGTCCCACAGACCCGTGGTAATGTGTATGCCGTGTGCATTACATGGGTGATCCGTAGTGTTTGAAGAGAACTTGTTAGAACTACTATTTAAGAAGTCAGCCCCCTCCGTATAATTTTTTACATAATGGTTCCAATATCTTCCTGCGGGATAAGTTTTTTTGAGATTATTAAGCCGCGTAATAACGCCATCATAATAATCTGCCTGAGCAGTTATTGCCCCCGCAGGCAGCACTGATGTTATCATCAATAACGCAAGGAATATTGATAATATTCGTTTACTTGTTTTTTTCATGGTTTGCTCTCCTTTTTATATTAATTACATAAAGTATTATTCCAAAAGCAGACGCGGCAAGGCATAAAACAATAATCGCTATTGCTTTATGACCTATGCCGACTGTACTGCCCTTTCCCGAATTTGGTGTCAGTTCTCCTGACTCGCTCTGCTGCCGTGCCTGTTCGGACAAATCGTCGATGACTGCCGCAACTTCTTCAGCAGGGACTTGTTCCAATGCGCTCACATCGGCGCCCTTTTCGGTCAGCCTTTGTTTTATCTTTTGCACTGCTTCCCCTTGTGCGGCTTTCGGAATATCCGCAAAGCGCTTAACTTTGTATTCCTTCAGGACTTCATTGATGACCGAGGTAATATCGCTGTCATCCGTAGAGTCCATAATTTGCTTGACCGCTTGCCGGTGGGCGGCACTGTAATAGGATTCCGCCAATTCTCCGAAATCCGTATACCGCTTCGCCTGCGGGTCATAAACCGTAATTTCCTGATTGACTTCCTGTAAGATTTGCTCTCTTTGCGCCTCGCTCAGTTCGTCCAGTTCTTTACCGCCGAGCGATTGTAATAATCTGTCGATAACGCTGACGAGATAATCGTCCGAAACAGGATTGTCCCCCGACGCTTCCGGTGGGTCAGACGGTTGTTTTTCGTCGTCCGTTTCGTTTCCGATGACAATTTGTATCGGTTTGCAGGTTAATTTGACGTCGTGAAAGGCTCCGTCAAACGTGTCCTCCGACGAATAATCAAGCCCGATACGGTATTCTCCCCGTTTGGCATTATCGCGCACCTTGAAAGAAAGAACTGCCAGAGTGCCGTCGGTTGCGACTGCCGCGTTATTACTCCAGAGAATATCGAACCTGCCGTTCGTCTTGGCGTAATCCGTTACGGTTGTATTGAAAAGTCCCGTTTTGGTAACGCTTCCGCTTGATATATTCTGCAACTCCAAATCGGACTCAGGGAAATCAATTTTCAGCCTGAATCCCATCATTCCGTCATTGTTGCTGATTTGAATCGGGGCGGTGACAAAAGCGCCGCTTTCTGCGCTGATTTTATCCGCACCAACCAGGTATCGGCTCTCGGCATTGACCGTCAGATTCGAAAAAACGAGCAGGGCAAGGAGCATCGAAATTAAGAGTATACTGTTTCGTTTCAATTCTTCTCCCACCAAAAATAAATAGTTATATCTAATTATACTAATTTGACCGTCTCAATGCTATTCGCTGCCAGCATATATTTTCATTTTGCAAAAAAGGTCGAAAAATCGCTTTACAAAATGTTTTTTCTAAATTATAATTGACTTAATTATTACTTCAAGGAGGTACCAAATGGATAAAAAATGTCCCCATTGTCATCAACCGATTCCAAAGGGTTCCTCTTTTTGTATGTATTGTTTTCGGCAAATAAACACATTAAAAACGCCGGTGATTACGCAGCCGCGGCGACACCTCAAACCGTCCTTATTTTTGCTTGCGGGTCTGGTGGTATCAGCCATTATTATTTCCACCATAACGGCAGTTGCCGGTAATGATAAAGATAGCGTTTCCACAAAAACGCCGCCAACAACTACCACAGTCCTCACCACACAGGCAACCACGAAACCTACATCCGCGGCGACTGAAAAAAACGGTTTTGCTTCCGCCGTTGTCGAACAGGCGTCAACTGCGGTTACCGTTTCCGAGAGGAGCGAAAGCGCGCAGGAGCCGAGCGAAACCACATCGCAACAGCAAACCACAAAACGAATCACCACGACAACCGAATCAAAAGAGGTTATCATCACTTCGGGCGTGCTGAAACGGTACCCCGCTGCCAAAAGCAGCAAATCCTATACCGTTCCTTATCAAGTAAAGCGGATAGCCGACGGCGCGTTTGAAGTCAACACCCATCTGACATCGCTTAAATTCAGCAAGCGCGAAAACCTCGAGTGCGACTGGAGCCGACTTTTTTCTGCGTTGCCGAATCTGAAAACCATTTACATCTATCCCGGCACGACAGCCGACACGCTGGGAATGCAATACTTTGACGGAGAAATCATCTATTACTATGACTGAGTTACTGAGAAAGCAGACGGACGAACTGCTGAATGAGTTAAAGCAAAAAAACATTGATATTCAGGATTATATCAACCATAACGAGAACTCGTTTATCGAAATCAACCTGCGTACTATGTGGGAAGAGCTCTTCAAAAAGAGCAACAAAAGTAAATCCGATATTATCAACAACGCCGACATCTCGTACATATATTTTTACGAGATTCTGCAAGGCAAGAAAATTCCCACCAAGGATAAAATCGTCCGTTTGATTCTGGCGATGGAATTATCGCTCGACGACTGTCAGATGGCGCTCAAGTACTGTAATCACTCGCAGTTATATCCGCGTATCAAACGCGACAGTCTGATTATTTATGCCATAGAAAACAAATTGAATCTCTATGATTTGCAGGAATTATTAAACTCTAACGGAGAGAAAGAACTCAAATGAGCGAAATTAAGGACTACATTGATACCGCGCTTAACGATGCGTACACTAAAACGCAGGTGCTGCGCGATACCTCCGTCAACACCATTGTGTGCTACGAGAAAAACGATACCGCGCAGAAACTCATCTATATCAAATCCGCATATCGCAACGACGAAGTGTTCAGAAAACTGAAAAATATCGACACCATGTCGTTTGTGCCGATGATATACGAAGTTTCCAGCGAGGACGATTATCTCTATGTGCTCGAAGAGTATATTGAGGGCAAATCGCTTGCAGATTATCTGTCCGAACAAAAGCAATTCAGTAAGGCTGAAATCAAGTCCATACTCTGCGATTTATGCGATGCGCTGCAAATTCTTCACGGTCTGGGCATCGTCCATCGGGACATAAAACCCGAGAATGTCATTATCCGAGGCGGCAAAGCATGTCTGATTGACTTGAGCATTGCCAAATTGATTAATCCGAGCGGGAACGATACCCGATATCTCGGCACGGCAGGGTACGCCGCACCGGAACAATACGGCATATCCCAAAGTCTCCCGACCGCCGATATTTACGCATTGGGCGTGCTGGCAAATATTCTCGCCATCGGAACACACCCCACTTCCGATGTGCCGCGCGGAAACATCGGTCGCATTATCAAAAAATGCACGGATATACAAACTTCTAAAAGGTATCAATCCGCCTCCGAATTAAAAAAGGCGGTCTTAAAAATATAAACAGGTCATTTTGAAATGACCTGTTTTTTATTATTGTCTGCGTTTTTGATATTGCTGTTCCAGTTCCTTGTAATCCGGCTTTTGGCTATTTGTCAGCGGCATCGCATCAACAAAAATCACTTCTGCGGGCACCTGATACTCATAAATATTATCCTTACAGTATTCGACGATTTCCTGCTTGAAGGCATCGCCGCAATCCGGGGAGGCTTTCACAAAAGCAATCGGAATATTTTCTCTCTCCGGGTCGTGCACCGTTATTACAGCACATTCTTCAACGCCCGGAATCTGCGCGATGCATTTTTCGGTTTTTGACGGAATAAGTTTATTCGGCTTGCCTGCCGAGTCAATCGTAACCGTCATCCTTCTGAGCCTGTCGACAAAGAAGAGTTCCCCGTTTTCATTGACGCGCATAATATCCTCGGTATTATACCAGACGGCACCATTTTCATCGGTTATCAGACTCGCCTTCGTCGATTCTTCATCGCCGTAGTATTCACTCATCATAGCGGGCGAATAGATATAAAGCAATCCTTCGTTGCCGTCTTGGATTTCCCTGCCGGTCCGTACGTCTACGAGCTTAAACATATTACCGATACAGGGTTTTCCGAGGCTGCCCAGAGTCGGATTGTCGTAATAGCAATACGAAAACGAACCAAGTACCTCGCTTGCGCCGTATCCCTGTACGATTTTTGCATTGCCGCCGTTCTTTTGGATATAGGCATCTCCGTCAAGTTTTGTTTCATTCGTCAGTTCAACGCCGCCAACCGAAACCACGCACCATCTCGAGCAATCCATTTTCTTGTTCATACTAACCATCTTGCTGATATAAGGCGGAATCGTGGGCCAGTGATGGAAACGGTACTGCTTATTTCGTCTGGCAAGATTTTCGGGTTTATAAATCGGGTCCAGCGCAACGGTAATGCCCAGACAAAGAGGCTCGTGGAGCATATTCAGCAGCGAGTAATAAATCCACAGCGGAAATGTCGTAAATAAGATATCCCCAATATGGTATCTTCCGATTTCCGTCATGGCAAGCACCTGTACAAATGAATCAATCGCGCGCCAGGTGGCTACACAAGCCTTGCTGTTGCCGGTGGAGCCGGAGGTATAGGCAACCGTCGCCATATGGTCCTCTTCATATGTCGCAGGGACCACGTCGCAACTATATTCTTCACCGATTTCAATCAGTTCCTTACAGGTCAGAATATCGGAGGAGGCTTTCATAATATTCTTGGGGATTCCCTTGGATTTTTCGATGGCGGTATAAATCACCCGGTCCTTGTTCGGGTATTTTTGCATACCGTCAAGCAGGGATACTGTTACAATTTTTTTGACACCGTTAGCCCTCAGGGTACTGATAACGTCATTCGTGCAAAAAATATCGTTTGCCACATAATATTTTGAATGAAAATGAGATAATTCGCGTTTCAGTTCGTCAAGACCGCTGGCACTGTTTACCATATGCTGACAAGCGCCCAATTTATCGAGCGCATAAAAGACGGCAATCGCATAGGGTGTGCCGAGCAAGCTGACCGTCACAACGTCATCTTTTTTGATGCCGATACTGTCGAAACCGTTTGCCAGTTTATCAATAAGCTTCAGCAGTTCGCAATACCGGATATTCGTGCCCATATATTTCACGGCGATATTCCCGCTAAACTGAGCGGCAGCCTGTACGAAGCGCTGATACGGCGTATCGCACGCGATAATCTTTTCGATATCTCCTGCTTTTTCGATTTGTAAAGTCCGCTCTTTCAATGCCTGAAAATCAACATTCATATTTTCAACCCCACGTCTTCAAATAATAATTTATCTTATCATTGAAAGACCGTAAAAACAATTCGCCGGCAGCATAGATTAAGGCAGCCCCGTATCGGGACTGCCCTTGTTTACTTACATATGATAGATTTTGCGGCACTGTAATCCGAGTACATTTTGGTCGTTTTTCCGTCGACCTTCACCGACTTAAATGAGCGGATTCTGATATAGTACCGTTTGCCTTTTTTTAGATTTGTGATTTTCTTAGACGTCGAAGTATTCCCCGAAACTGTGAACTTCTTTACACTTTTCGTAAAACTCTTATTGGTGGCAATTTGTATTTCATAACCCGACGCCGCTTTATCCTTCTTCCACTTTGCCGTGATGGATTTCCTGGCAGTGGACAGCTTTGATACCGCCTGCTTTTTAGGCTTGACATAAAAGTAAAACGTATTTTCACCGGCATATTCGTTATAAAAATGAACGACGGCCTTATACTGCCCGATTGCTGTAACGCTGCTTACTCTTTTGCCGCTTGCACGGGATATGTACTCAACGGTATAATTCTTTGCTGCCACAGTACTGCCGTTGGAGGCTTTTGCTGTTACGACGGGCAATTTAATCTTGCTGCCGGTATAAACATAGGATATCTGATTGACGGACACCTGAGAAATGTGAAAAATCTTACGCTTTGATTTAATATGCGGGCATCGCGAACACCTGAGTGTGGCGGTTCCGTCCTCGGTATGAGTAGCCGCAATAATATTCGTGACATAACTATGACCCAGAGGTTCTGCATAATCCCCGTCGTATGTAAAGGGACAATTCTGACAAACATAGGTGGAATATCCCGCGTTTGTACAAGTCGGCGACACCACTTCCTCCGCGACAAAATGATGACCTAAGGCATCCAATTGTGTCTCTTGGGTCTCACTGCAGGTAATACATTGATAGAGAATATGACCGTTTTCCGTACAGGTCGGCTCCGTTTTTTCGACAACGGACATATTATGTCCCTGCGGGTTGATATAATCGCTTCTTGTTGTGGCAGGACAGCGGCTGCACTGATACACCGTATAGCCCTGCTCCGTGCAACTCGGGGGAACGATGCGAAGCGGCTGATAGTCGTGACCGAGAACATCGACGTAATGAGCCTTGTACTGTATGCCGCAAATTTTGCATGTATACTGCGTATAGCCGCGCTCTGTACAAGTCGGCGCCACGACCACGCCTTGATAGTCATGGACAAAGGAACTGATATCCCCCTCGGCATCTTCGCTGTGAAACGGCACAAAGGTCATATCAACCTTCGCATTCGTGTTGTTCTTAACAAACGCTTCCGCTGTAGAGCCGTAATAACCGTTCACGTTAAAACGGTATCCGGAAGAATAGGAGGCTGCCATTTTACAGGTGAGCGCGATTTCGCAGTTCTTATTCAAAAAAGAAAGCGATGTTGTCTTTGAGGATATTTCGCCGCTGACATATTCGGTCGACTTGGGAAACACCCAATCCGTAATATTGTAACTTCCTGCGTCAAAGGGGTTATAAATGACGCGTGCATTATTAAAATCCACCGCCTTGAAATGATTGGACTTAAAGGCGTTTTTCTCAATAATGTCCACTGAATCAGGCACTCTGAACGTGTCCGCTTTTGTACCGCCGGGGACACAATACAGGACTTTTTTATCTTTGCTGAGGAGTAGATTATCCTCACAGCAAAGTTCCTCATTATCTTCGGACACGGAGATTTCCTGAAGTGAGCCGATATTCAAAAAGGAGCAGTCGGTCGCCTTCATTCCGGCGCCTATATGGATTTTGGTATAAACGGTATTATCGTTCAGCGCATGCGCGGAAAACTCTGTAACACTGTCGGGAAAAATAAACTCCTTAATTCTTGTGCCGGCAAACGCTTCGCTCCCTATCTTGGTCAGCGTATTCGGAAACGTAATATGTTGTATTTTGGAATAGCCGTAATCGGATGAACTCGCCGCCCCGTAGTTTTTGTGGAAGCGAAACGCATAGGCGCCAATCGTGGTAATGCCGTCTTTCACGGCAAAAGTTTCCGCCTGATAAAATTCAGGGCAGAAGCACAGCGTTTTCATATCCCCGGAATAAATAACACCGTCTTCAGAAGCATACACCGGGTTATCCGGCGACACAACATATTTTTCACATTTGACACATCCGAAAAAGGCATTCGTGCGTATCTCGGTAACGGTCCTGGGAAAGTGTATTTCTCTGACAACTCCTTTATATTCAAAGGACAAATTGCCGATAACAGTTACTTTATGCCCGTTATATTCTTCGGGAATTTCGACGATTTCCTCATCGCCCGTGTATTTTTTCAGAATCAGATTACCGGCATCATCTACGGTCTCAAATGTAAAGAGCGAATCCGCAAACACGAAGTCATTATCATCGAAAATAGTAAGGCTTAATAGCATCAATACTATGCATACCAAGGATAATACCCTCTTCATCTTCGTCCTCCGTTTCATCAGTCGAATTGTAAACTTCCGTCTTCAGGGAAACCGGCTTAACCGAACGGTTCCTGAATATTTTGTCTATGTGTTAATTATACATATCAAAAATAAAATGGTCAAGAGGTTTTGCTACCCTGAGCTACAAGTACGGTTTTTTTAAGAAGAAGTGTAAGCTCTCTTTCAGGTGGTGAATCCTTCAAAGCGTCGCTTGCGTTGACCCTGTGATAAATCGGTTTCTATTGATTATGCGCAATCATTGTCACTGCATCATACAACAAACATCAAACTCCCCTTGTTTTTTCAAGGGGAGCATTTTTTGTTTAATATTTTAAGACTAAATCTTCACAAATCAGAATTTGTTGATATCTAAACCTCGTAACCCTTGTAAATATGGCGTTTTAAAATTTGAAAGTGTTGAAAAATGATTGATTTCCCTTAAATTTTCCCTTGCAGGAGAATTTAAGGGAAGCTTTTTTGTTAGCTCACTATCTTGTCAAGCAGCATTGCGGATTCGTGCTTTGCCTGCTGTGATGAATGAGCGTAGATGTTCATTGTGGTACTGACATCGGAATGGCCGAGAAGCTCCTGCACTTCCTTCGGATTTGCACCGTTGCTGAGCAGATTGCTTGTGTAAGTGTGCCTCAGCATGTGGAAATGGAAATTCTCAAAGCCTTTTAGCTTTTTGCGGATCGTTCTGCATACGATTGATACTGTTGTAGGCAACTCTAAGCAACCATCCTGCCGTAAGCAAACAAATTGTATTTCGTTGCAATTGTCAGGAACTGTTTGTTCGCCGTTCAGCGTTTTAAGCTCATAGTAGTTTCTTTTGCCGTCCGTTACTTCAATGTAGTAATTGTGACTGTAAAGAACACCGTATTTGAGCTTGTTTGTCTGCTGTTCTGTTCGTGCCGCTTTCAGTATATCCGCTAAAGCATTGCAGAAATCAACCTTTCTTACCTTGCTTCGTTTAGTTGTACCAATTTCATAGCACTTGCGTTGGTAATTGTACTTAACGCTTCGCCTTACGGTTATCTGCTGCTTCTTGAAATCAATATCGCTCCACATCAGTCCGCATACCTCTCCGATTCGGAGTCCTGTGTAAAAGGCAATCTGTATCGGCAGTATTGCAGGATTGTCCTTTTCTTTGAGATAGGTAAGGAGTTGATTGTACTGTTCAATGGATAGCACATTGCCTTCCTCTGCATTGTCCGCTTCAAAGATATTTGAATTATCATTTTTGTAGCGAACTGTTACATAGGGCATCGGGTCATACGATATCAGCCTTTTAGGGAATACCGCAAACTTAAAGGCACTTCTTAACACTGCTGAGAATGAGCGCATATATCCTTTGCTGTATCCTCTGTTGAAGGTTAAGTCATCCATATATTTCTGCAGATGGTCTGAGGTAACAGATTTCAACTTCCGTTCAGCAATCGAATCCTTTTTGATTCTGCCCACCGTAGCAATATATGCCATCTCGGTTCCGTTACTTAAACCGCCGGGTTTCAGTTCTTCCTCTACCCATAAGTCAAGCAGTTCTCCGACAGTCATATTCTCCGGCTTTGCAACAACGTGATTCTGTTCGTATTCCTCCATTGCCTTGCGGAGCATTGCTTCGGTTTCGGATTTGCTCTCCGTACCTACAAATTCCTTTTGCTTTAGATTGCCGCTTTCATCTTCAACATAAAAGCGGTAGTACCACTTTTTACCTTTCTTTCTAACTGAGCCTTTTGCCATAAATGATTTTTCCTTTCTGAATTAAAATGTATGTATTCTCCATCTGTGGCTCAAGGCTGTAATGTGTAAATGTTATTAAGTAATTAGTTTGTTTCGTCCTCCTCCACGGATGTCATTTTTCTTTTTAATGTATTTATGGATTCCATCGTAACATCGGTTAAATATTGCGATGGTGAGTTTTTCAATTTTCTTGTTTTCTCACTACGCTTTGCAATGCTCTCTTTATCAAAGAGCTTGTAGAGCTC
>SVOG01000035.1 GCA_015066525.1 Oscillospiraceae bacterium | reverse complement strand
TTATTTCGCAGTCTGAAAGAGGAACTTCAAATTCTTTTCCGTCCTCACCGACTGCAATAATCTGCATATGGGTTAAGTCAATTTCGTCTTCACTTTTTACATTAGTTTCGGGATTACTGTCAAAGTTTGCGTAAAGCGATTGGATATTTTCGCCGTTCTCGCTCTGTTCGGCTGTGATACCGAGCGAGTATGCAATCCTGCTGAACATATCTCTTGTCTGCTGTGCAATGGCGGGATTCGTCTGTAGGAGCGCTCCCGTGCCAATAAGCATAATCATAATTGCCGCTGCAATCTGGCGCTTGCGCCTTGCTCTGTTCATCTGTGTTTTGTAAATATGAAGCAGCTTGTTGACGCTGTCAGTATCGGGCTCCTCGCCGAACTGAAGCTCATACAATAAATCCGTACACTCATCCATCAGTTCGGTATTCATTTCGTCTTTTTCGATTTCTGCGTCAATGATTTCGTTCAGAAATGCTGTTATTTCATCTGTATAGGAATGGTTATTATAAATCGCTTTGACGATTTGTTCATTAACAGTTATGTTCATTAGTATCCCCCTTTCTCAAAATCATTTAGTACAGGCTCTGTTAGAGCAATAATCTTTTTTCGCAGGCGTGATATTCTGTTCGCCGCCGCTGTTGGCAAAATGCCGTAATACTCTGCAATCTCTTTCAGTGACAGGTTTTGTTCGTACTTTTGGTAGTATAGCAGTTGTTCGGAATCACTTAGATTTGTCAGCAGTATACGTTTCATTTCATCATAGTCGAGGCGCGCCGCTTTTTCGCTGACTTCGGGTGCGGAAACCTCCCGCACGCTGTCAAGCGGGAGGATTTTCTTTTGCCGTTGCTTTTTCTCGCGTAAGCTTTTCTTAAGGAAATTTTCTGCCGTGCGATATATAAATGCTTTCGGCTGTGCTATCTCCTCGCCTGCAAGAAGCTTTTTGTAATACACCAAAAAGGCGTTTTGCACGCAGTCGTCCGCGTTGTCCGAACTGTCTCCAAGCCGCACCATACAGTATTTTAGTATCTGCTGTGCGTACAGTTCATACGACTGCTTAAATATTTCATCGCACTTATCCTTTTGGCGCATACAATCAACTCCTTTCATACAGTAGTACCCTAAACGGCAAAATATATCGCAAATTTTTCCAAAAAAATCCCCCACGAAAAGTGGGGGATTTGCCATTACTTCATATTAGTCTTTTTTGGGAAGTCCTTCTTTATCGTACATACATACGGTTTCAATCATAATCTCGATACCTGCCTCGATTGCTTCGGGGCGGAGGTTTTCGGGATTATCAAGTCTGGTGTGGTAATATCTCGGCGGGTCGGGATTCATTGCCGCAAATCCGGTCGACGGGATGCCTCTCTGCTCAAATGCAGCCGCATCGCACGCGCCGATATAAATGGACTCAAACTTGAGGTCATAGCCGCAGTTCGCAGCCGCGTTCTTAACGAGGTTCTTAACAGCCCAGTCGTGCTGGAGCGTACCCGAGAGGTCTCTGTCGTATACTGCCATATCCTCGAGGTCTCTGAAGGTGTCCAGACCGATGCAGATGGTCGGGATGTCCTTGAGCTCTTTCTCGTGAGCCTTTGCGTAAGCCTTTGCACCGCGCAGTCCTGCCTCCTCGGAGCCGGAGCAGATAACCCTGAGCTCTGTCTGCTCGAGGTCAACGCCTGCCTCGCGCAGCGCCTTGAGTGTGCCGATACCGACGTAGCAGCCCGACAGGTTGTCTGATGCGCCGGGTACGGATTTTGTCCAGCTCTGGAAGAAGATAAACGAAATCTCAAACGGAATAAAGATAATACTGATAACAAACAGGATAATGAAGAACGGTCTTGCGCTTGTGATATCCGCAGCAGCGCCGCCCTTGCCTGCAATCGCACAAATCAGTGCGAAGAAGGTCTGGATAACCAGTCCTACGACGGCGGGAATTTCAACAAACAGTTTTGCCTGCAGACCGCCGAGGTAGTAGTTAATCGGCCATTCGAACTGGCTGTCGGAGTGACCGACGAGAATAATTCTCTGCTTCACTTCACCCTTGGGCGCTTTGGTGCCGATGAGGTTATGAGATGTCTGCTTCGGGAAAAGAAAATCGTCGAATTCCTTGTACATCAAAAATTCAAAAATCAGCGGAACGAACGCCAGAATGCACATAATGAACGCGATGAGCGGCTTGCCGAACCAGTTGACGAATACGGAGGCAACGCCCATACATACCGTGAACGGGATGAATCCCATAAAGCCCTGGCGGTGGAGGGTGAAGTCCTCAATTTCCGTTTTTTCGCAATGCTCATCGAGGATGCGCTGCATAAATTTCTGCGCTTTCAGCTCCTCGGGTGAGCCCGGCTTACGGGGACCGATGTTGTCGCAGATATCGGTAATCTCTTTGACAGAGAAATCGGTATTGCCTTTTACATCGTAACTCGGAGCATATTCCTTAGCAATTTTCATAAAATAACATCTCCTATATTCTGAAATATAGTTTATTTTACCATAATTGAAAAAGTATTTCAATATAAACTTATTAATATTGAACTTTTGCCCGATTTTTGTTACAATGGAATCGAAATAAACAAAGGAGTGTATTCCTATGGACAGTAATAAAAAAAGAGAGCTTCAGATTTTTGCTACGCAAATCAGACGCGGCATTATCGAGAGCACTCATGCCGCAAAGGCGGGACATCCGGGCGGATCGCTTTCGGCAGCGGATGTGTTTGCGTATCTTTACGGCAGTGAGATGCGTTACAGAGCGGATGAGCCGAAATGGGACGGCAGGGACCGTTTCGTTTTGTCAAAGGGTCACTGCGCCCCCGGTCTTTACAGCGCGCTGGCATATAAGGGCTTCTTCCCCGTGGAGGACCTCAAGACGCTGCGACACATCGGCTCCTATTTGCAGGGACATCCGAATATGAATACCGTTCCCGGTGTGGATATGAGCACCGGCTCGCTCGGACAGGGCGTCAGCGTTGCTGCCGGTATGGCAAAAGCGGCGAAGTTTATGGACGCCGATATCAATGTCTACACCCTTCTCGGCGACGGCGAGATTGAAGAAGGTCAGGTGTGGGAAGCGATGATGTTTGCTTCGCAGTATAAGCTCGACAATCTCTGCGTCATCATCGACTCCAACGGACTCCAGATTGACGGCTCCTGCGATGAAGTAATGAGCGCGGAGCCGATTGACGAAAAGCTCAGAGCTTTCGGTTTTGAGGTCGTAGTGATTAACGGCAACGATTTCGACGAGCTCGAAACAGCATTCGACGCCTTCCACGCGTGCCAGGGCAAACCCTTCGGTATCGTGATGAAGACGGTGAAAGGCCTCGGCGTTTCGTATATGGAAAATGCCGTCGATTGGCACGGCAAAGCGCCGAACGATGAGGAATATCAGATTGCGATGGATGAACTCAGCGCAAAATTAAAGGAACTGGAGGCGTAAGGTATGGCAGAAGTGAAGAATATTGCGACCCGCGAAAGTTACGGCAACGCGCTTAAGGAGCTGTACAGCGAGGGCGCGGATAAATTAGTCGTATTTGACGCTGACCTTTCAGCCGCTACGAAAACAGGTATTTTTAAGAAAGCGTACCCCGAGCGCCATATCAACTGCGGTATTGCCGAGGCGGATATGATGTGCGTTGCCGCAGGTTTTTCCACAATGGGATTTGTGCCGTTTGCATCGAGCTTTGCGATGTTTGCGGCGGGCAGAGCCTTTGAGCAGGTGAGAAACTCCATCGGTTATCCCCATCTGAATGTGAAAATCGGCGCGACCCACGCGGGCATCAGCGTCGGTGAGGACGGCGCCAGCCATCAGTGCTGCGAGGATTTCGCACTGATGCGTTCCATTCCCGGCATGGTGGTTATCTGCCCCGCTGACGATGTCGAGGCGCGCCAGGCAGTGAAGGCGGCGTATTACCACGAGGGACCGGTTTATCTGCGTTTCGGCAGACTTGCGGTGCCGGTGTTCCACGACGAGAATTACAAATTCGAAATCGGCAAGGGCGAGGTCGTCTGCGAGGGTACGGATGTGACCATCGTGGCAAACGGTCTGATGGTTGCCGAGGCGATGAACGCCGCCGAGCAGCTGAAAGCTGACGGCATCAGCGCCGAGGTTATCAATATCGCAACGATTAAGCCGCTCGACGAGGATTTGATTATCGCGTCCGCGAAGAAAACGGGCAAGGTGATTACTGTCGAGGAGCACAATATTATCGGCGGTCTCGGCGAGGCGGTCTGTGCCGCACTCAGCGAAAAATGCCCGACCCCCGTGAAGCGCATCGGTGTCAACGACGAGTTCGGACATTCCGGACCTGCCAAGGACCTCTTAAAGCAGTTCGGTCTCAGCGCAGAGAATATTGTCAAGGTGACGAAGGACTTTGTATAAATACAATGAGAAAGAGCCGTTTCACGGCTCTTTTTGTTTGGTATATTCGGGTTATAAAGAAAAATCGCAGTAAGTATCTTACTGCGATTCTTTCTTTTCTGCTTCGCGCTCAGCACGTCGTGCTGCGCGTTTTTTCTTTGCTTTATAGCCGAGGAGCTTGTCGAGATGCTCCTGCGGAGTGGTGTATGAGCCGACGGTGACGGTGTGGTCACCGTAAATGCCGTGGAAGTCCGAGCCGCCCGTCATCAGCAACTTTTTCTTTTTGCAAAGAGCGGTGAGCATTTCCACCTGCTCCTCGCTGTTGTACGGGGACCAGACCTCGATGCCGTCGAGACCCATCTCAATATATTTGTCAATTTCGTCGAAATTATTGAACTTCGCGGGGTATGCCAGCACGGCGATACCGCCCGCTCCGTGGATTTCGTCAATGACTTCCTGCACCGTGGGGTACTTCGTCGGTGCGAGCACGTTTGACTCGCTGTCCTCGGAAAAGAGGGTGTGGAATAAATCACCGAAAATTTTATCCGTGTAGCCTGCGTCCATCAGCGCGTGCATAATGTGCTGACGGTACAGATTGGTGGAGCCGCTCGCGTGAGAAATGATGAACTCGCTTGTAATCGGGAAGCGTGCCGCTACCTTGAGCATCATAATCTGACCCGCTCTCTTGCGTGCAACGGAGGTGCGCTTGCAGATGCCCTCGAGTCTGTCGGGTGCGTCCGCGAGGTAGGACAGAATATGCACGTTCTTACCCGCGTCAAAATCAAATGCGGAGAGTTCCACGCCCGGGATAACAGTGACGCCGTAGCGCTTGCCGATAACCTGGCCTCTTACAGTGCCTGCAATGCAGTCGTGGTCCGTTATGGCGAGCGTATCAATGCCACTCTTGTGTGCTATCACGATTAAATCTTCTATACCGACGGAACCGTCACTTAATTTCGTATGACAATGTAAATCTGCTGCCATAACATTCTCCTTTCTGGTATAAAGTTAGGAATTGCTAATATACCGTACTTTAATTTTAACACAGGGATTATTAAATTTCAATAAACTTTTTAACAAATCAGCAAATTAGACAAAAAATCATCAAATGCTCATTAAAAGGTGATTGAGTTTGCTCACCGGCAGTCCCACAACATTGAAATAATCTCCGTCAATTTTTTCCACAAGCAAACAGCCGTAACCCTGGATGCCGTAGGCGCCCGCTTTGTCGAGCGGCTCTCCCGTTGCGACATATTTTGCGATTTCGTCATCGCCGAGGTTGAAGAATGTGACCTTTGTTTCGGCGTAGAATGAGTGTTCCTTGCCGTTTTTGATAACGGTGACGCCCGTGAAAACGCTATGCGTTTTGCCGCTGAGTTTGCGTAGCATCAGCGCCGCATCCTCTTTATTTGCAGGCTTTCCGAGGATTTCGCCGTCTATCGCGACCACGGTGTCGGCGCCGATGACGGTGTCCTGCGGGGACGCAAAGGGGCGCGCCTTGATTTTGCTGAGACAGAGCACTGCCTCCTCGGGCGAGATGCCGTCGGGCAGCGTCTCGTCGACGTCGCTCACCTTCACGGTGTAGTCGTCGGTTATGTATTTCATCAGCTCCCGCCTGCGCGGGCTTTGGGATGCGAGTATCAGCATTATTTTACTCCTCGATAATATAGTCCGCGGGTGTAGTTGCCCTGCGGTTTCTCACCATTGTTGTACATATTCACCAAACGCGTAATATCGCCCTTTTCCTCGTCCGTGAAGTAAAAGTGTATAAAATCCGTTCTGACCTCGTCCAGTCGGTCGCCGAGATAAATCGGCAGGGGGTTGAGAATCTCCACACAAGGGTAGGATGAACATTTTACGGGAAATTTATACCCTTTTCTGTCCGTAAGGGCGCCGCTTTTGCCGCATTTTTCGCAGCCGATACGGTTTTTGACGGGGCAGCTGCGCGCGAGCATCAGCGGCACCTTGCCGTAACCGATGATACCCGTGCCGTGGGCGTTGATGCGGTTTGCCTGCTCGAGCGTCAGTTCAAATGAGAGAATCGGCGCGTGGAATTGCCGCGCGCTCTCGCTGTTAAAGAGATTCAGCCCGAAATCGCCGTATACTTCAAATCCGAGCGCCTCTGCCGTTTGGTACGCGCCGAGATTGGATGCGAGCGCCGTGGTGACGCCGACGGCTTTTAACTGAGCAAGACGTTTTTTTAACCGTTCCTCCGCGCCGAAGAGTCCGCGTGGAAGCTCAGCACCCGCACCGCTTCGGATAAAGTCCTCATCGCTTGCCCATACGGGCAGGAAGATTCTTCTGAAGGGGTGGCGGTCGGGAATCTGCGCCGCATTTTCAAAGCGCGCCGTGAAATACGGTCTGCCGCTCTTTGCCCGCGGGCGCGGCGGGGTGTATACTTTTTCCGTAAATGACGGAGCGTCGTTTTCGCTCAGTTTTTCGCAGACCGTTCTGCGCAGCGCGTTAATGACGCTTGCGGGCACAATCAGTCCTTCGTCAAGGTCGATGCGAATCCGCGCGGCATAAAACTGCGTGCCGCCGAATTTGCTGAGCCGTGCCGTCACGCTCTCGACGGTCATCGGCTTGTGGATTGCCTGCTCGGGCACGCCGGCAGTCGCCTCGGCGGTTTTGCCGCCTGCAGAGGCTCTGAGCACGACGGGTTGACCTGCTTTGCAGGTGAAATCCAAATCAATCGGCAGCAGGGGATTTTCGTTGTCGTAGAGATGCGAGAGGTCCTTGAGCACGCCCGCCGCGGAGACAACATCCTCCTTCTGCCGCGTGCCGAACATATCCTTTCTCTTTCCCGTGAAGTAGCCGTCCGTGAATCCCGAGCGCGAGAATACGCTTTTGAGCACGGTTTCATCTTCGGACGAGTAGGCACCGCCGATTGCCTTTTTACAGGCGGTTACGGCGGCTGCCACATATTCGGGGCGTTTCATTCTGCCCTCGATTTTCAGACTGATGACGCCGGCGCCGTCAATCTCTTGGATGTGCTGTATCAGACTTAAATCCTTCAGCGATAAATCGCAGGAGCCCGAATTGTCCGCGCTGAAGGAGAGACGGCACGGCTGCGCGCAGAGTCCGCGGTTGCCGCTTCTTTCGCCGAGCATACCCGACAGATAGCACTGCCCCGAGACGCACATACACAGTGCGCCGTGGACAAAGATTTCGAGTTCCATATCGGTGCTGCGGCGGATTTCTTTGATTTCGTCGAGACTCATCTCGCGCGGAATCACCGCCCGCGCAAAGCCGTCATCTGCGAGCGCTCTGAATCCGTCGGGGGTGTTGACGCTGCACTGGGTCGAGGCGTGGAGCTTTGCTTCGGGGAAGCACTCCCGCATCATCTTCGCAAGCCCTAAATCCTGCACGATGAAAGCGTCGGCGCCGCATTGCATCGCGGTGCTGACTGCTTGGTGCGCCCGGCTCATCTCGGTGTCGCTTACGAGCGTGTTAATCGTGACGTACACCTTGACGCCGCGGGCGTGCGCGTATTGAATTGCCTCTCTGAGCGACTGCTCATCAAAATTATCCGCGTTTCGCCTTGCGTTAAAGTCCTTCATACCGAGGTAGACGGCGTTTGCGCCGCACCGTACCGCTGCAACCAGACTGTCCATTCCTCCGCAGGGCGCTAAAATTTCCAGTGCCATAAATCCCCTAATGAAAATGTGGGCGTTATTACGCCCACACCGTTTTGTGTTATTATCTGTTTGCGAGCTTGCTTCTGAGGTTGCTGTTTTCTCTGCTCAGGCGTTCGATTTCGCGCCTTGCGACGTCAACCTCCATCCTTGCCCTTGCGCTGTCCTCGAGATAATCCTTAATCTGTGCTCTGAGATTATCGGCGGAAGCGGTAGCTTTCTTGCAGGCGTCCGCCTGGTCGAGCGCTACGAGTACCGCGCACTGCGTGGTGGATAAACTCGGCGATGCCTGTGCTACGCCCTTCATCTCGCCGTCAATGAATTCTGCGAGTTCCTCGACATAGGCGGTATCGTCCTCGGTAAGAATCGTATAACTTGAGCCGCAAATTTTAATACTTACTCTGTTCTTTTCCATAAATCTCACCTTTTCATCAATAATACTATACAAAATAAGTATAACAATTTATGAAATACTTGTCAATGTTAATAAATGCAATTTTTCTCTTGTTATTTGAGGTTAAATACTGTATTATGAAAATGACAATTTCCCCGGAGGCGAGTAAGATGGATAAAAAGATATTGATAATTGAAACGAAGAATACGCATTATGTCATGGGTGTGAATGAGAAGGGTATCCTCCGCCATATCCATTGGGGACGCAAGGCGTGCCGTGAGGACTATAACCTCTCGCCCGAGTGGGAGCGCAATTCGAACCATTCGGAACTGGATTATATCTCCGAGGAGTATTCCCCCTTCGGCGGCACGCGTTACCGCAGTTGTGCGTTTAAGTGTGAGTATTTTGACGGCTGCCGCGATTCGGTTTTTACATACGAGAGCGATGAAATGACGAAGGATTCTCTCTCGGTTACCCTTGTCGATAAGGCGTACGATATTCGCATCGTGCTGCACTATAAATGGTCCGATGAGCACGATATTATCACGCGCAGCGTGACCGTCGTCAACAACTCTGCGCACGACCTGACGATTGAAAAACTGATGTCCGCCGAGCTGTCGCTTCCGACGGAGGAAATCTACGATATTACGAATACCAATGGCTCGTGGGCGGGCGAATTCCAGCTCGAGACCTCGCCGTTTAAGGCGGGCTCCATCCGTTTTGAAACGCACAGGGGCACCACGGGTCACGTCAACTCCCCGTTTCTGATTCTGTCGAAGAATGCGACCGAGGATTTTGGCGATGTCTATTTTGCGGCGCTCGGATGGGGCGGTAATTTTAAGATGGAGGCGCAGCGCGACTTCATCGGTATCACCCGCGTAACGCTCGGATTGAACGATTTTGATTTCACCAAAATTCTGCACGCCGGCGAGCGTATAACGACGCCCAAGGCGTATATCGGCTACACCAACGGCTTTGCCGAGATGAGCAACCAGATGAACGATTTTGCGATTCATCATATTCTGCCGAAATCCTTTGCCGAGGAGCCGCTGCCCGTCCTCTATAACTCATGGGAGGCGACGGGATTCGACGTCAATGTCGACAATCAGCTGCGCCTTGCCAAAATTGCGGCGGAAATCGGCTGCGAGCTCTTCGTAATGGATGACGGCTGGTTCGGCGCGCGCAAGGACGACCGCGCGGGTCTCGGCGACTGGTATGTCAATGAGGAGAAATTCCCCAACGGTATCGACGAACTCATCGAGGGCGTCAACAAACTCGGTATGGACTTCGGTCTCTGGTTTGAGCCCGAGATGGTCAACGAGGACTCCGACCTCTACCGCGCGCATCCCGAGTGGGTGTACCATTACGATACGCGTAAGCCCAGCCTGCTGCGCAATCAGCTCGTGCTCAATCTCACCATTCCCGAGGTGAAGGAATACTGCTTTGACGTGATGGACAAGATGGTCGCCAATCATAATATTAAGTACATTAAGTGGGATATGAATCGCCCGTTTTCCGAAATCGGCGCGCCGAATCTCGAGAATCAGCGCGATTTGTGGTACCTGCACACCCTCGCAGTGTACGATATTGCCGATAAACTGAAGGCGAAATATCCCTATCTCCAGATTGAGGCTTGCTCCTCCGGCGGCGGCAGAGCCGAATACGGCGCGCTCGAGCATTTCGATATGGCGTGGACCTCGGACAATACCGACCCCGTCGACCGCCTTGAAATTCAGCGCGGCTTCTCGATGCTCTATCCCCGCAAGAGTATGCGCGCGTGGGTAACCGACTGGAACGCGGGCAGCCGTCCGACCTCGCTCGATTTTCGTTTCAACGTGTCGATGCAGGGCTCCCTCTCCATCGGCTCGAATCTTCTGAAGTATACCGATGAGGAAATCGAAAAATGCAAGTACTATATCGCCCTTTATAAGGACATTCGCGAACTCGTACAGTTTGGCAAGTTGTACCGACTCAAGAATTTCAGAAACGACGGTATGTCAGCAAACCAGTACGTCAGTGAGGACAAGTCGCGCAGCGTGCTCTTCCTCTGCTCGACGGCGACCTCCTTCTTTAACCGTCAGTTCAAGACCCTGAATCTGAAGGGACTTGACCCGAACGCCAGGTATCGCGTGACGATGGGAGACGAGGTGAAGGAGCGTAGCGGCGACTATCTGATGAACGTTCCGCTGCAGGAGCGACTTGCCGACCCGCTCAGTTCACAAATCTGGATGATTGAAAAAATATAAACCGCTGTGATGAACGGCGGGATTCCTCTACAAGTTTTCGTTTCGACGTGCTTGTAGGGGCGATTCACGAATCGCCCGTTACCATTTTCTAAAATAGCGAGTAACCAAAAAGGGAGAGCATTTCGCTCTCCCTTTTACTTATGATAAATGATGGATGAACAGTCCCGAGAGAAGTTTCGGCTCGAACCAGGTCGATTTCGGCGGCATAATCTTACCTGCATCCGCAATCGACATTAAGTCGTCCACCGTGGTCGGATACATCGCAAAGGCAATTTTCATATCGCTGTTTGCGCGTCTTTCGAGTTCCTCCAGACCGCGGATACCGCCGATGAATTCGATACGCTCGTTCGTCTTGGGGTTATCAATGCCCAGCACGGGCGCGAGCAGATTATTCTGCAGAATCGAAACATCGAGTCTCGCCACGGGGTCGGTGTCGTCGAAGGTGCCTTCCTTCGCCTCGAGCTTGTACCACTTGCCCTCGCAGTACATCGAGAAGGTGTGCTTCTCGGTGGGCTTTTTCATTTCGCCGAGTTCGCTGACGACAAATTTTTCGCTGATTTTCTGAATGAATCCGTCGAGCGAGTAAGCGTTCAAATCCTTGACAACGCGGTTGTAGTCCATAATTTCGAGGTCACAGTCCGGGAACGCTACCGCGAGGAAATAGTTGAATTCCTCATCGCCGGTGTATTTCGGATTGCTCTTTCTGCGCATTTCGCCGACTTTGACTGCCGATGCGCAGCGGTGGTGACCGTCTGCGATATAAAGCGCGGGGATTTCAGCAAACGCCGCCTGCAGTTTATCGCAGACCTCTTTGTCGTCGACGACCCAGATCGTCTGCTTGACACCGTCCGCCGTGAAATCGTATACCGCGTCGTGGTTTCTCGTCCACGCGTAGACCGCGTCGTTAATTTCGTTGGACGCTCTGTATGTGAGGAAGATGGGACCGGTGTTCGCGTCGCAGATATTGACGTGGTTAATTCTGTCCTGCTCCTTCTTTGCGAGAGTGTACTCGTGCTTTTTAATGATATTGTTTTTGTAATCGTCGATGGATGCGCATCCGACGATACCCGTCTGCGCTCTGCCGTTCATAACCTGGCGGTAGATGTAGAGACAGGGAGCCTCATCCTGCACCATATTGCCGCTTTCTTCCAGTGCGAGGAGGTTGCTCTTTGCTTTTTCGTATACATCGTGTGAGTACTGGTCAAAACCTTTGGCGAAATCAATCTGCGCCTTGTCCACATGGAGGAAGGATAAGGGGTTTCCCTTTACCATTTCTCTCGCTTCCTCGGTGTTCATCACATCGTAGGGGAGCGCGGGAATCAACGCCTGATTCTTTACCGCCGGGCGATATGCCCTGAATGCTCTGAAAATTGCCATAATTCTGTCCTCTCTGACAAGTTTTTTCGACATATTATTATAAAGCATTCGCCCGGTAATGTAAAGAAAAATTTTAACGAAATGCGATGACCATATAAGCGGAACCGTTTTCGTTATAGTCTTTGAGTTCGCTGCCGAAAACGGCGACGGAACTCTGCTGCACCGTCAGATTTTTGCCGCTGAGCGACAGACCGGCGGTCGAGCCGTTATTCGTGAAGATGCCGAAGTAATTGTATTCGGTGCGGTTGTCGATATCCACGACTGAGGGCGTATAGCTTATCTTAAATATCATACCCCATTTCGGCTCAAAATCGTTGGTAATCTTAATACTTCTCGACGTGCTGCCGTTTCCGGTGTAGGTCATCAGCACAAAGGGCTGATTCCACGCCGACTTTTCAGCGGCGGTGGCGTGGATATTGGTATTGGTTTTATGCGAGGTGATTTCATCGTCGATGATATTGTTATCGTTGTTGAAATCCGCCATCTTCGGTATATCGCTGCCGACCCAGCTGTTGAGTCCGATACCGGGTGTTTTATTCGTGCTGCTCAATCATATCACTCCTTAATTCGTCAAATATTTTGAACGGTAAATTCATTTTATCGAGTTTGTAAAAGCTCTGTCCCCACAGTCCCCATCCGTCAAAATCAAGTCCGCTTCCGTCGAAGCCCAGACGGTTTGACAGACAGGCGTAGCTTTCGATGAATTTGCCGAGTTCGGTTAAATCGTCCGCTTCGACATCCGTAAATTTCATCGTCGCGAGTATCTCGCCGTTGTCGTGGTAGAGCTCAAGGCTTCCCGAGCCGACATTCTCAAAGGCGGTTTCCATCTCCGTGACGGTTGCCGTGGCGAAATTCATCGAAAGGCGGCGCCTGATTTCGTCTGAAAGGCGTGTCGCGGTGAACCGGGAAGCGTCGATATTGAGTAGCGCCGCATATCGTTTCGCGCCGTTTATGTTTTCCGAAAACGCCTGGGCGAGCGCAGCGGTAATGTACGCTTCCACCAGTGCAATTCCCGCGCTGTATCCGCGCATTTCCGCGCGCGAGATACCGCCTTCATCGAAGCGGATGCCCATCGGCTCCAGCAGGGCGACGAGTCTTTGAAAAGACCTATTCATATCCCTTCACCACAATTTCATCGGGAATCAGATAGGTGTCCTCCGCGGAACTGATGACGCCGTTAATTGCACGCGGAGAGGTGACGATACAGTCGCGCACATCGGCGGCGCGCGTTGCGATGGCGTAGATTTCGCTCAGGCTGACAGCCTCGCCGATGCGGATGCCGTCGGTGTAATCTTTTACCGCTTTTTGAATCGTCGTATAGACGCTTTCCTTGTCCGCTTCATCGGTGCTGAGCGTTACCGTCAGCGGATATTCGCTGCGGGTGGCGAGTACAATCTGCGGGCTCACAACCGTAACGGCTGCCACGAGAAGCGCGTCGTTAATCTTATCCGTTATCTCCTCGGTCAGTTGCGGATATTTCAGCTTGACGTAGGCGTACATATTGTTTGCCGCACGCTTGACGATATTGCAGTCGAGCACCTCGTCAATTTTCATCACGCATTCGGCGATGCTTTTGCGTGAAAGACCCGTCGGCGGCACGCTGTAAGAGGCGAGCAGTCTTTTTCGCAGCGCCGTGTCGCTCTCGTCGTCCCAGCCGCCGATGAAATTGTAGGCGTTTTCAACGCGGTTAATGCCGCCCGGCGGGGTAACGAGAACGGTGACGGTACCCGCCTTTGCGTTATAGGCGCTGCCGTTTTCGAGCGCTTCGGCAGGAAGGGTGACGCTCTCACTTCCTGCGGTGAGCGTGCCCGCCTCAGTCGTCACGAACTGGATGTATTCGCTGCCCGCCGCCGAACAGATAGTACCCGCCGGAATTTCAATATCCGTCTCGCCGATTTCAGCGGCATAGAAGGTGATTTCACCCCGCGCCTTTGCCGCTGTTTTGCGCGTCATATCGCGCATTGCGGCGTGGCGGTCGAGATAGGCGCCGCTCGCACTCTGCACGAATGCCTGTCTGAGCACGAAATCACTGTAACACGCGAGATTGAAGAGCTCGCTTGCCACCGCACGGAATCGCGCGCCGAGGTCGCTCAGCAGTTCGGCATTCTCGCCGCATTCCTCGAAAAAGGCGTTTTGCATTCCCTGCAGGATTTCATCATAGGTTATGTTCAAGATTCAGTAACACTCCTTTTTCCGTATTGTTTATCATCAGGCGAATATATGCGGCACTCCCGTCAATGCTCACGCTTTTGACGTAGACTCCGTCGAGTGTGCCGAGCGCCTCCACCGCATAGGCGGCGATGGATTCCTCCAACGGTTGCGTCGCCTTATAAATGCGGGAGCCGAAATTTTTGTCGGGATAGAATTTGCCTCGGTGGGCGCTGAGCAGGATTGCCGCATTTTGCAGCAGTTCGTCGGTGTAGTCGCACTGCGTTAGCGCTTTCGTATCCGGCACGAGCGCATAGTCGCCGTTTATCAGTTTGTCAGTCATTATGTATCACTCCGTTTTTATCAATTACCAGCGCGTTGATGACGACGTCTCCGTTATTGCGCAGCAGGATTTTAGCGCCGCCGAGCGAGGAAATCATCACCTCGCCGCTGTCGAGCTGCTCCGCTTTGCAGCGGGTGCCGAGCGCGATTTCGCCGTCGGAGGAGGGGAGGACAATCACCTCTTCGCCAATGGGTGCCGACGAGGTGTAGCCGTAGGGTGTGTAGGTGCCCAGACGCTGCGCGTTTGCGCTGGACATTGCCTCGATTCGCTCGGCGCCCGAGATGGTGATATTGCCCTTTTGCGCGCGGCTGTCCGCGGCTTCTCTCGTAATGCGTTTACTCAGCCACATAGTTTACCTCCTTTAAGTCAAGTTTCTTTCGGAAGGTCAGATGCGTCTCGGACTTGTCCGCATGATGCAGGACGGTGATTTTGTGCAGGTGATACGCCCCGTTCAGTCCCGTTTTGGATGCCGCAAATTCTACTTTGTCAAAGAGAGGGAAGAAGCGGATGCCGTCGATGACAACTTTCGTTTCCATATACTTTTCACACGCGTTTTGCAGTCTGCTGCGCAGCGCGTGCTCCCTCTGCCAGAGCGGGAGAGCGGCAATATTGACTTTGCGTGTGCGGCGGATGCCCCGTTCCTCGGCGAGACGGCTCTTGTAGTGCCGGATATAGGCGCTGTCGCCGTCTACTTTGTAGTCAATCTGCGTGAAGGGCAGTGCACGGTTGATGCATTTGGTTTCGCTGACTACTGTTTCATCGTCGAGGTTGACGGTGCCGCGTCCTTCGGGGAGATAGAGGGCGTTATCCGGCGACACCCTGACGCTGCGGTCGGTGAGAAATCTGACCAAATGATTGATAGCGCCGTAGCAGGAGGTACCTTTTGAGACGATATACTCCTGTGTGATGGCCAAGGCGGGCAGACAGTCCCTGAATCCGAACGGCTTTGCCTCGCAGCGGCAGAGCACCGCGGTGCCTGGCGCGTAGTAGACGCTTGGCTGCGCTTCGTTGTCAACGAGGAGCGCCGCCGAAGAGCGCGCATAGAGAAATACCGTGTAACCGTCGCCGAAGGTGCTGTATTTCTGTTTGTCGCAGTAGCCGAAGAATACCTTTTCTTCACCGCAAAAAAGCGTTACCGTGTGGATTTCAAACGGCTCTTTGTCGCACAGAAAGGTGAGCTTCAGCCCGTCGCAGGCGGCGTCGCTCTCGGCGGCAAATTCGAGATTCGTGAGGTTGTTGACGGTGTATTCTTTGCCCGCGGGCGAGGCGAGAATGACGGTCAGTTCAGCCATACCTTATCCCCCTCGCTGACGGAAAACATATCCATATAATCATTTGCCTCGAAGAGCTTGCTGCTGCTGACGGAGCAGCGGTTGGCGATGTCGTAGAGGTTTTCGCCCGCCCTCGCGTAGGTGTAGCCAAAGGCGTAGTGACTCTTTTTCTCCGTGCATTCCTCGGTAAAGGTGAAGCGGTATTCAATACAGTTCTCGTCTCTCACGCTGAGCGCCAGTGCGGTGAAGTACGCCTTGACGGGCGCAATTTTCGGCATAAAGAGATAGGATGCGCCCCCTTTTTCGAAGATGCGCATCAGTTCAAACGCTCTCTCGCCCGCGTTCTCTCCCGTCAGAATTCCACTGCCGCTGACGGTGGCAGGCATACGGCATACCACGGCGGTCCTGCCGAATCCGAAGGGGAGCGCCTTTGTCTCAACTTTTTTGGAAAAATCCGTTTGGATGCTCTGAGGATTGACCTCAAAGAGCATCCCCTTATAACTCATTTTGATTGTGTTCATCAGTCGTCCTCCCTTACGGTGTTGTCGTAGCGCCGTGAATCCAGCTCGAAATACTCGCTGAATTCCTCGGCGCGGGTGTAATCCGGTTCCGTTTTCTGTGTATTATCCGCCATTATTACCTCCGCTGTTCATATGGTCTGTGAATGTGAATACCCCCGTCTTGCTGAAGGCTTCGAGGTCGTCGCGTACCTTGATTTCGCCCATTTCGATGTCGCGCGGGTGCAGGGGCGCGAGTACCGCCGCCGCTCTGTCTAGAACGTCGGCAGCGACGGGCGAGCCCATATCCTGCGGCACGAAGGCAGTGAGGCGAATTTGCAGCGCGCCGAAGAGGCGGCTCTCGCCGATGCCTTCCTGCTCAGCCTTCATTCCGTGCGGGGACACGGTCAGCAGGCATTTTTGCAGGCGCGTCGGTTTGTAGGCAAAGGGGAATGACGCGATTACTATCGTGTCGCTGAGCATTTCGCTGCCTTTCAGCGCCTGTAGGATTTCGTTGGTTTTATCCGTTAAAAACATCGTCGTCCGCCTCCCTTATTTTTTTGAGAATACCGCGGTAAAACTGGGTTTCTCCCATCGCGATAACACGCTCGCTGCGACAGATTTCGTACTTCTCGCCGTCGATGATAAAGGTGTCGTTTTTCGTGTATGATTTCAGGTCGACATCGTACGGGCAGATGATGACGCAGAATTCCTTGTACACCCTGCCGCCGCCCGTCGCCCTGTCCTCGAAATTCGTTTTGTTGCGCTTCCAGGTCTGCTCGAGGACGGCGAAGAAGGAATCTTCGCCGCCGTCTGCTTTGATTACGGTTGTCTGTCTGCCGATGAGTCCGAGATATTGTTTAATTGTATGATGGAAACCCGGCATATCAGACACCTCTGAAAACGAAACCGTCGTCCGTCACCATACCCGCGCAGGCGTCGGTGGCGCTTCGAAAAAGCGTCAGTGCGCTGCTCTCATTTTCGGCGCTGAGACTGACCTTGACGTCACCCGCTGAAAATTCGCGCACGCTGCCCGCCTCGGCACCGAGGAGCGAGATGTAGTAATTCGCCCTCGCCGCTGCGAGAAAGATGATGCGCTCATCGTCTGCAAAGTGAGGATTGATGAGGGTGGAGTCCACGGCGGCGACGGAATTCTGCACGATGACAGCGTAGCCGTCCGCCTCTTCGGGGCTCAGATGCGCGATGGCGCAGAGCGTTTCGTTTACCCTTTCCAAATCTATCATACAAATACCTCTTTTTAGCTATACGATGCGATTTTGGATGCACCGTCAAAAATCGGCGAGAAGCCGGCGATGCAGCTGACGGTCGCTCTCTCGAGCTGGCGGTCGATGAGCTTGTCGAAATCGGTGACAATTTCGCCCGCCTGGACCTTTTCGAGTGCGAAGTTCTTATCGAGACCGATAATCGTCTTCTGTCCCTTAAGGAAGTCCGTCTTGATGAGCGATGCGCCGAAGGGCGTAATCATCGAGCCGGTACCGTGGAAATTGAGACCTGCGACCGCATCCTTGAATTCACTGAGCTTGAGCATGGACGCCATCGTGGTCGGGTCGGTCACGATGGTAGTGAGATTGTACGGCGCAAAAGCGTTCCAGAAATCCACGAGATTGTCGTAACTTACGCCGCCCGTGAGGGTGGAAACGTCGCTGCCCTTTGCGTCGATAATGGCGGTGAGAGCGTCAGCCGTCTGGCATCTCGCGATGTACTCGCCAATCTGCTTGAGGATGACGGTGAAGACGTCGAGCTTCTGGAACTTGATTGCCTCGTAGGATGCGACGAGCATTCTGCCGCGCTTGTTAAGCTTGGTGAGGCTGGAGTTGAGGGATACGTTGATTTCGGGGATGTAAGCGCCCTCCATAATGTGCTCATTCGGGGTTGCCTCCTCGTCCACAATGCTCTCAATCGCTCTGTAATCGAGGGAGTCGATATTGGTGGTGCTTGCCACAATTCGGCTGACCACGTCAGATTCGACGAGACCCTGTCTCACCGCTCTTGAGACGTATTCGGGGAAGAGTGCCGAGGAGTCGGAGCTCTGGAAGAATTTGGAAACCGTGTCCGAGTCCGCGCCCGATACCTTGATGTCAAAACGCTTGAGCTGGCGCTGGTAAGCGTCGAGCCCCTCGAGCGCAGTGCCCTTGTAGTTTTCGGACGGGTCGATGGCTTCGAGCGCCTGGGTGAAACTCTTGCCGGTGGTGTAGAGTTCTTTTTCGAGTTTGATGTTATCAAATGACATAATGTGTTACCTCCTGTAAATTAAAGGATAATTCCGACGATGGAATTGACGGTGTCGAGCTTGACGACCTTGTAAAGAGCGATGTCGTTATCGCCGCCCGCCTTGACCTTGTTGCTGCCGGCGGCAACGAGAGTTGCCAGACCCGTGGATGGTGCGGTGCCGGTGTATTCGAGTTCGGTGTAGCCGTCGGTCTGGATGCTGGCAAACCCGTTTCTGATAGCGGTGCAGACACCGATGAATGCCGCGCCGATGGGCGCGGGCACTGCCGCGCCGTTTGCGTTTACGGTTACGGGTGCGCCCACAGTGAGGTCAGCGCCCTGTTCGAGAGTGAGAGTGTTTTCTTTATAGCCTTTGTATGAAATACTCATAGTTACCTCCTAAATTCTGAATTGTGAGTAATCCGTGTTGTTTTCCGTTTTGTCAGCACGCGCCAGTTGCGGCTTTACGCTCTCGGTCTTGAGACCGTTTTTGAAACCGAGCAGTTCCTTGACGGTCATCACCGAGGTGACTGACTGAAACAGTTTGCTGTCGATGTGCGGCAGCGCCAGCGAGAGCATACCGGAGACTTCGCCCGCGAGTTTCTTTTTGTATTCCTCGCCGAGCGCCGCGCCCTCTTTGAGCTCCTCGATGTATGAGGAGATTTCATTTGCCTGCGCCTTGGTGAGCGTTACTTCGCCGTCGCAGGATTTGATGGTTTTTAAGATGTTTTCCATATCCAACTCCTTTGTCCTGAATGATTTTGTCACGCCTGCCTCGCGCTGCGCGGGAACGGCGACAAAGCTGAATTCGTAAGCGTCGGTCGGCGCGTTCAGAATGGTGAATGCCTGCTTGTCGCCGTACATTCTGCCGTTAATGTGAGAACAGCCGCCCCTTCGCTTATCCTTGCCGCAGACGGAGCAGATGCTCTCGCCCATCGCGCACGAAACGGAGACCTCTTTCTTGATACCGCCCTCGATTTCGTCGATGAGCGACTTGTTGCCGTCGTTTCTGAGCATATATGCCTTCGCTTTGAGCGACCAGAACGCTTCGCCGTCGGCGGTCAGCTTGTCCGCCTCTTTTTCGAGGTAGGTGTCGAAAATTCGTGCCTTCTGGTCGGCGCTTTTCATCGAGTGGTCAAAGATACCCGTCTTGCCGATGAACATCGGCTGCAGCGCTTTCAGCGACGCGAGCGAAAACTTTTCGAAATCCCTGTCGATGTCGTTGTTGCAGAGTTTCACCGTGAAGATGTACACGTCGTTTTCACTGAGCGGCGTTTTGGTGAAGGCGTTAATCTTTTCGATATCGCTTTTATTCTTCAATGCCGTTTACCTCCGTCAGTATTTTGTCAGCCTCGGCGTTCAGCTTGCGCGCTTCGGCGAGCTGCGTTTCGTCCTGCAGCGTGATGTCGCTCCACTCGACCGAGAGGGGGGCAGTGATTCCGTTGATGGCGAGATAGGTCCTGCCGATTTTCTCGATAACGGGCGTTACGATGCGACGGTACGATTCGAGTTCGGTCGTGAGGATATCCGCCTGCTGCTGACTCATACGCTCCGTCGTGGACCAGCTCAGTCCGAACATATAGGGCATCAGGCCCGTCTTGGCGATAATCTGCTCGAGCATCTGGCGCGCGGGTACTTCACTGTCGAGTATCTGATTGTCCGCGCCGATGACGCTGATTTTCACATCGCCGACTGCGACGAAATCCTTGACGCTTTCCCGTGAACTCATCGCGTCCTTCCACGCCTGCGCCATCTGATTGGCGCGTTCTTTCGCGAAGGCTCTGTCGGTGCCGTCGTTTTGCGGTTTGTAGGTGACGGCGTAGCGGAGATTGCCCACGCGCTCCCAGTTGACGCCGACGGTGTTGTAAATTTTGAGCAGGATGTCGCTGACAAAGGGCAGCCCCTTGAGAAGGCTGGTGCCGATGATACTTCCCGGCGCGGGATTGAGTACGGAGAAGAGCAGCTTATCGGGCTCTTCGATGCGCACCGCTTTGCCCGAGGAGATGTTGAAGAATTCCGGCTCGATGCTGTCCTTTTTGCGTTTGACTTCGAGTGCGTCGAGTTCGCCGTTATAAAGGGCGTAGAATCCGTTTTCGTTGCAGAGCATCTCGCCGATGGCGGTGCCGTAGGTGAGGAGCTGCTCCACATATCCGTCGACGAATGCCTGGATACCTCTCTGGTTGCCGCCGACATTGACCCTGCCGAAAAAGGCGTTCATCTCCTTGTCGCAGGCTTCGTTACCTGTGACAAAGGTAAAGCCGCCCATCAGCCGCACAATTTTATAGATAGCGGCGTCGATAATCGGGACCGCTTCGCGCAGGGATTGATAAATCCTGCCGTCTGCGCCCGCCATCGGCACATAGCCGCTGAGTTGCCAAAACGGGTGCGTGCTGACGCAGCTCGTCATCACAGCCGTACTGTTTTCTTCGGGTGCAGGCTGCGGTTTGGTTTTGTCCTTCTTAAAAATGCCCAAGGCTTCACTTCCTTTCAACCGCAATGGAGAAGGAACAGTCGTCACCGCTTTTTGCAAGCACGGTATGTACAAAATAGCGGATGTCATCCATTGCGTGGTCGTTTTCCTTTTTCGGTGCGTCCTTTTTAATGCCGTCATCCCAGCGGTAGACCGAAAACTCGCGCAGCGTGTCGGCGCACAGGGGCGAGAAGAAGATTTCGCCGTTTTTCAGTGCCGAGCATACGCGGTTAATCCCGCTGAGTACATCGTTGTCCGCCTTGATGACGCGGTATTTGCCGTGGCGTTTTACGACCTCGATGAACGAGGCGGCGGAGGGGTCGATGATGAGGGCGGTGACGCTTTTTCCTGCGGCGAGTTTTTCGAGTTCGGCGTAGTATTCCTCGTCGGTGAGCTGCACACCGCGGTCGCGCGAGGAGTGGTAGTACTCATTGACGCGGTACCACGCGTCGCCGCTGTGACCCCATAGCCCGAGCGAGAACGGGTTGACCGTTCCGTAGTCGCACGACAGATAGTATTCGTCGTAGTTTTCGGCAGTGCGGATGTGGCGGTTTGCGTCAAACATCGGGTAGACGAGACCGTCGGCGGCGACCCACTTGCCCTCGATGAAGCGTTCGTAGAACGCACCGGAATAAAGATTTTTGTAGCGCAGTTTCACTGCTTCTGACAGCGAAGGATTGTCGTCCATGGTGAAGTGGAGCAGAAGCATATTCTTATCCGCTGATTTTTTAATCCACTCATTATAAAACCAGTGATAGGGATGCTCGGGGTTGCAGTTGAACCAGTATTTTGCCCCTTCGAGGGAGCACCGCGCGAGCGCCTGCTCCACAAAGGAGCGGGGCATCAGTGCCACCTCGTCGAAGAGAACGCCGCCCAGGGTCATACCCTGTATCAGTGCCGCCGAGCTTTCATCTCTTCCGCCAAAGAGGTAAAAGCGATTTCTGACGCCGCCCTTTTCGATAATCAGATAGTTTCGGCTGATTTTTTCCTCCACCGAAAATCCGAGACCTTTGAGCACGGGAATGAGGGGCGTTACGACATTGCGCCTGAGCGACGAAATCGTCTTGCCGCAGAGCGCAAACGAGGTATCGTTAAACCGATAAAATGCCCAGCTGATAAAGGAGATTGACATACAAAGTGTTTTGCCGGACCTGACGGCACCGTCACAGATGATGCCGTTTTTCTCCTCATAGCGACTGCCCCTGCACCACCAGTTGAGGGTGAGCAGCTGTTTTTTTGAAAAGACTTTGAACTTAATCATATTGCGGGAAATCGCCCCCTGCGTTTTCAATGCTCTTTTCAAGTGCCTGATAGAATCCGAGTTCTTCACCCACCGTACTGTTTTGCACTTCACCCAGCCGCTCAAAGGCTTTGATGCGGTCAAAGAATTTGATTTCCAGCCCGCCGCCCTTCGGCCGTTTGATTTCGCTGACGTTAAAGAGATTCAGCTTCGGCAGTTTTTCCATCGCTTCCTCGTCGCTGAGGTAGAGGAGCGATACCGCGTCGCTGACGTCGCCCGTCGCGAGTTTCATCAGACCTTGCTCGATGATTTCCTTCGTGCTCTTTTTCCTTCGTGCCATACTTGCCGTCCTTTCATGATTTGTGAAACTGCGGGGAGCCGTTTGAAATGTGTTTTTCAAAAAGGTCTCCCACTATTAGGGTGGTTTTCGGGGTTTTTATTCACTTTTTATGCATAATTGGACACCAAAATGGCAAAAAATATTTTTTTTCGCGATTTTATTCACGTTTCGTGCATAACCCTGACCATCTTTGACCTTCATTTTCGGCACATAAAAAACACACCCGAAAACCGGGTGTGTTCGTAATACAATGAAAATAATACTAATAATCCGTCTTGCGAAACATCTCGTTGATGTTGTCGCAAAGCGCGGGGTATTTGTCGAGTCGGATATCCTCGCTGAGCATTTCCTCGGCGCACTGCTGACACTCCTTGAGCGTTTCCATATCGCCGAGCATATCGGCAATGATGAGATTCGGCAGTCCGTGCTGCCGCTTGCCGAAGAAGTCGCCGGGGCCTCTCGTTTTGAGGTCGTAGTCCGCAATTTTGAAGCCGTTATTCGTGCTCTTCATCACCTGCAGACGCTCCCGCGCGGAGTCGCTCTTGCTGTCGCTGACAAGGATGCAGTAGGATTTATCCTTACCGCGACCGACTCTGCCGCGCAGCTGATGCAGTGCCGAAAGTCCGAATCGCTCGGCGTTTTCAATCAGCATAATCGTCGCGTTTGGCACATCGACACCGACTTCGACGACGGTGGTAGAGACGAGCACCTGCACCTCCCCCCGTGCAAAGGCGGACATCACCGCGTCCTTTTCCTTTGCCTTCATCTTGCCGTGGAGCAGTCCGAGGTTATAATGCTGAAATACCTTGGTCTGCAGTTCTTCGGCGTATTCCTTGGCGCTGATGAGGTCGCTCTCGCCCTCGTCGACGAGCGAGCAGACGATGTACGCCTGGTTGCCCGCGTCAATCGCTTTTTTAATAAAGGTGTAAATTCTGTCGTGGTAGGCGCTCGTGACGACGTCCGTGCGGATTTCCTGCCGTCCGGGCGGAAGCTCGTCGAGGATGCTGATGTCGAGGTCGCCGTAAATAATCAGTCCGAGCGTGCGCGGAATCGGCGTCGCGCTCATAACCATCAGATGCGGGTTCGTTCCCTTCATCGCGAGCGTCGCCCGCTGCTCGACGCCGAATCGGTGCTGCTCGTCGGTGACGACGAGTGCGAGTTCCCTGAATTCGACATCGTTTTGAATCAGTGCGTGCGTGCCGATGATAATATCAATCTCGCCCTCCATCAGCGCGGCTTTGATTTCGCGCTTTTCCTTCGCCTTCGTCGCGCCCGTCAGCAGTGCGGTTCTGACATTTGTGCCTTCGAATAACTGCGTCAGTGACGCGTAGTGCTGGTTGGCGAGGATTTCTGTCGGCGCCATCATCGCGCACTGATACCCGCTCTTGACGGTGCTGTACATCACGGCAGCCGCCACTGCGGTCTTGCCCGAGCCGACATCGCCCTGGATAAGGCGGTTCATCGCCTGCGGACTCATCATATCGGCGACGCATTCGCCGATGGCTCTTCGCTGCGCCCCCGTCAGTTCAAAGGGGAGGAGCGCACAAAATTCTTCCGTGCAGTCCGCGTTGATTTTGAGTTTGTTTTCGGTTTCTTTTTTATCTTTTAATTTGAGGAGACCGAGCTGGAGCGTGAGCAGTTCCTCGAATATCAGCCTGCGCCGTGCAATTTCGATATTTTCCGCCTTCGTCGGAAAATGAATTTCGCGCGTGGCAAAATCGAGGGAACAGAGATGATAGCGCTTTCGGATATCCTCGGTGAGCGTGTCCTCTATTTCGGGAATGGCGTCGAGCGCCGTTTTGATGACTTTTGCGATGGCGCGCGAATTGAGCTTGTCCGTTGCGGGATAAATCGGGTGCACGCCGCCTGCGGTTTCGAGTTTTTCAATCTGCGGCGAGGTCATGCTTGCCGAGGTAAAACTTTTTTCCACCTTGCCGTAGAGGATGTAGTCGTCGTAGGTCCTGAGCGACTGCGCGAGATATTTATTGTTAAACAGCGTCACATGGATGACGTTCTGCCCGTCCGAGAAATTGCATTTATAGAGCGTCATTCCCTTGCGGATGAGCGCCTCCTTGACGGGGGTAATCATCGTCGCTTTGACTGCCACGACTTCGCCCTCGGGCGCGTCGAGGACGCTGACGTTCTTGCTCCAGTCCTGGTACTTACGCGGATAAAAGGTGATTAAGTCGCGCACTGAATAAATGCCCAGCTTATTAAAAAGCCGGGCACGTTTTTCGCCAACACCCTTGATATACTGAATGTTGCAAGTGTTCAGATTCGCGTTTGCAAAATCAATCATTATTCTACCGATATAATATAGTAGTAAATCGGCTGACCGCCGTTTACAACGCTGATTTCCATATCGTTCTTATGTTTTTTCCTGAGTTTCTCCTCAAGGTCGTTTGCCGCCTCTTCGCTGACGCCCTCGCCGTAGATGAGGGTGACGAGCGAGTGCTGGCTCTTCTTGAATAACTTGTTGACGGTCTTGAAGGCGATTTCCTCGCGGTCGTTACCCGTAAAGACAATTTTGCCGTTGCACAGTCCCATCACTTCGCCCTTTTTAATCGGGCTGCCGTCAATCTCGCTGTCGCGTGCGGCAAAGGTGATTTGACCGGTTTCGACTGCCGATGCCATTTCCATCATCGTCATCTGATTGGTTTCGGCATCCTCACCCTCGTCGAAGGAGAGCATTGCCGAGATACCCTGCGGAATCGTTTTGGTCTGCAGCACTCTGACCTCGCGGTCGTTTGCCATCGGGATTGCCTGCTCCGCTGCCATAATGATGTTCTTATTATTCGGGAGAACGAATACTGTCTTTGCCGGGGTCTGCATAATCGCGTTCAGAATATCGTCGGTCGACGGATTCATCGTCTGGCCGCCGCTGACAATCACGTCGGCGCCGAGGTCTTTGAATAATTCCTCGAGACCTTCGCCCGCGCATACGGCAACGAAGCCGTACTTGTTTTCGGGCTCGCTGACTGTCGGCTGGATGGGGGTGTCACCCTCCTTGACGCCGACCTCGGCGTTGCGGTGCTGATAGCGCATATTGTCGATTTTGATATTGATGAGCTGTCCGTATTTGAGCGCAGACTGGATGACGTTACCGGGGCAGTTCGAGTGAACGTGCACCTTGATAATCGTATCGTCGTCGACGACGACAACGCAGTCGCCGATGGATTCGAGATAAGCGCGGAGCCTGAGCGGGTCTTTCTCCGCCGCGTCCTTCGCTTTTTCAATGAGAAATTCCGAGCAGTAGCCGAATTCAATATCGCCGCTCGCCTCGGCAACAACCTTCTTGTCGGGGGCGGTAACGGGCTCGACCGACGAGCCTTCGATGAGCTGTACGACTGCATCGTGACCGAATACGCTGTTGAAACCTTCAAAGATAAGGACGAGACCCTGGCCGCCCGCGTCGACCACGCCCGCCTTCTTCAGCACGGGGAGCTGCTCGGGGGTTTTGGCGAGTGCCTCGCGCGCCGCCTGAAGCGCCGCGCCGCAGACCTCAATCGGGTCGTCGTTTTGTTCTGCCATTGCTTCAGCAGCCTCTGCCGCCTTGCGGATAACGGTGAGGATGGTACCCTCGGTCGGTTTCATAACCGCCTTGTATGCCGCCTCGGTGCCCATACGAAATGCCTTTGCGACATCCTTGCCGCTCGCCTCGTCGAGTTCCTTGAACGCCTTGGCGAATCCTCTGAATATCAGCGAGAGAATAACGCCCGAGTTTCCGCGCGCGCCTCTGAGCAGTGCGGACGCGCAGCGGCTCGATACCTCGCCGAGATTACTGTCGTCGGGCATCCCCTCGACTTCTTTTTTGGCAGCGGTGATGGTCATTGACATATTCGTGCCCGTGTCGCCGTCGGGAACGGGGAAGATGTTGAGCGCATCGACCGCCTGTCGTGAATTTGATATGTTATTGGCGGCGGAAATAATTCCGTCGCGGAACATAACTCCTGTTATCATAGTGCCGAGCCCTCCGCTGTTAGTTTAATCCGTCAACGTGTACATTGACCTGCGACACCTTGAGGTCGGTTGCCGACTCGACGGTGTAGCGTACTTTGTTGACAATGCTGTCGGTGATGGTGTTGATATTGACACCGTAGCTTACGGCAATATGCAGGTCGATGACGAGCGCGCCGTTGACGCTCTTGACGATAACACCCTGATTGGTATTGTCTGCGTCAATTTTATTCTTGATGGCAGATTTAATACTGTGCAGCGGATTCGGGTTGACCATTCTCGTCACGCCGAAACAGCTCTGCGCAGCGTTGCCCACGAGATGTGCAAAATAATTATTTGTAATCTCGATATAACCGTTAGGATTTTCAAATTTAATCATATCATTTCCTCCTGCTTAGTTATAGTACCAGTCTTCTATATTGGAAAAATAGTTTTCGGCTGAGCCCTGCATATCTCCCTGCAGTGCCTTGGAGTAGCATATCATACCCTGCCGGTAAAGCAGCGGCACGAACGGCATCTCCTGCGAAAATGCGAGCACGAAACTGCCGATTTCCTCACCTTTGTTGAGATAATTGCTGTAAGTCTTTGCCGTTTTGGACGATTTGAGATTAATTCCGTAGCGCGTCGCGCCGTTTTTGGTAAAAAAGGAGCGCATATTCATATCGTTGGGAATTCTCGTTTCGCCGATATATAAATCATATCCGCCGCCCGAAATTTTGGAGCGGTATGTTTTATTCTTTTCGCGGTTGATGGTGACGGAAAAACCCGCCGCCTCGAGCTGCTGCTTGATGAGTTTGGCGGCAGCATAGCGTTCCTTGTTTTTATTGACGAGGATGTCGAGCTTGAGCTCCTTTGCCTTGTAGCCGCTCTGCGTGATTGCCTGCTTGGCGGCAGCGGCATCGGCTTTCGTCGAGAATACCGACGACTGTTTGCCGAGCTTGGAGGCGGGGTGAAACGGTGAGGTCGTGCTTCTTCCGTAGCCCCTGTAAGCACTCTTGACGAGTGTGTCGCGGTCAACCGCGAGCGAAATAGCACGGCGGATGTTTTCATCCTTCGTGATGCCCGTGTTGCCGTTGATGCCTATGTAGACGAGATTCGTCAGATTCACCGCTTTTTTATTGCACTGCATCTTGACGTCGGCGTCCTTGCTTAAATCGCGGTAAGCGTAGCTGATATTGCCGATGTTAATTGCGTTTTCTATCGACTCTTCCGAGGTGATGTTGACGAGCGGAATCTTCGTAAAATGCGGGGCGAAATCCGCGTGTTTTTCATTTACGGTGAGGAATACCGCACCGTCGCCTTCGTCAAATTTGTACCGTCCGCTGCCAATGGGGTAGCCGTTTTTATCGGTGTCGCCGTTTGAAATCGCGAAGGTCAGCAGGTTGTGCGCGTTCGGATTTTGGTAAGCGAGGGTGAATTTTACCACCGTGTCGCTCACCGCCGAGGCGCTGCTGATGGGGGAGAGCATTTTTTTCCAGTGGGGCGAGGACTTCGCCTCGTTAAAGGAGTGGACGACGCTCTTTGCCGTCAGCTTCTTGCCGTTTGAGAAGAGAATGCCGCTCGTGATGGTGACGTTCAGCGTCGTGCCGTTTTCGTATGCATAGCCCATCGCAATCGAGGGCTGCGCCTCGAAATTGTCGTCGGGGACGAAGAGGGAGTCGAATACGAGAGTTTCGACCACTTGATTATTCAGCGTTTTGGTCCGGTACGGGTTGAGCGAGTCGGATTGGGAATAACTCAACTTAAAACCCGTGGTGTCGGTTGCGATGGCGGTTGTCGTTTCGGTCACGAGGGTGTGCGCCTCGCCGCCGCCCTTCTGCTGCGCGCAAGCCGAAAAAAGGCTCGCCATCAGCACTGCCGCCAGCAAAACGGACAAATATTTCTTTGTCATCGTCTGAACCTTTCTATTTTTAACGCCTTGCCCGTGCGCTCGTCGATTTCGACGAAGCAGCCTTCGACCGTGCACGGTCCGTCGGGATTCTGAAATCTGACGGGCAGGTTCGTTTTGAATTTCTGTATGACGATTTCGGGCTCCACGCCGAGCACGGAGTAGTACGGACCCGTCATACCGAGGTCGGTGATATACGCGGTGCCGTTTGGCAGTATCTGCTCGTCGGAAGTCTGCACATGCGTGTGCGTGCCGACCACGGCGGACGCCCTGCCGTCGAGATAAAAGCCGAGCGCGCGCTTTTCGCTGCTCGCTTCCGCGTGAAAGTCGATGAGAACGTTTTGAATCCCGTTATCTTCGGCGTATTGCATGATTCTGTCCGCCGCGTCAAAGGGATTTTCGATGTTGTCGAGATAGACCGTGCCCTGCAGATTGGCAACGAGCACCTGATACCGTCCCTTGTCGAGCACGGTGAAGCCGCGCCCCGGGGCGCTCGGGTGATAGTTTTCGGGGCGGATAATGGCATCGTTACTGTCGAGATAGTCCTGAATTTCGGGACGGCGCAGCGCGTGATTGCCGAGCGTAATGACGTCCGCGCCGCAGTCAAATATGTACTGCGCGCTGCGCGGGGTAATCCCGTTGCCGACGGCGGAATTCTCGCCGTTTGCGACGACGATATCCGCTTTATAGTCGATTTTCAGCTTCGGCAGGGTACGGCTGAGATAATCGCAGCCCTGCTTTGAAACGATGTCGCCGATGAATAAAATATTCATACTTATACCTGTTTCTATATTATATCAGTATAATATTATATATCTTTGGTTTTCTAAAAACAATACCCACCCTTCAAAATTTATATTCTATTAATAAACAGGGTAATTTATTGTTGAAATTCCACGGCGAGTGTGCTATGATAAAATTTAGTATAACATTCTAAAGGAGATGTATATAAATGCAAAAGAAAGACATTGACTGGGGTTCACTCGGTTTCGGCTATATGCCCACCGACCTTCGTTTCGTCTCGAATTTCAAGGACGGCAAATGGGACGACGGCGTGCTGACCGAGGACGCGACCGTTACCATCACGGAGTGCGCGGGCGTGCTCCAGTATGCGCAGACCTGTTTTGAAGGACTGAAGGCGTACACCACCGAGGACGGTAAAATTGTCTGCTTCCGTCCCGACCTCAACGCATCCCGTATGGCGGATTCCTGCCGTACACTCGAGATGCCCGTATACCCCGAGGATAAGTTCATCGAGGCAGTCAAGGCAGTCGTTAAGGCAAATGCGGCATGGGTACCGCCTTACGGCAGCGGCGCAACCCTCTACATCAGACCGTATATGTTCGGCTCGAATGCCGTCATCGGCGTTAAACCCGCTGACGAGTATCAGTTCAGAATTTTCGCTACTCCCGTCGGCCCGTACTTCAAGGGCGGCGCAAAACCGATTACCATCCGTGTATCCGACCTCGACCGAGCAGCGCCTCACGGCACCGGTAATATCAAGGCAGGACTGAACTACGCGATGTCGCTTCATAATATTGTGGACGCGCATAACTGCGGCTACGATGAGAATATGTATCTCGACCCCGCTACCAGAACGAAGGTAGAGGAGACCGGCGGCGCGAACTTCCTGTTTGTGACCAAGGACGGCAAGGTCGTCACACCGAAGAGTAATTCCATCCTCCCGTCCATCACCCGCCGCTCGCTGATGGTTGTGGCTGAGAAGTACCTCGGTCTCACCGTAGAGCACAGAGAGGTTACTCTCGAAGAGGTGAAGGATATGGCGGAATGCGGTCTTTGCGGTACCGCAGCGGTTATCTCACCCGTCGGCAAGATTGTCAACCACGGCGAGGAGATTTGCTTCCCGTCGGGTATGGACGAAATGGGTCCGATTACGAAGAAGCTTTACGACACTCTCACCGGCATCCAGATGGGCAGAATTGAAGCGCCCGAAGGCTGGATTGTCGAGATTGACTAACCAAATATATAACATATATAACAAAAACGCTTCCTATTCGGAAGCGTTTTCTTTTGCGAGCTGTTTGAATTTCTTGTGTTTGCTGAGGTAGATGAGGGCGAGCGGAATATCCGCGAGCAGCCACGCGGCGGGTGCCGCATAGCAAACCGCGCTGAAACCGATGAGCGGTGTGAACACGAAGGCAATCAGAATTCTGCCCGCGAGTTCGCCCGCGCCCGCAATCATATTCGCATAGGTGAAGCCGAGTCCCTGCAGGGTGTTTCTGAGCACGAAGAGTACCGCGACCATACTGTAACACTGGCAAATCGCGAGGATATAGCGGTGCGCTGCCGCAAGGATGGCGGGGTTCTGCTCGGTCATAAAGAGTTTCACCATCGGCTCGCCGATGATAAAGAGCGTCAGGCTCATCGCCACCGATACCCCCAGGTCCAACAGGAAGATACTCTTGACCGATTTGGTAATGCGCCCGTAATTCTTCGCGCCGTAATTTTGACCGACGAAGGTCTGCGTCGCCACGCCGAGGGCGGACATTGGCAGATTGGTCAGATTCTCGACCCTGCCCGCCGCGGTGAAGCCCGCGATGACATTCGCACCGAAGGAGTTGACCGCGCTTTGCAGACACATCGAGCCTACCGAGGTAATCGTGAACTGGAGCGACACGGGGATGCCGAGCTTGACCTGCTCCCAACCCGTTCTGACGTCGAGTTTCAAGTCGCTTTTTTCGATTTCCACATCGGGGTTAATCTTGATGATATAGTAGCCGGTCAGCGCCGCCGCCGTCATATGGGAGATGAGCGTCGCTGCCGCCGCGCCTTCCACGCCCCAGCCGAACTGCCTGACGAAGAGTAAATCGAGACAGAAGTTGACGAATACGCTGACGGTGAAGAAGTAGAGCGGTTTGCGGCTCTCGCCGACCGCACGCGAGATTGCCGTGAAATTGTTTGAGAGCATCTGAAACGGCACGCCGAAATAGAGGATGTTGACGTATGCCGCCGAGAGGTCGATGATACTGTCGGGTGTTCCGATTAAGCGCAGGAGCGGTTTGGAGAGAATATGCGCCGTCACGACAATGACGCAGCCGATGATGAAGGCAACAACGATGCTGCTGCCCGCATAATGCGCCACCTTGCGCCTGTCGCCCGCGCCGAATGCGTGCGCGACGGGGATGGTAAAGCCGCTTGTCAGTCCGAGTGCCGCGCCGATGATGAAGGAATTAATCGCGCCGGTGTTGCCGACAGCAGCCAGCGCGTCGGTGCTGACGTACCGTCCGACGATGATATTATCCACGAGCGCGTAATTATATTGCAACAGGGAGGAAAACATAATCGGAAGCGCGAAAACAATGATGCTTTTGATGGCGTTTCCCGCGAGCATATTGGTCCTGCTTTTCACTACACTTCACCTCGGTTTGTACAAATTTAATAACCATTATATACCACCGTCCGCAAAATGCAAGAAATATTAACAATGTTCATAAAAATATAAAAAATAACCGCTGATTTCTCAGCGGTTATTTGCTCTTATTCATTGACGGAGAAGGTGACCTTGCCCTCGTGGTTGGAGGAGGCGAGTCCGATATAGGACTTGCCGGGGTTGAGATTCAGCGTCTGTCCGTTTTCACTCATCAGCGTGAGCTTGCCGTCCTTGACCGCCCACTTGATAGCGGTTTTGGTGCCGTTTGACGCGTAGTAGCCGGTGCCGCCCTTGTACTGATAGTTGAGATAAGTGGTCGAGCCGCCCTTGTAGGGGGTGGTGATGTACTTCGTCTCGTCCATCAGGATAACTAAGTTCTGGAATTTTACGTCGGTTTCCCAGTCGTTTGTGTGGTACTTCTTATCCTTTGTGCTGTAAGTGAATTTTCTCGTGTCGGTGCGGTTTGAGAATTTTACGCTGACTTTGTCCGCTTTGTCGTTTCCCGCATCCTTCACGCTCTCGTTGAAGGAGAACTCGCTGACCTTCTCTTCGTTGAGCTTCGTTCTGAACTTCTTTTTCTTAATCGCGCTCGGAATTTTCTTGCCGTTGAGGATGCCGCGGTGCTCGGAGGATACGCTTCTCGTGCGGTCGCGTCCGAAGAGTTCACCGCCCTTCATACCGTCGATATCGTCGACGCCCTCTTTCTTGATGGTCTCGTAGCCGCCGACATAGTCCGCCTTGCTGTGACTGCCGCCCCAGTGGATGTAAACGGCGTCAAACATCTTTGCAAATTTTACATAGGACGGGCGCGCGGAACGGATGGGACCGACCTTCTCGGGCACCTTGGTGTAGTCGGCATAGAGCCAGAGCATACGGCTGATGCCGCCCTCTACTTCGCCCTCCATAATAATATCGGAGCTGCCGATTGCCCACTGCGGTCTCGCGGGGCGGAGGTTTTCTACCACGATTGCCACGGGACGGATGCCCACTGCGCGCTGGTCCATCTCTTTACCCGTGAGGGGATTGAGCTGCTTGGGCGCCTCGGTTGTGGTCGTGGTTGTGGTCGTGGTTGTGGTCGGTTCCGGCTCGGGCTGCTTTGCGCACCCAAACAGCGCGAGAACCAATACGATGGCAAGTAATACTGCCGTTAATTTTTTCATAAGTCATCTCTTCCTTTCAGATAATACATTAATAAATATACCATATATCGGTTTATTTTGCAATAAAATATTTGTTATCCACAAGATAAAGTTTTAATCTTCGTTTAATCTTCGGGTGGTATCTTGTAGCCAAGGGAAGAACTCCCCCTTCCCCGAACACTCTCCTTTCATACAGTGAGCCTGCGGCACTGCGCCGCAGGTTTCACTATTTACTAACGCAAATATTTATGATAAAATAGTATAGGTGATTTTATGAGAATTCTGGTTGTTGAAGACGAGTATAAACTCGCTGAGTTAATCCAGGCAAGACTGAAAAAGGATAATTACGAGGTCGACGTTTCCCTTGACGGTGAGGACGGACTGTATAACGCCGAGAGCGGCATTTACGATTTAATCATTCTCGATGTGATGCTGCCGAAGATGAACGGTTTTGAAATTCTGCGCGAAATACGGGACGAGGGGATTACCTCCAAGGTGATTATGCTCACCGCCAAGAGTATGCTCGAGGATAAACTCGAGGGACTGACGGGCGGCGCGAATGACTATGTGACGAAGCCGTTTCATATGGACGAGCTGATGGCGCGGGTGAATATCCAGCTCAGACTCGATACCGATAACATCCGTCGGGATTATATCGAATTCGAGGATTTGCGCCTCGGTACCGAGACCTCGAATCTCTCCTGCACGGCGACGGGCGAGAGCATTAATGTAATTAATAAAGAATATCAGCTTCTCGAGTATTTTATGAATAATCCGAATAGGATTCTATCGAAGGAGCAGATTTACGATAAGGTATGGGGCTACGATAACGAGATTGAGTCGAATAACCTCGAGGCGTACCTCTCCTTTATCCGCAAGAAACTGAAGGCAATCGGCACCTGCGTGAATATCAAGGCGGTGCGCGGTATGGGTTACAGAATGGAGAAAGCCGAATGAAGAAACTGAAAGCGCAGGTTTTCGCGGTCATATTCCTGATTATGACACTGTTTACGACGGCGGTTTTTGTCGCGTATAACACGATGGAGTACCACCGGGAGTACACCTCGATTGAGCGCAGCCTGAACCAGACGGAGCGGATGGAATTTGACCGTAAGCCGCTCGAGGAGTCGGAGGACTTCAAGCCGGATGCCAAGGACTTTGGCTCGTTCAAATTCGTCGACAAAACGGTGTATACCGTCATTTTTGACAGCGACGGCAGCGTGTCAAAGGTGATTAACCACTCCGATAACAGCGTGACCGACGATGAGATTAAAGAGATTGCCACGACGATGGCATCGCAGAGTTTGCAGAAAGAAATCGGCAACCTCTACTTCGCGGATTACTCCTATCAGTACCGGGGCAACCAGTGCATCGTGCTCGTGGACAACGCCGAAACGAAGGCGGCACTCAGAACAACGCTGCTGTATTCCTTGGTATTATACTTACTGATTGAGGCGATTATTTTCATCGCGTCGCGGCTTCTGACCCTGCGGATTACGAAACCCGTTGCCGAAAGTTTCGAGAAACAAAAGCAGTTCATCGCCGACGCCTCCCACGAGCTGAAAACGCCGCTTGCCGTGATAATCGCGAGCGCCGACGCGCTCGAGAGCAATCCCGATGAAACGAAGTGGCTCGCGAATATCAAGAGCGAGGGCGACCGGATGAATAAACTGATTGCCGACCTGCTCGACCTTGCCAAGAGCGAGGCGGTGACCGACAAGAGCGAATTTGCCGTCGGCGATTTGTCGAAATTGGTTGAAAAAGCGTCGCTGACCTTTGAGGGCGTGATGTTTGAAAAGGGCGTGATGCTCGCGGATGAGATTGAGAGCGGCATCGAACTGAATATGAACGCGCCGAAGATGCAGCAGTTGATGTCGATTCTACTCGACAATGCGGCGAAGCACAGCGAACGCGGCACGACGGTTGAGGTCAGCTTAAAACGCGAAAAGGATATTATTCTCACCGTTACCAACGAGGGCGAGGGCATCCCGAAGGGCGAGGAGGAAAAGATTTTTGAGCGCTTTTACCGCGCGGACGAATCCCGCAACCGCAGCGAAAACCGCTACGGTCTCGGTCTCGCGATTGCCCGCAATATCTGCGCACTCCATAACGCTGTCATCAGTGCCGCATCCGAAAACGGCAAAACCACCTTCAGGGTTATTTTCAAAGCGTAAAAAAGTCGGAGTTTTTCTCCGACTTTTAATTTTCGTTTAATGATGGGGTTGTATGATGAGCACAACAAAGGGAAACCTTTGAAACGGAAAAGGAGCGATTATGATGACAAAAAAGAAAAGAAACTTCAGAAATATGATAATGATTGCAATGATTGTTTTGCTGGCGTTCGGTACCTATTTTACCTTCGACGCCGCAAAAGACTGTACGGCAGCCTTCCCGTCAACGAGTTTTCAGGGCGGACCGCCGAGCATGGATTCTTCGGGCGGGGATTCCTCAAATCAGCCGCCCGCTATGCCCGACGGCGACAGTTCAGACAGCAGTACCGACAGTCAGCCGCCCGCACCGCCGAGCGACAACAATTCCAACAATAGTTCCGACAACAGTTCGAACAGTCAGCCGCCCGAGAAACCGGACGACAGTACAGACAGCAGCACGGATACCCGGTCGACAGACAGCAGCGACAGTCAGATGCCGTCGCCTCCGTCCGACGGAAACGGTATGAAAAAAGGCGGTCGCCATCAGTCCGTGTCCACCTGGTACTATGTAGCGCTGGCGCTTGAGAGCGCGGGTATGGCAGCGATTGCCCTCTATCTGATTATGTCGCATATGAACAAGCGCGGCGTGCGCGAAACGTTCAAAAACGGCAGAAGAGTCCTGATTTTTGCCCTTGCAACGGCGATAATTGCGGGTGGTCTGACCTTTGCCGAAACCTCTGCCATCGGCACGAATGACACCGCGCAGGGTATGCACGAGATGGGCGAAATGCCGGGCAGCTCCTCCGAGAGCGTTGACGCAGCCGGTGCGACCACCGTTGACGGCAGCGAGGAAACGCTGGACGGTACCTACACTTCCACCACAAGCGACGAGAGCCCCATCCTTGTGACAAACGGCGGAAACGCCACGATTACCGGTACGGTGAACAAGAAGTCGGGTGACTCCTCCAATACCGAGACCTCCGAATTTAACGGTGTGAACGCGGGTGTTCTCGTGCAGGCGGATTCCACTGCCACGATTGACGGCGCGACCATCAGCACGAGCGCTAAGGGCGCGAACGCAGTATTCTCCACGGGCGAAAATTCCAAGGTCTATGTGAAGAATACCACCATCACCACGACGGGTTCCTCCTCGTCGCGCGGACTTGACACCACCTACGGCGGCTATATTGAAGCGGAAAATGTGACGATTACGACGAAGGGCGGTTCGTGTGCCGCGCTCGCAACCGACAGGGGAGAGGGCACGGTCATTGCCAATCATTCCACCCTGACGACAAACGGCGCAGGCTCTCCGGTTATCTATTCCACGGGCGACATCAGCATCGACAGCACGAAGGGCACGGCAAACGGCGCCCAGATGGTTGTCATCGAGGGTAAGAATTCTGCCACCGTTACGAATTCCACCCTGACCGCAAGCGGCGCGGGTAACCGCGGCGATGTGGATATCGCGGGCATTATGATTTATCAGTCGATGAGCGGCGACGCGGGCGAGGGTACGGGTACCTTCACTGCGAAGAATTCCACCCTCTCCGTGGATAAGAACAGCGCTTATTATAAGAGCGCGCCGATGTTCTTCATCACCAACACCGACACCGTCATCAACCTGACGGATACCAAGCTCAGCTTCGGCAGCGGCACTTTAATCAGTGCGATGGGCACGAGCGAGTGGGGCAACAGCGGCTCAAACGGCGGCAACGTTACCCTCAACGCGACCAGCCAGACGCTCGTCGGCAATATCGAGGTCGATAAGATTTCGACTGCGTCGCTTAACCTGACCAAATCCACCTACAAGGGCACGATTAACGGCGACAATACCGCCAAGGAAATCACGCTGAAACTCGATAAGGACTCCACGATTACCCTGACGGGCGATTCGTACGTGACCTCGCTTGAGAATGCGGATACGACAAACAGCAACATCAATTTCAACGGCTACACCCTCTATGTGAACGGCACGGCGGTCAATTGATTCCAATAAAAAATGCTTCCGGCTTTCCGGAAGCATTTTTGTCGTTTACTTATATTTCGGTCTGTTCGGCGAGGCAGTCGTCGAGTGCTTTGATGATAGCCTCTTTATCCATACCTCTGCCGATGAAGACGAGCTTGTTCACTCTGTCGCCGTAAATCGGGTGCCATGCGGCAGCGATGTCGGGATTCATCTTGAGCACTTCGTTTCTGTCCTTCTCGGGGAAGCACGCAATCCAGTAGCCGTCGTCGGTCGCCGTCTTTTGTTTACCGCTCTGCTCGAAGATGTAGGCGGTCTGCGGGTCCTCCGCAATCCAGAAGAGCCCCTTCGCGCGGATGACCTCCTTGGGCCACTTGCCAAATACGAAATCCTCGAACTTCTGCTTGGAGAACGGCTTTACATTCTGATATACGAAGGTCGAAATGCCGTATTCCTCCGCCTCGCCCTCCTCGTGATGATGGTGGTGATGGTGATGATGACCGCCGTGATGATGCTCTTCGTGCTCCTCGTGGTCGTGATGGTGGTGCTCTTCGTGTTCATCGTGGTCGTGATGGTGATGCTCGTCGTGCTCGTGATGATGCTCTTCGAGGTTTTCGGAGTTTTCACCCTCCTCGCGCTCCATTGCCTGAATCCAGCCGGCGCTCTCGAGAATTTTCTCGTAGTCGAAACGACCGGTGGAGAGCACGTCCTTGACATCCACTTTACCGAAGTTTGTCTCGATAATCTTTGCCTCGGGCTGCAGCGCTCTGATGACCTCGAGCACCTCCTCGTGCTCCTTCTCGGTGACGTCGTCCACCTTGTTGAGGATGATGGTGGTGCAGTATTCAATCTGCTGGATGAGGAGATTTTCGATGTCCTCCTCGTCGAGGTTTTCGTTCAGCAGGGATTTACCCGAGCCGAATTCGTCCGCCATTCTCTTGGCGTCCACGACGGTGGTGATGTTATCGAGATAGGCAACGCCCGGGAGTTTCACATTCGGGTCGGTGCCGTCGAGCATACAGATGGAGCCCGCAATCGGACCCGGCTCGCAGATACCCGACGCTTCGATGAGGATGTAATCGAATTTTCCCGTCTTGGCAAGGTCGATAATCTGATTCATTAAGTCGACCTTGAGCGTGCAGCAGATACAGCCGTTTGAGAGCGGCACGAGTTCGCCGTCCTCCTGGGTAACGGCGCCGCCCTTGGCAATCAGCGACGCGTCAATATTGACCTCGCCGATGTCGTTGACGATGACCGCAACCTTGTAGCCCTCCTGGTTGGCGAGGACGTGATTGAGCACGGTTGTCTTGCCGGCTCCGAGATAACCCGTAATCAGCGATACGGGAATCAGTTTTTTCTTATTCAACATAAAAGTCACCTCTTATAATTCATTTTGCTAATTGAGTATCTTATCACCAAATGCGTTAAATGTCAAACTTATTGACAAATAATGTTAAAATTATTATAATAGGGAGCAGGAGATGAGATTTATGGATAAAATGAAACTCGACAGAAATAAAAGTATTTGCCTCGGCGCAGTCATTCTTATTGTGCTCGCCCAGGCAGCCGAGAAGATTCTCGAGGTAAGCATCACCCCCTCTCAGACGGCGGGCATTGTCTGTGCGCTGGTGTATACGGTGGTGGTTGCGGTGGTTTACTTCCTGGTATCGAGGAGCACCAGCTCGCTGATGGGCATCCTTGCGGCGCTGCTTGCGCTGAAGATGTTGCCGCCGAATATTACCTATCTTTCCGGTATTGCACCCGATGCGTCAATGGTTTATTTCATTGTGCAGAAAATGACGCAGATTCTCTTTGCGGTACTGATTTATAAATTCTACTGCGCGCAGGAAAAACCGCGCCAAATCAGAGCGCTTCCGATTCTGCTCTTGATTCTTGCGGTGCCGTTTGCGAATGATATTTCCGCCTTCTTCGGTCAGTATTTCCTGTATAAGACAGGCAGTATGATTCTGCCGTTTCTCACGCAGTACGCCTGCTACGCGCTTGCGGCGCTTGTGATACTGGCTGTATCCTATAAGTGCGGCAGGGATTCGATGCGTTTTGCCGCATACTTTGAGTTTATTGCATTTGGCATCAATATTTTCCGCCAAATCGGCAAGCTCGGCTACTATATGATTTCCGACCAGCATATTAGCAAGAGCCTCTACGGCTGGATTATCCTGTTTGCTGCGCTGATTGTGATTTATGCCGTGGCGCTGGCGAAAAGCAAGAAAGTAACTGAATAATACATAAGCGGGAGGGGCGCCCTCCCGTCTATTTTTTATAAAAAAGACTTGACAAATAAAAATTAGTATATATAATAGTCAATGTACGAATACAAACGAATGTGAGGTGGACCAAGGCGGTCCGCTTCTTTTTGTTAAAATGGCAGGTGATTGATTTGGCTAAGCCAAACACGGTGCAGAGGGTGGAGGAGATTATTAAGCCCTTTGCGGATGAACTCGGTCTGGATATCTGGGACGTCACCTTTAAGAAGGAAGGCAGCCAGTGGTATCTCAGAGTGTTTATCGACAAAGAGGGCGGTATCAATATCGACGACTGCGTGGATTTGACGCACGCCGTTTCCGAGCCGCTCGACAAGGCGGACCCGATACCGCAGAACTATATGCTCGAAATCAGTTCCCCCGGCGTGGAGCGTGAACTGACAAAGGATGCGCATTTTCAAAAATATATCGGCGCTCCTGTGATGTTGCGCACCATCCGTCCCGTTGACGGCGTACGCGATTTCAAGGGCGAACTCATATCCTTTGAGGATAAGCAAATATCCGTCAGGCTGCAGGACGATAAAGTGATGACCTTTGATAAGAAGGACACGAATTTCGTCAAGCTCGACGATTTTGATATCAATGATTTTGTATAACGACATTCAGATGAAAGGAATGATTTGGAAAAATGAGCAAAGAGTTTTTTGAAGCAGTCAAGATGCTTGAAGCAGAGAAGGGCATCCCCGCAGATTATCTTTACGAAAAGATTTCTGCAGCCATCATCGTTGCGGCAAAGCATGATTTCGGCGGCAAGGATATCGTGCATTGTGATATCGACCCCGACAAGCAGAAGATTAAAGTTTATGTCACCAAGAACGTCGTCGAGGAAGTCGAGGACCCCGATACCGACCTGACCCTCGAGCAGGCGCAGATGATTCGCAAGTCTGCCAAGGTTGGCAAGACCATCGACATCCCGCTTAAGACAAAGAATTTCGGCAGAATCGTTGCGCAGACGGCGAAGCACGTTATCCGCCAGGGCATCCGCGAGGCGGAGCGCGGCCAGATGCTCAAGGAATTCCAGAGCAAGAATCAGGAGCTTCTCTCCGCAAAGGTCAGCAGAATTGACCCGATGACCGGCAACGCCACTCTTGAAATCGGCAAGAACGAGGCAATTCTCCCGAGAGCGGAGCAGGTACCGGGCGAAGAGTTCTACGAGGGCGAAACCATTAAGATTTTCGTCGTCGATGTCAAAGAGGGCAATAAGGGACCGAAGATTATGATTTCGCGTACCCATCCCGGACTTGTGCGCAGACTTTTTGAAACCGAAGTGCCCGAGATTTTCGACGGCACGATTGAGATTAAGTCCGTCTCCCGTGAGGCGGGCAGCAGAACGAAGATTGCCGTTTACTCCAAGGAGGACGACGTCGACCCCGTCGGCTCCTGCATCGGTCCGAGAGGACAGCGTGTGTCGAATATCGTTGACGCGCTCGGCGGCGAAAAGATTGATATCGTGAAATATGACGAGGACCCCGCTGAATTTGTAGCGGCAGCGCTTGCGCCGTCGGATGTTGTCAGCGTGGAGATTCTCGACGAGAGTGCGAAGTCCTGCCGCGCCACCGTGCCGGACGACCAGCTCTCCCTCGCTATCGGTAACAAGGGACAGAACGTTCGCCTTGCTGCGAAACTCACAGGCTGGAAAATCGACATCAAGCCTGAGTCGGGTTTCTACGAGGGTTAAATAATGAAGCCTAAGAAAATACCGATGAGAATGTGCACCGGCTGCGGCGAGATGTTCGATAAGCGCACCCTTGTGCGTGTCGTGAAATCTCCCGAAGGTGAAATTAGTCTTGACCTCACGGGCAAAAAATCCGGCAGGGGCGCCTATGTCTGCAAGAATGCGGACTGCCTTCGAAAAGCCAGGAAGAAGAGAGCCTTTGAGCGTGCATTTGACACAAAGATTGACGACGGTGTTTACGATAAGATGGAAGAAGAAATCACGAATGAACAGTAAGAAGTACATGCAGATGCTCGGTATGGCGCGCCGTGCCGGCAGACTGTCAATGGGGCACGATATGGCGCTCCTCGCCGTAAGGCAAGGCAAGGCGCAGGCGGTCATTTTAGCGAGTGACGTTTCCGAGAGGCTTGCGGCGGAATTTGAAAGAGCCGCCGCCGGTGCCAAAAATCAGCCCCCCTGCATAAGAATAGACGAGACGATAAACGATATCCACCGTCTGCTCGGGTATAAAGCAGGTGTACTCACCGTGAATGATATGAATTTTTCCGCGAGAATTACTGAACTAATCAAGGAGGAAAATGCTTATGCTGATTAAAGTGAAGGTTTCCGATGTCGCCAAGGACTTCGGCAAACAGAGCAAGGATATTGTCAAAATTCTTTCCGAATACTGCGAGGGACCGGCGAAGAAGCCGTCCACCGTACTCGAGGAAGGCGACCTCAATGTCCTTTTTGATAAAATTACACAGGAGAACAGCGTAGAGAACTTCGACGCGTACTTTGCCTCCCGCAAACCGCAGGAGAAGAAGGCGGAGAAGAAGCCTGCCGTAAAGAAGGAAAAGAGCGACTCCAAGGCGAAGAAGCACCAGAGCCAGGCGGCGATTCTCCAGATGGCGGAGCAGGCGGCGAAGCGCGCTGAGGAAAAGGCAAAGAAAAAGGCGACCCAGACTCCGCAGGCAAGAACGAAGGGCGAGGTGCGCCGCATTGATACGAGAGCGAATACGGTGGAACTCGAGAAGTACAACCAGAAGTATGAGGACATCGCTCCCGCAAGCAATTATAACGACAATCAGAAGAAGCAGAAGCTCAACCAGAAGTCTAAGCAGTACAGAAAGAAGAGACCTGTTTCGCGCAAGAAGGAGACCGAGGCACAGCGCCTTGCCCGTATTGCCGAGCAGCGTAAGAAGCAGCAGATTAAGATTGAGGTACCCGAGGAGATTACCGTCGGCGAACTTGCCTCCCTGCTTCGTATCACCGCTACCGAGGTTATCAAGGAGCTGATGAAGCTCGGTATGATGGTAACCGTGAACGAGGTTATCGACTTCGAAACCGCCGAAATTGTCGGTACCGAACTCGGCGCAAAGGTGGAGAAGGAAGTTGTTGTTTCCATCGAGGAGCAGATTATCGAGGAAGAGGACGAAAACGATGAGAACGCAATCGCGCGTTGCCCCGTCGTCTGCGTTATGGGTCACGTTGACCACGGTAAGACCTCGATTCTTGACGCCATCCGTAATACGGACGTCACCTCGACCGAGGCGGGCGGTATTACCCAGGCTATCGGTGCGTACCAGGTTACCACACCGAATAATGATAAGATTACATTCCTCGACACCCCCGGTCACGCTGCCTTTACCGCGATGCGTGCCCGCGGCGCAATGGCGACCGATATCGCCGTGCTCGTAGTAGCAGCGGACGACGGTATTATGCCGCAGACCGTTGAGGCTATCAACCACGCGAAAGCGGCGGGCGTTGAGATTATCGTCGCGATTAATAAGATGGATAAAGAGGGCGCTAATCCCGATAAGGTGATGCAGCAGCTCACCGAGCACAATCTCGTTCCCGAGCAGTGGGGCGGCGATGTTATCTGTGTTCCCGTTTCGGCTAAGACGAAGATGGGTATTGATAAACTGCTCGATACCATCAACCTCGTGGCTGAGATGTGCGAACTCAAGGCGAATCCCGACCGCTCGGCAAAGGGTGTTGTCATCGAGGCAAAACTCGATAAGGGCAGAGGCCCGATTGCAACCCTGCTTGTCCAGAACGGTACGCTGAAATCCGGCGACGTCATTATTGCCGGAACCGCGGTCGGCAAGGTCCGCGCGATGACCGACTACCGCGGCAAGAAGATTAATGCCGCCGGTCCGTCCGTACCCGTAGAGATTATGGGTCTCGACTCCGCGCCGATGAGCGGCGATTTATTCAACGCCGTCAGCGATGAAAAACTTGCGCGCCGCCTTGTCGAGCAGCGTAAGGAGGAGGCGAAGGAAGAGGAATTCAAGGCATTCCAGAAGGTTACCCTCGACACCCTCTTTGACACCCTCCAGGAGGGCGAACTTAAGGAACTGAACATTGTTGTCAAAGCGGACGTACAGGGCTCCGTTGAGGCGGTTAAGCAGTCCCTTCTCAAGATTGAAAACGACGAAGTGCGCGTGAAGATTATCCACGGCGCCGTCGGTACCGTCAGCGAGAGCGACGTTATGCTCGCTGCCGCGTCGAACGCGATTATCGTCGGCTTTAATATCGGCGTTGACCCCGTTGCGAAGGATAATGCAGAGCGCGACGGTATTGAAATTAAGACATACGACATCATCTATGATGCGATTGAGGATATTGAGAATGCGATGCGCGGTATGCGTGCACCGAAGTACCGTGATGTGGACACCGGTACCGTTGAAGTACGCGAGGTTTATAAGATTTCCTCCGCCGGCACCATCGCAGGCTCACTCGTTACCTCGGGTAATATCAAGCGCGACGGTAAAGTCCGCGTCATCCGCGGCGGCAAGCAGATTGCCGATGTGGAACTTGCCAACCTCAAGAGATTTAAGGACGAGGTCAAGGAAGTTTCCTCCGGTTACGAGTGCGGTATCTCGCTTAAGGGATTCGACGATATCCAGCAGGGCGATATCCTCGAGGCGTATATTGTAGAGGAATACAGAGACTAACTGAATGATGAATTTATGTGACGCGCTACGCTTAGACAATCATTGTAGGGAGCGGCGACCTCGACGCTCCGTATATAATTGCCGTGCGCAGCACCGTTCATTCGTAATTCGTAACTCGTAATTCATAATTTACGGAGGTATTTATGCCAAGTTACAGAATTGACAGAATTACCGAGGACATCAAGCGCGAGCTCACGGCGATTCTGCGCGAGGTCAAGGACCCGCGCGTCAGCAGTATGCTCAGCATTGTAAAAGTCGATGTCAGCGGCGATTTGAGTTATGCAAAGATATATGTATCGGCACTGGAGGGCGAGGAGGTTGCCAGGGAGTCCGTCAAGGGACTCAAGGCTGCCGCGGGCTTTATCAGAAGGCGGCTCGGCGAGAGCCTGCACCTGCGCAAGACGCCCGAACTGCGTTTCGTCGCCGACACATCTATTGAAAAGGGCTTCGAGCTTTTCGATAAGCTCAGAAGCATTGAGGAGAAAAATGAAGATTAATGTAGAAAAATGTGCGCAGATACTGAAGGAGCAGGACAATATCCTTATCCTTGCCCACGCTCACCCCGACGGCGATACCGTCGGCGGCAGTTTTGCGCTCTGCCTTGCCCTGAAGAAGCTCGGCAAGAAGGCGAGAGTCATCTGCGCAGATGAGTTTTTACCGAAATATCTTAATTTGATTGACGGCAGTCTTGCGTGCTGCGAGGCGTTCGAGGAGGAGTTTATTGTCGCGGTGGATGTCGCGACTGAGAATCTCCTCGGCGACCTTGCCGAGCAGTACAGCGGCAGGATTGATATGTGCATCGACCACCACGGCACCAACACCGGCTATGCGAAGTATCTGCTCCTGAATGCGGATGCGGCGGCAGCGTGCGAGACCGTGCTGAAGGTCATTAAAGCGCTGAAGGTAAAAATTGATAAACCGATGGCGAACGCCCTGTTTATCGGTATTTCCACCGATACGGGCTGTTTCCGCTATGCGAGCACGACCTCCAATACCTACCGCGCGGCGGCGGAGCTCGTCGACCTCGGCGCAGATAACGGCACGATTAACCGCGTGATGTTCGAGTCCAAGACGCGCACCTATGCCGCTCTTGAGCGTCTCGCGATTGAGGGGATGCGCTTTTATGATGACGACCGCATCTGCGTCATTAAGATTACGCAGGATATGTATGCGAGGACGGGCTCGTCCGAGCAGGAGACCGATGCGATTGCACCGCTGACACGCCAGATTGAGGGCGTGGAGGTCGGACTGACCTTCCGTGAAAAGCCCGACGGCACCTGCAAATGCTCCATCAGAACGCTGGACAGCGTGAACGCTGCCGAGCTTGCGGCGGCATTCGGTGGCGGCGGACATAAGCAGGCGGCGGCGTGCCGCTTCGACTGCGGCGTCGAGGATGCCGAGAAAATGCTGGTCGAAAAAGCGAGTGAAATGCTATCGGTATAACTATCCCCTCATCCGACTGCCTTCGGCAGCCACCTTCCCCCGAGGGGGAAGGCAATAAGGTAAGATAATATGAACGGAATTATCTGCATCAATAAACCGCAGGACATCACCTCCTTCGGCGTCGTGGCAAAGGTGCGCGGGATTACGCGCACGAAAAAGGCGGGACATACGGGTACGCTTGACCCGATGGCGACGGGCGTTTTACCCGTGATGGTCGGCAATGCGACGCGCTTCCTCAACTTTTTGCCCGACAGTGATAAGGGCTACCGCGCCTCGTTTGTGCTCGGCAAAACCACCGATACGCTCGATATTACGGGCAAGGTGCTCACGGAGTGCGAAACGGCGCTCGGCGCGGCGGATATTCAGCGTGTTTTGCCCGATTTTACGGGAAAAATTCTGCAGTATCCCCCGATGTTCAGCGCGAAATCCGTGGACGGCGTGCGCCTCTATGAGCTCGCGCGTCAGGGCGTGGAGGTAGAGCGAAAACCCTGCGAAATAGAGATAAAAAAACTCGCATTTATCGGCGAAAAGGACGGCGAATATACGCTCGATGTGCTCTGCTCCAAGGGCACCTATATCCGCTCGCTCATTGCCGATATCGGCGACGCGCTCGGCTGCGGCGCCGTGATGACAAAACTGTGCAGAACGCAGGCGTGCGGTTTTACGCTTGCGGACTGTGTGACGCTGGAAGAATTGCAGCAAATGCGCGATGAAAACGCCCCGTTTGACAGCGTTCTCATCAGCACCGAAGCAGCGCTTTCGGCGTATCGTAGCATTCAAGTCAGCGAGGCACAGACGCGGCGTTTTTCAAACGGCGGCGAACTGGACCTTCAGAGAATTAAGACTAAGACAGAGGACGGAGAAATCTATACGGTTTTTGGTGAAAACGGTGATTTTCTCGGTCTCGGACGGAGCGAGGACGGCGATTTGAAACCGCTGCGCCTTCTGCCCCGCAATCAGTGATATGGATAGAAGAAAAGCGGTCGCCCTCGGCGACTTTGACGGTATGCATCTCGCGCATAAAACCGTTGTGACGGGCGCGAAGGATGTTACGATTTACTGCGTCAATAACCGATTTTCTCTCCTGCAAAAGAGCATTTTTGAGGAGCGGTTTCCAAACGCGGTATTTGCCGATTTTGATACAATTAAAAACCTTTCAGCCGACGAATTTGTCAACGGTATTCTGATTGACGAACTCGGCGCCGAGATGCTGCTTTGCGGGTATAATTTCCGCTTCGGAAAGGGCGCAAAATGGTCGGCGTTTGACCTGCGCCGTATGCTCGAAGAGCGCGATGTCTGGGTGCGTATTCTCGAGCATCAGGACTTTGAGGGCGCGCCCATCAGCTCGAGCCGTATCCGTGCGTGCATTCGCGACGGCGAGATAGAAAAGGCGAACGAAATGCTCGGCTATCCCTTTACCTTCGAGAGCGTCGTGGAGCACGGCGACGCGCGGGGCAGGACCATCGGATTCCCGACGGCAAATCAGCATCTCCCCGCGGGACTGATGATGCCGAAATTCGGCGTGTATCAGTCGTTTGCGCTGATTGACGGCAAGCGCTATAAGGCGTTTACGAATATCGGTATACGCCCCTCGTGGCAGGTGGACGAGCCGATTGCCGAGACGAACATTTTCGATTTTGACGGCGCGCTTTACGGCAGAGTCGTCAGGCTGGAACTGGTGAAATATCTCAGGGGCGAAATGCACTTTGCCTCGGTGGAGGAATTAAAGGAACAACTCACGCATGATAAAAGCAGTATTATTTGATTTTGACGAAACCTTGCAGGACAGAACGCTTGCATTTGAAGGATATATGGACACCTTTTTTGCACAGTTTCGCCCCGAAGTGACGGGCGCAGAACTTGAGCGGTGCAAGGAGGATATGCGCATCACCGGCAAGGGCGGTTACGTCAACCGTGTCGAGTGGTATCAGGGACTCATTGATATGTGGGGCTGGACGAACGCGCCCGCAGCCGAGGAGCTCGCGCAGCATTACGACACCACCTTCGGCGACCACAATGTGATTTTTGAGCACTCGATTCCGCTTCTGAAAGAACTGAAAAAGAGGGGATATATCACGGGCGTTATTACGAACGGACCGTCGTATCTGCAGAATCATAAGCTCGATATGAGTGGACTGAAGCCGTATCTCGACTGGAATGTCGTCAGCGGCGATGTCGGCGTCCATAAGCCGGACCCCGCGCTCTTTCGCTACGCTGCCGAAAAGCACGGGCTCAAACCCGAGGAATGCGTCTATGTCGGCGACCATCCCGTCAACGATATCGAGGGCGCGCTTGCCGCGGGAATGCAGGCAATCCGTATGAACTGGGGCTGGTTTGAAGGGGTTGACCTTCGCCCGGACGTCCCCGTCATTACGGATATTATGGATGTTTTGAAATATGTATAAAACCGCACGGACAGAAAAAATCTGTCCGTGTTTTTATATTTTTCGCTAAAAAAGAAAAAATTTCTAATAATTATTTATAAATAACTCTTTTCAAACGGGACTTTTTGTGTTAATATAGGAATGCTGTAATATATTTATTGTTAAATAATTAACAATTAATTTAGGAACAATTAAGGGAGATGTACTTATGCAAAAGAAACTCAGTAAAATTCCTTAAGGGAACACCCGAGCAGAAGGCAGAACTCGACAAGGTTATCGCTGCCAATAAGCACGACAAGAGCCGCCTGATGGCTGTCATGCAGGAGGCACAGGCAATCTACGGTTACCTTCCCATCGAGGTGCAGAATATGATTGCGGAGGGAATGGAAATTCCGCTCGAAAAGATTTTCGGCGTTGCGACTTTCTACGCGCAGTTTTCTATGTCACCGAAGGGCGAATACAATATTTCGGTTTGCCTCGGTACGGCTTGCTATGTAAAGGGCGCGCAGTCACTGGTTGACGAACTCACCGAAGAGCTCGGCATCGGCGTTGATGAGTGCACCCTCGACGGTAAATTCTCACTCGAGGCTTGCCGTTGCATCGGCGCTTGCGGTCTCGGTCCCGTACTCACGGTAAATGATGAGGTTTACGGTAAACTGACCAAGGACGACATTCCGGAGATTATCGCAAAATACGCTTAAATAATATTGAGTTTTAAGGATTTGTTTCTATGACAATCAGAGAGATTAAAGATTTACTCGACGCAAAGGTGCTTTGCTGCGAGGAGAACCTCGATACCGAGGTGCACTCCGCCTGCGGCTGCGACCTGATGAGCGACGTGCTGGCATATGTGAAGGACCAGGCGGTGCTTCTAACCGGACTTGTGAATCCGCAGGTCATCAGAACGGCGGAAATGATGGATATGGCTTGTATCGTATTCGTCCGTTCCAAGATGCCGACTGACGATATGCTCGACTTAGCGGACAAGAGCGGTCTGGTGATTATGTCCTGCGATAAGAGACTCTATGAGGCTTGCGGAATTATCTACTCCAACGGTCTTAACGGCAATGCGGTAAAAGTATGAGCGAAGAGTTAGTTTTTCAGTTTGATGTGGACGGCGAGGATTTTACCTCCGCCGGTCAGGCATCCGTACAGGTTAAGAAGATTCTCCGACGCCTCGGCGTTTCGCCCGAAACCATCCGCCGCGTGTCCATCGCGATGTACGAGGGCGAGATTAATATGGTTATCCATGCAAACGGCGGCGTGGCGGAAGTGAAGGTCAACGAGGATTGCATCGAAATTATCCTGGCGGACAAGGGTCCCGGAATTAAGGATATTAATAAAGCGATGCAGGAGGGCTTTTCCACTGCCTCTGACCAGACGCGTTCCCTCGGCTTTGGCGCCGGTATGGGACTGCCGAATATGAAGCGCTATACCGACTCGCTCGAAATTGAGTCCGAGGTCGGCGTCGGAACGACTGTTACGATGAAGGTAAACCTTCAATAGAATGTAGAATTGATCATGCAGAATGGAGAATTGATGGTGCCCCTTGGAGCGGGCTCCTCACCCTTTTGTCCGCAAGCGGACATTTCCCCTCACAGGGGAATCTTCGCACGGCTGTTATAGAACGGGTGAGGGCAACGCCCTCCCAAAATTCTCAATTCTCAACTCTCAATTTTCAATTTGTTTTACTCGACACCCCTCATCCGACTGCCTGACGGCAGCCACCTTCCCCCGAGGGGGAAGGCAATAAGGATTGATGATTAATGAACAACTACGAACACTCTGTTTTACTCGACAGCAGCAAGTGCACGGGCTGTACCACCTGTCTCAAGCACTGTCCCACAGAGGCAATCCGTATCAAGGACGGTCACGCTGTTATCGATGATAACCGTTGTATCGACTGCGGCGAATGCATTCGTGTGTGCCCGCATAACGCGAAAAAAGCGGTCTGCGGCAAACTCGAAAATATGGCGAGATTCAAATATAAGATTGCCCTCCCCGCGCCGACGCTTTACGGACAGTTTGACAACCTCGACGATGTGGACTACGTGCTCGACGGGCTGACCAAAATCGGATTTGACGATGTGTTTGAGGTCAGTAAGGCTGCCGAACTCGTATCGGCGTATACTCGCCTTTACCTCAAGACGGACGGTATTAAGAAACCCGTGATTTCCTCAGCGTGTCCCGTGATTGTGCGACTAATCGGACTTCGTTTTCCGTCGCTGAGCGAGAATATCATTCATATGCTGCCTCCGATGGAGGTCGCGGCAAGACTTGCCAGAGAGAGGGCGCTCAGGGAGCACCCGAATCTCAAACCCGAGGACATCGGCGTATGCTTCATTTCGCCCTGTCCTGCGAAGGTGAGTTATGTGAAGAACGGCTTTGCCGAATATAAGAGCCAGGTTGACGAGGTGGTGTCCATCAGCGATATCTACTTTATGTTAATCAGCGAAATGTCGCACGACAGCGAGATTAAATCGATGTGCGAGAGCGGCATCATCGGTATCGGCTGGGCGAGTTCGGGCGGCGAGTCCGCAGCCATCTTTAATGAAAATTATCTTGCCGCTGACGGAATTGAAAATGTAAACCGCGTTCTCGACCAGGTCGAAAACGGCAATATTCCGCAGCTTGAATTTATTGAGCTCAACGCCTGCCCGGGCGGTTGCGTGGGCGGTGTGATGGCGGTGGAGAATCCCTTTATCGCCAAGGCTCGTCTGCAGTCACTGAGGCATTATCTGCCCGTGTCGCAGAATTTTATTAATGACAATTACATACCGGGCTCGTACCTGTTTAATGTTCTCCCCGAGTATCAGCCGATTTCGCGCCTCTCCGACAGTATGGCGGAGTCGATGCGGATGATGGCGGATATCCAGCGCCTGCGCGATACCCTGCCGGGTATTGACTGCGGTGCGTGCGGCGCGCCATCGTGCCGCGCACTCGCCGAGGATGTCGTGAGAGGCAGGGCAAGTGTTGATAGCTGCCTGATTCTCAAAACACGAGCACCCGAACGAAAGGAACAGGAAAATGACAGTAAATGAGCTGATGACCGCTTGCGGGTTTGAGGCGGTATGCCTCCCTGACTCCGAGCGCGAGGTGAGCGGCGCCTATGTCGGCGATTTGCTGAGCTGGGTGATGGGCAGAGCGCAGGAAGATAATGCGTGGATTACGATTATGAGTAATATCAACGTCATTGCGGTTGCGTCACTGTCCGATGTCGCGTGTGTGATTCTTGCCGAGGGTGTAACCTTTGACGAGGAACTGACAAAGACGGCGCAGCAAAAGGAGATTAACGTGCTCAAATCCTCTCTCCCCGCTTACGAGACCGCCGCGAAGCTGATAGGTAAGGTCTGATGAATCGGTACTATTACGATTTTCATCTGCATTCCTGCCTTTCCCCCTGCGGTGACGACGACAGTACGCCGAATAATATCGCGGGTATGGCGACGCTCTGCGGACTGAATGTCATTGCGCTGACCGACCATAATACCTGTAAGAACTGCCCCGCGTTTTTCGAAGCGTGTAAGCGCTACGGCGTGATTCCCGTGGCAGGAATGGAACTGACCACGAGCGAGGATATCCATGTGGTCTGCCTCTTTGAAAATCTTGAGGACGCGATGGCGTTTGACGAAGCGGTTGACGCGCGCAGAATCAAGATTAAGAATAAGAAAGAAATTTTCGGCAATCAGTTCATCACCGACGGCGAGGACAATGTCATCGGCGAGGATGAGTACCTCCTCTCCAACGCGACCACCGTGTCGCTCGAGGAAGTGCCCGCCTTCGTCGCTCAGTTTGGCGGTATCTGCTATCCCGCACATATCGACCGCCAGGCAAACGGCATTATCTCCGTGCTCGGTACGTTTCCCGAAACGCCGCATTTTGACGTTGTGGAGATTAACCGACGGGAAAAGGTCGCCGAATATGTCGCAAAATATCATCTCGAGGACAAGAAGGTCGTCATCAGTTCCGACGCCCATTATCTTGAGAATATGCGGGATAAGGAAAACTATTTTGAAATTGACGATGAGCCTTACAGCAGCGCTCTCGTTCGAAAAAAGATTTTCGAACAATTAAGAATGTAGAATGGAGAATGGAGAATTGATGGTGCCCCTTGGAGCGGGCTCCTCACCCTTTTGTCCGCAAGCGGACATTTCCCCTCACAGGGGAATCTTCGCACGGCTGTTATAGAACGGGTGAGGGCAACGCCATCCCTCAATTCTCAATTATAAAATGAAAGAACTATCACTTAACATTCTCGATGTTGCCGAGAATTCGGTGAAGGCGGGCGCAACGCTCACGCAGATCATCATTGAGGAAAAAGGGGATACCCTTACCCTCACTTTTAAGGATGACGGCTGCGGTATGAGCGAGGAGGTTGTGCGGTCAGTGATTGACCCGTTTTATACCACCCGTACCACCCGCAAGGTCGGACTCGGCGTGCCGCTTTTGAAATTAGCGGCGGAGCAGACCGGGGGCACCCTCACCGTGCAGTCCAAAACGGCGGAGGAACACCCCGGCGACCACGGCACCGAGGTTTGCGCAACATTTTATAAGAATCATCTCGATTTCACACCGCTGGGCGATGTGATTTCGTCGGTGACAACGCTCATTCAGGGACATCCCGATACGGATTTCCTCTTCGTTCACAAGACGGAGAGCGGCGAGGTAAACCTCGACACGAGGGAACTGCGTCAGGTGCTCGGCGACGTACCGCTTGACACCTACGATGTCATCAAATGGATTGAGGAATACCTCAAAGAGCAATACGCCGAATTATAATCGGGTGTGGGCAGAGCCCACCCGACACTAATCACTAACCACTAACAACTAATCACTAATTAGGTTATAATTTAATTAATTATATAAATACAAATAAGGAACAGGAAGGATTGAAAGTATGAAATCATTAGCAGAACTTCAAGCCATCAGAGAGAAGATGAAGGACAAGGTTGTTCTTCGCGAAGGCAGCAGTGACATCCGTGTCGTAGTCGGTATGGCTACCTGCGGTATCGCAGCGGGTGCACGACCCGTGCTCAATACCTTTGTAGAAGAGGTCAACAGACTCGGCCTCAGCGACAAGGTAACGGTTTCTCAGACGGGCTGCATAGGTATTTGCCAGTTCGAGCCCGTTGTCGAGGTTTTCGAGGCAGGCAAGGAAAAGGTGACCTATGTCAAGATGACGCCTGAAAAGGCAAAGGACGTTGCTGAAATCCACCTTCACGGAGGTAAAGTCATCAACGAATATACGATTTCAAATAACGAAGCATAATTAACGGAGGTAGAGTAAATGATTCGTTCACAAGTATTAATCTGTGGCGGTACCGGCTGTACCTCTTCGGGAAGTAAAGCAATCCAGGAAGCTTTCAGAGAGCACATCGACGCTAACGGTCTTTCGGGCGAGATTAAACTCGTTCAGACCGGCTGCTTCGGTCTGTGTGCACTCGGTCCGGTTGTCATCGTTTACCCCGAAGGCACATTTTACAGCCAGGTTAAGCCGAGCGATGTTAAGGAGATTGTTGAAGAGCATCTTCTCAAGGGAAGAATTGTTGACCGTCTTGTCTATGACGAGACCAGCACGCCCAAGGAGGAACTCGAGGACGGTCTCGTATCGCTTAACGACACCGATTTCTACAAGGCGCAGCACCGTGTAGCACTCAGAAACTGCGGTGTTATCGACCCTGAAAATATTGATGAGTATATCGCTGTTGACGGTTACGCAGCACTCGGTAAGGTACTTACCGAAATGACGCCCGAGGACGTCATCAAGTGCGTATCCGACTCCGGTCTTCGCGGCAGAGGCGGCGGCGGATTCCCGACCGGTTTCAAATGGTCTCTCTGCGCGCCGAACAAGGCTGACCAGAAGTATGTCGTATGTAACGCCGACGAGGGCGACCCGGGTGCGTTTATGGACCGTTCGGTTCTTGAGGGCGACCCGCACTGCATCATCGAGGCAATGGCTATCTGCGGTTACGCAATCGGCGCCACCAAGGGTTATGTCTATGTCCGTGCGGAGTATCCCATCGCGGTACACAGACTCCAGATTGCGATTGACCAGGCGAGAGAGTACGGACTCCTCGGCAAGAATATCTTTGATTCCGGCTTTGATTTCGATATGGAAATCCGTCTCGGCGCAGGCGCATTCGTTTGCGGTGAGGAGACGGCTCTTATGACCTCCATCGAGGGTAACCGCGGTGAGCCGCGTCCGAGACCTCCGTTCCCGGCGGTTAAGGGACTTTACGGCAAGCCGACCGTTGAGAATAACGTTGAGACCTTTGCCAACATTCCCCAGATTCTCCTCAAGGGCGCGGACTGGTTTGCGTCCATGGGTACGGAGAAATCCAAGGGTACCAAGGTATTCGCGCTCGGCGGTAAGATTAAGCACACCGGTCTCGTAGAGGTACCGATGGGTACCACGCTTCGCGAGATTATCTATGATATCGGCGGCGGTATCCCCAACGGTAAGAAGTTCAAGACTGCTCAGACGGGCGGACCTTCCGGCGGATGTATTCCCGCATCCCGCATCGACACCGAGATTGACTACGACAACCTCCTTGCAATGGGCTGTATGATGGGCTCGGGCGGTCTTATCGTTATGGATGAAGACACCTGTATGGTGGATATCGCTAAATTCTTCCTTGAGTTCACGGTGGATGAGTCCTGCGGTAAATGTACCCCCTGCCGTGTCGGCACGAAGAGACTTCTCGAAATGCTTGATAAGATTACCCAGGGTAAGGGCACGATGGAAGACCTCGACAAGCTGGAGGAGCTTTGCTACTATATCAAGGCAAATTCCGCTTGCGGTCTCGGACAGACAGCCCCGAACCCGGTACTTGCTACACTCAAGTTCTTCCGTGACGAGTATATCGCTCACGTTCAGGACAAGAAGTGTCCCGCAGGTGTATGTAAGGACCTTCTTACATATACGATTGACAAGGATAAGTGTATCGGCTGCGGCCTTTGCGCAGGTAACTGTCCTGTCAGCACGATTCATAAGACGGATTACACAGCACCCGGCCACAAGCTCGCTTCTTACGAAATCGACCCGAGCAAGTGTATCAAGTGCGGCGTATGTATGAGCAAGTGTAAAGTCAAGGCAATCAGCAAGCAGTAAGAAAGGAGCCTGTTTAATATGGATATGGTTAATGTTAAAATCAATGGCATAGCGACAAGTGTACCCAAGGGCTCAACCATCCTCGAAGCTGCCCGCCAGATTGGTATCGAGATTCCGACACTGTGCTATATGAAGAAAATTAATGAAATCGGTGCCTGCCGTATTTGCATCGTTGAAGCAAACGAAGGCAGAGGTTTCAGACAGGTAACCGCCTGCGTATACCCCGTTTCCGAGGGTATGGAGGTGCTTACCAATACGGATAAAATTCAAAAGGCAAGAAAGACCACTCTCGAGCTCATTCTTTCGACGCACGAGAAGAAGTGCCTTTCCTGTTCACGCTCAACAAATTGTGAGCTGCAGAAGCTCTGCAACGAGTACGGCGTTGAGGAGTCCAGCTTTGAGGGCGAAAAGCCTCACTACGAGCTCGACACCAGCACGGCTCACCTCGTTCGTGATAATAATAAGTGCATTCTCTGCCGTCGCTGCGTCGCTGCTTGTAAGCAGCAGTATGTCAGCGTCATCGGCCCGAACGACCGCGGTTTCGACACCCAGATTGGTCAGCCCTTCGGTCTTTCGCTGAATGACACACCGTGTATCTCCTGCGGTCAGTGTACGGCGGTTTGCCCGACCGGCGCTCTTACGGAGAAGGACGATACCGATAAGGTATGGGCTGCGCTTGCAGACCCCGATAAGTATGTCGTTGTTCAGACGGCTCCCTCCATCCGTGCTACCATCGGCGAGTGCTTCGATATGCCGATTGGCACCAACGTTGAGGGCAAGATGGTTGCGGGACTTCGCCGTCTCGGCTTTGACAAGGTATTCGATACCGACTTCGGTGCTGACCTCACCATCGTAGAGGAGGCAAACGAGCTCGTTGAGAGAATTAAGAACGGCGGTACTCTTCCGATGATTACCTCCTGTTCACCCGGATGGGTTAAGTTCTGCGAGTTCTATTATCCCGAGCTCATCGGTCATCTCTCGAGCTGTAAATCTCCTCAGCAGATGGCAGGTGCGGTTATCAAGACCTACTATGCAGAAAAGATGGGACTTGACCCTGCCAACATCGTTGTCGTATCGGTTATGCCCTGTACTGCTAAGAAGTTCGAGATTACCCGTGACGACCAGAACGCAGCAGGCGTTCCCGATGTAGACATCGCGCTTACCACCCGTGAGGCGGCAAGAATGATGAAGCGTCTGGGTATCAACTTCAATACCCTTCCGAACGAAGAGTTTGATTCACCTCTCGGTGACGATACCGGTGCCGCAGTTATCTTCGGCGCAACCGGCGGCGTTATGGAAGCGGCAGTCAGAACGGCAAACGCTTGGCTCAACGGCGCTACCGAGGCTATCGACCTCGAGGCAGTGCGCGGTACTGACAGCATCAAGGAAGCGACCGTAGAGGTTGGCGGCACACCGCTGAAACTCTGCGTAGCATCCGGCGCGGCAGCAGCGAAGGAAGTTATGGACAAACTCGCTGCAGGCAATCCGGAAGGTTGGGGCTTCATCGAGATTATGGGTTGTCCCGGCGGCTGCGTCCACGGCGGCGGTCAGCCGATTCAGCCTCAGTATGTACGCGATACGGTTGACCTCAAGGCAGTTCGCGCAAAGGCTCTTTACGACCAGGATAAGGATATGCCTTTGAGAATGTCTCACGAGTCACCCGTTATCAAGACGCTCTATGATGAGTGGTTCGACGGCTTCGGCGGTCCGAAGGCTCACCACGCACTCCATACCTCGTATGTAGTCAGAAAGAGATATTAATTCCATAAAAATCCCGACTTATGTCGGGATTTTTTTGTTAGACAAACCGTTTTGAGCGTTGAGCTGTAAAAGGCAGCGACGCAGTACATTTGCTACTCAAAACTCAAATCTCAAAACTCAAAACTTTTTTCTGTTACTGTCACTTGTGCTAGTGACTTTTAATTTTTTGTCAGATATAATGAAAATGAAGTATACCTTGAATCAGCAAAGGAGGAAATTTATGAAAAAATCATTATCTTTATTCCTGGCATTATTGATGATGCTCAGTATGTGCGCAGGTATGGATTTGTCCGCTTTTGCAGACACCCCTGTTACGGCTGTGAGCATAACGGGAGTCAAGACGCCGTACACCGGCGATTCACCGGTCTTTCAGCTGTCCACAAACAGCAGCGCGTATTATATCGACACCACTGCCTACAACAACGGTGTTTCCTGGTATGATGCGACCGAAGGCGTGGGACTCACCCCCAACGCCGTGTTCAAAACAGGCCACAATTATGTCGTGACGGCGCGCATCAGGCTGAACAACGGCTATTATCTCGAAACCTCCAATGTGGAATGCACGATGGACGGCGCGGTTGCCGGACTGGAGGAACTTCCCGGCGAAACCGGGGCATTTGATGTTGCGCTCCGGCTTTCCAACTGTCAGCCGAATCAGGTTATCAGCAGCGTCAGCATCCGCGACTTCGTTTTCCCCAATGTCGGTGAAAAGATGAGCACTGCGTTCACGGTAGCCGGCGGCGACGCGTATTCGCTGTACACCGTACAGGATGACCCGGGCTTTGTCGGCGGCGCGGTTAAGTGGACGGACGACTCCACCGAAACCGACCTCACCGTAAACGATACCTTTGAAGCAGCTAAAAACTATCGCTTTTATATCCGTCTTAAAGCCAATGACGGCTATGAGTTTGCCACCAAAGAGCAGCAGACTGCAACGGGCGATATTGCTCACGATGTGGGGGTTTATGTCAACGGCACAGAGTTTAACGCGCAGGCAATGGCGTTTTATCATGTTGACTGGGCGCCCTGTAGGAAGTATCTGCAGATTTACGGCACCTATCTGTGCAAAGGCAGCATCAAAACCATTAAGCTCAAGGGCACCGATAAGTTCTTTGCGGGCTCTTCGCCGAGCTGGAGCTTTACCCCCGAGGAAGATAAGTATGTCGTTTCTCCCACGGATAATGACGGCAGAGAAATCTGCTACGGCGTGGGCTTCTACGACCTCACGGACAACAGATATTTAGTGCCCGGCGATACATTTGTGTTCGGCCACAGCTACACCAAGGAAATGGCGGTGACGGCAAACTTCGGCTACACGCTCGACGGTCTCAGTAGCGCCACCTATAACGGCAACAGCGCCAATATCACGCCGCATTTCCGCCAGCGTGAAAATCACACGGATGTGGAGATTGTGATTGTTACGCTGGGCAAATGCCTCAAAAACATCAACGATTGCAGCGTTACAGGCGTTTCAAGCCAGTATGTTTACACTTACTCGGGCAGCGCCAAAAAGGCGGTGCAGGCGGTATATGACGGCAGCAAAAAGCTTGTGGAAGGCACCGATTACAGCGTTACCTACAAAAACAATATCAACGCCGGCACAGCAAGCTATACCATCACCGGCAAGGGCGACTATGCAGGCACACGCTCCGGCACCTTCAAGATTACAAGAAAGGCGATGGGCTCTGCCGCAAAGGTTACTCTTTCGGCAAAAAGCTACACCTACGACGGCAAGGTGCACAAGCCCGCCGTTAAGGTTTACAACGGCTCCAAGCTGCTCAAAAACAATACCGATTACACGCTCACCTACAGCGCAAAAAGCCCGAGAACAATTAACGAATACTCCATCAAGATTGCGTTTAAGGGCAATTATTCGGGCAGCAAGACCGTAACCTTCAGCATTCTTCCCAAGGGCACCACGCTGCTTAAAACCGCTTCCACGGGCAAGAATTGGATTTCGCCCCAGTGGAACAAGCAAACAAAGGGCACAACCGGCTACGAGATTATGTACTCCACCAGCGGCGGTTTCAAAAAGAACAATAAGACCGTGACGGTGACAAGCAACAAAACCACGGTCAAGAAGATTACCGGTCTGAAGAAGAATACCAAGTATTACTTCAAGATTCGCACCTACAAAACCGTTAAGGACAGCAAAGGACGTACTAAGAAGATTTATTCGGCTAATTGGTCACCCGTAAAGGAATTCAAAACCAGAAAATAACAAGCATTAAAACGAACATAAACCCACGCGGCGGGGCAACCCGCCGCCACGCAAAGGAAATATAAAGCCCGCAACCGCAAGGTTACAGACTTTATATTTTTCTACCTATTTGCCTTCTCCTTGAGGAGAAGGTGGCGGCGAAGCCGACGGATGAGGTGTAGCCGCCTTGCGGCATTTTTCGATAGTTAACCCCCGGCAAAACGAAAGGAAAAAGCTATGAAAAAACGGATTTTCAGTTTACTGATGGCACTGACAATGGTGCTAACGATGACCTCAATGGCGCCGTTTCAGGCGTTGGCGCGTTCCGAAGAGGTTTGGGACGGCGAGGTGTGCGAAGTATGCGGCCACTATAATTGGGGCGACTGGGTTTGCGATAACTGCGGACTCTGCTCCGAGGAAGCGGCAAATTCGGATTGCTACGAAACAACGCACTGCGCCGACTGCGGCTGTTGCCTGAAAAACGAAGGCAATTTCTGCGACGAGTGTCACAGGTGCGAGGCTTGCGCCATCGGCGGCAACGACCACTGCGTGAACTGTTTTCAGTGCTTTGACGGCGATGAAGACCAGGTGTGCAAAAGCTGCTTTGTTTGCCGCGACTGCAAGGATATCTGCGACAGCTGCGGCTACTGCGAGGACTGCATTGAGTTTGTTCATAATACGCACTGTCCGATTTGCGATTACTGCTTTGAGGGTGAAACCGACCCCTGCGAAATCACAAACACAAGGAGCCACTGCTCCAACGAATGTCAGATTTGCGAGCAGTGCAACAGATGCCTTTATGACGAAGGTCTGGAACTCTGCGATATTTGCGGGTTCTGCCCCGACTGCTGCCTTGAAAACGCGCAGAGCGAGGGTTGCGAATGCGGCGAATACTGCATAGAAGACAGCGATTGGCTTGACCATATCTGCGAAAACTGCGGCACACCGTTTTGCGCGGTGGAGCAGTGCGACCTCTGCGGTTTCTGTCTGGAATGCTGCATCGCAGAGAGCGATTGCTCGCTCGGTATGTGCGTGGAAGACCCTGATTACGAGGAGCATTTTTGCGCGGATTGCGGCGACTGCTTCTGCGATGTTGTGCAGTGTATGAGCTGCGAGGCAGCGGGCGAATACCTTTGCCGCGAATGCTGCGTTGAACGCTGCAAGGACGCGGGCTGCGATTGCCCGAACGTTGATGAGCGCTGCATTTGCGACGATGATTTTGAAGATCATATCGACACCGTTCACAACGGACATCTTCACGGCGCTCACGCCAAGGATCCCGAATCACGCTGGGATTACAACGGCACGCAGCACTGGCAAAACTGCAGATTCTGCGATGAGCCTAACCACAGGTCAAATGTGGCAAACCATACCTTTAACGTCTACGGCACCTGCACGGTCTGCGGCGCAAGCAAAAGCGACACGCTGATTATTCTCAAGCAGCCCAAGGACGTTACTGCTCCGGTTTCCAGTAACGATGCGCTCAGCCTTGATGACCAGTACCACGAAAGCAATCTGATTAAAACCTTCAGCACCGGCGTTTACTCCAACTCCGATGTTACCTATCAGTGGGAGCGCAGAATCGACGACGGCAACTGGGTTGCCCTGAAGGATGATTATACCTCCGACTTCGGCTGCCAGTACCCGCTGATTAAGGGCTCCAAAACGCCCAACCTCAAGGTGGCGGTTCGCTGCGACAACTGTATGTACGACATCTATTTCAGATGCAAAATCACCAACAAGGGCGGCTCCACCGCTTATACCAAGGCGGCGCAGCTGGTTGTTAAGCATATTTACGACAAGGTGGTTCCCGTCCGCAAGGTTAAATTCACGCTGCCGCTGAACACCGGCAAAAGCGTTACCGTTTACGAGGATTTGGGGCATTATATGATGTGCCACGCCGACGGCTGCGAGGAATCAAAAAAGAAGACCTACAGTCACCACTTCGGCTACAGCGCGGGCGACAAAAAGAAATATGTTACCGACACGGCAGGACGCAAATGGTGGGTGAGAACCTGCACCGATTGCGGCTACGAAAAATATGTGATGGAGCACGACCACACATACAATAATTCCGAAGTGGACTACAGCTACGACAGCTTTGTTCAGCACCGCCTGAAGTGCGATTACAACGGCTCCGGCGGCAAGTGCGAAGAAACCACGCTTGAACCACACGAATGGCGCAACTGGGCGCGTCAGAGCACCCCGTGGACAAGCGGCGACGGCAAGGGAACGCCCTACCGCGAATGCGATGTTTGCGAGCATTGGTCAAAGGACACGCTCTACCGCAATGTTAACGGCACGCCGACAAAAGCAAACTGGACCAAGAGCAATGACCTGGTTTACGTGCAGTACGGCTCGGCAAGCGCCGACCTGGTGCAGAGCGGCGACGATTTGGTAATCGTGTTCTCTCCGTCCACCTACGCAAAGAACAATCTTATCAATAAAACCAACCCCAGATGTACGGGCTGGACGGTTTACTATACGCCGAAGGACACTTCGATGTACGGCAAAAAAATCAACGTCACCAACTACTTTAACCTCACCCCCGTAAACGGTGGCAAGTGGAAGATAAAGTGCACCATTCCCACCAATTTTGATGGCTGGACGGGCGGCGGCGAGTTCACCTTTGAGCCGAAAATCGCGTCCGCAGACTGCACGCACACGGGTGCCACGGAAACCGTGGGCGCCTACGACCCCGTCTGCACCAAGAACGGCTATACGGGCAACACGATTTGCCTTGAATGTGGCAATGTGAAAAAGTACGGCGAAGCTATCCCGGGCGGCAAGGAGCACACCGGTGTTATCACGGCGATTGCAGGCACCGAAAAGGCGGGCACCTGCACCACCTACGGCTATTCCGGCGATTCCAAGTGCAGCAAGTGTAAGGCAATCATCCGCGGCAAAACAACGCCGCGCGTTCACGCCAACACAAAGGTGGTGGACGCAGTGGATGCAACGCTGACCACTACGGGCTACACGGGCGATACCTATTGCACCGATTGCGGCACGCTGGTCAAAGAGGGCAAGGTGATTGACATCCTTTCGCCCGAGGTGAAAAAGGTGGAGCTTTCGGGACTTACCTCTCCCAAGGAGAACGCAACGCCCGATACAAGCGTCAGCAAGGCTGCGGGCGCAAAATACAGTCTTAACCTGACCAAGCACCCGATTGTCTGGAGAGATGAAACAACGAATTCAGAGATTACTTCAAGCACAAAATTCGTTGAAGGACATCGCTATTCGGCAACCATTCCCGTATTCATTTCGGATGCAAGCGCTTACTACTTTGCCAACTACGCCGATGTGCTGCCTGCGGTCAACGCCAAGGTGGACGGCAAGGCGGCAACCGTAAAACGCTACAAAACCAATTCGCTCGAAAAGGCGATTGCCGTTACCGTTCAATTCGGCGAAGTGAGCGACTCCGTCATTAATGAAATCAAGATTAATGATATAGAAATGCCTGTGGCGGGCAAGCACCCAAGCTATACGGCAACGCTTGCCAATACGGGCTATTCACTCAAAGCGTCCAACAGCAGCTGGCAGAAAAACGGCATTTATTGGGTGGATGAAACCGTCGGCACGGACGGCGAAATTATGGAGTCCACCGATGTGTTCCTGCCCAATCATGTGTATACGGTGCATGCGGACCTGATTGCCGACACGGCGAACGGCTTCAGCTTTGCCACCAATAACGGCAATCCGTCGTATAAGGTGTACTTCAACGGCAGCACCACATCTAACGGAACAGCCGAAGAGCCGCAGTTCAGCCCGTTTACCACCTATGCGCATGCCGGCTCGAAGCCGCTTGATTGCAGCATTCAGACCGTGGAAAAGGTGAACTTTTCCGGTATCACCGCGCCCGAAGTGGGCAAAACGCCCGATTATAATATTAAACTGCCTGCCGACGCAGTATATGCGCCGGAAGATTACAGCAGCGATTATGTGGTCGGCGGCGTTGGCTGGGGCACCTGCGACAAGCAGGGCAACTTCAGCTATATGAGCAAAAACGCCACCTTCCAGAAGGACAAAACCTACGCCGTTCAGATTACGCTGTTCCCCAGGGAGCTCGACGGCGTACCGGCTGCCAAGTTCAAGCGCGACGACAAAAATCCGCTTAAAGTTGTGGTGGATAACAAGGTATGCAGCAATGTAAATGTGGAGGTCACCATCGGCGGCGGCTCCGCGGTGATTACCTACATATTCCCGGCTATCCACACCCACTCCTACGGCAGCTGGGTTATCACCGATCATTCCCATTACAAGGAATGCTCCTGCGGCGCGCAAACGGATATTGCGGTGCATCAGTACAAAAAGGTGGCGTCACCCGCCGGCATCGGCAAAAACGGCTCATATACTTATGTCTGCACAGCATGTGCGCATAAGGGCAATACCGAATGGAACGCCATCCCCGCCATTAAAACCGTTGCCCTCACCAAAGCCGCCTATACCTACGACGGCAAGGTGAAAAAACCGGGCGTAACGGTTAAGGATGCAAAGGGCAAAACGATTGCCGCCTCCCAGTATACCGTATCCTACCCCAAGGGCAGAAAGGCTATCGGCAGCTATAAGGTTAAAATTACCTTTAAGGGTAATTACACCGGCAGCAAAACGCTCACCTTTAAGATTAACCCGAAGGGCACGAGCCTTAAGAAATTGACCAAGGGCAAGAAAGCGTTTACGGCAACCTGGACGAAGCAGACAACGCAAACCACGGGCTACCAGATTCAGTACTCGACGGATAAGAACTTCAAGAAGGGCAACAAAACCGTTACCGTCAAGAAGAATAAGACCGTGAAGACTACTGTTAAGAAGCTCAAGGCGAAGAAGACCTACTACGTCCGCATCCGTACCTATAAGACGGTTGGCAAGACAAAATACTATTCAGGATGGTCCAAGGCAAAATCCGTCAAAACAAAGTAATACTTCAAAGCATAACGGGAGGGCACACGCCCTCCCGTTACTGTTTTTCAAAAAAATTCTATTTTCTCTTGCAGTTGACATCATTATTCGTTATAATATAAAAGATATAAAAGAATTATTTATATTATTCTAAAACAAAGGAGTATGGATATGATTTATTCACACGAAGTTGAAATGATGTGTCCGGTACATCAGGGCGTGGCACATGGTGCTGCACCGATTCCGGAAGAGGCAAAGTGGGTAAAGGCTAAGGAAATCAGCGACATTTCCGGCTTTACACACGGTATTGGCTGGTGTGCTCCTCAGCAGGGTACCTGTAAGCTTACCCTCAATGTCAAGGAGGGCGTTATCCAGGAGGCTCTCGTTGAGACAATCGGTTGCTCGGGTATGACCCACTCGGCTGCTATGGCTTCTGAGATTCTCCCCGGCAGAACGATTCTCGAAGCGCTCAATACCGACCTCGTTTGCGACGCTATTAACACCGCTATGCGCGAACTCTTCCTCCAGATTGTCTACGGTCGTACACAGTCTGCATTCTCCGAGGGCGGTCTCGTCATCGGCGCAGGTCTTGAGGACCTCGGCAAGGGACTTCGCTCCCAGGTTGGTACCCTTTACGGCACTATCGCTAAGGGTCCGCGTTATCTCGAGATGACCGACGGTTATATCACCGGCATCGCTCTCGATGAGGACGACGAAATCATCGGCTACAAGTTCGTAAACTTCGGCAAGATGATGGATTTCATCAAAGCCGGCGACGACGCTAACACCGCATTTGAAAAGGCGCAGGGACAGTACGGCAGAGTGGACGACGCTGTTAAAGTAATCGACCCGCGTAAAGAGTAAGAACAGGAGGATTATATCATGGCTTTATTTGAATCATATGAAAGAAGAGAAAAGCAAATCCTTGCCGTTCTCGCTAAATACGACATCAAGTCAATCGAAGAGTGCAGAGAAATCTGCCAGGCTAAGGGCTTCGACCCTTATAAAATCACAGAAGGCATCCAGCCGATTTGCTTTGAGAATGCAAAGTGGGCTTACACCGTAGGCTGCGCTATCGCTATCAAGAAGGGCTGCACAAAGGCTGCTGACGCTGCTGCTGCAATCGGTGAGGGTCTCCAGGCTTTCTGTATCCCCGGTTCTGTTGCTGACCAGCGTAAGGTAGGTCTTGGTCACGGTAACCTGGGCAAGATGCTCCTTGAGGAAGATACAGAGTGCTTTGCTTTCCTGGCTGGTCACGAGTCATTCGCTGCTGCTGAGGGCGCTATCGGTATCGCTGAGAAGGCTAACAAGGTTCGTCAGAAGCCCCTGCGTGTTATCCTGAACGGTCTTGGTAAGGACGCCGCTCAGATCATCGCAAGAGTTAACGGCTTTACATACGTTGAGACTGAAATGGACTACGCTACTGGCGAAGTTAAGGAAGTATTCCGCAAGGCTTACTCCACAGGTCTGCGTTCAAAGGTTAACTGCTACGGCGCTAACGACGTAACAGAGGGCGTTGCTATCATGTGGAAGGAGAACGTTGACGTTTCTATCACAGGTAACTCAACTAACCCCACTCGTTTCCAGCACCCCGTTGCAGGTACATACAAGAAGGAGAGAACTGACGCTGGCAAGAAGTACTTCTCA
>SVOG01000034.1 GCA_015066525.1 Oscillospiraceae bacterium | reverse complement strand
TCAAACCTTTAAGAAAACTTAATAAAAAAACGCCAGTCCAATATCGTATTGAACTGGCAGCTTAATTCTTTTTTGTGTCTACTAAATATTGACTATGTCACCAAAGCCCCGCTTTTCATAAGGATGTTACGCCTCAACAATCAACTCTTTTGCACAATTAGTTCGTTAAAATCAATGGCAAGGCGCCAGCCTTGCCATTGATTTATGCCTGCTACTTGCACAAAATATTTGATTTTGAGGTGCAAAGCAGTTTAAGTTGTTTGATTTTATTCAGGTTGGTGATTACAAAATTGTCTGCATACTCGCGTATTCAGGCGATTTTTAATCGCCAAGATGGGTGAAAGCGGACAACTTAAACCGTGACCTCCTTATGACAAGCGGGGCAAATGGTTGCGGTTTTTTAATGAAAGTATATCGGGGTGAAGGTTTCGAGGATACAGAATTTTAAAATGGCGACGAAGTGCAGAGCGCTGCCGAGGAGAATAAAGAGGTGGAATACGCTATGGAAGTAGCGTATCTTATTACCGTAGGCAAAGAAGATGATGCCCAGCGTATAGGCAAGTCCGCCGCCGATGAGCCAGAGCGGCATCTCGATACCGTACTCCTTATAGAGCGGATAGAGGACTAAAATGGCAGCCCAGCCAATGGCGAAATAACCCGTCATCGAGATAACGGCGTACTTCTTCCAGTCAATCGCGGTAAACACGATACACACGACGCAGCCGACCGTCACCAATACAAAAAGGATGATGAACAACACTATGCTCTGGCGGCGAATGCCCGTCAACAGCACGGGCACATACGAGCCGAATATCATCGCAAAAATCGAGCAATGGTCGAGCACCTGCATCACCTTCTTCGGCTTCTCGGGAATCAGCCCATGGTACACGCTCGAAATCGTATACAGATAAATCATCATCAGCCCGTAGACGAGACCGCCCGCAAAGCCCCACCAATTATGCCTGAGCAGCGAAAAAACGATGCACAGCACGAGCGCCACAAGTCCGAATGCCGCACCGACGATGTGGGTCACCATATTCATAATTTCTTCCCCGCGGGTATAGTCGGGAAGTTTTCTGTCCGCAAGTTTTGTCCTCTTAGCCATAGTAAGTCCTCTTATTTATATATCAAATACATGATAAACGATACCGCATACATCACGCCGTACAGCACGGGTTGGTGCGCAAGGTAAAACCATAAACTGTTGCGCCCGACGAAGGCGAATGCCCGTGCGTGTTTTTGATAAGTCCACTGCGGGAAAGCGCCGTCCTTTGCCAATTTACCGAGGAACGCGCCGAATAAGAACATAAAAAGCCACGGTATCAGCGCAAAATAGTCCGCACTCTGAAAGCTGTCGGAGTAAATACCGAGCGGCATCAGGTAATTTGTCGTATAGAGCGCCGCGGGGAGTTTCACGATGCCGAACAGGATTTTGCCCGTCGAAATGCCGTAAGTCACGGCAAAGAGAAACGCTGAAATGAGCATACCGAGTTTGTAATTCATTTTTTCAATAAGGGGCATACACACACCCGTGATTATCATACACGCACCGAGGCACGAGAGAATGCCGAAATAAATCTCGGCGCCCTCTATTCCGATTTTCGGCATAATGACGGCGGTGACGAGCGTCACGAGCAGTCCTGCGCCGAGCACAATCGCGCCGCGCCGCAATGTATTGCGCGACAGGCGCGAGCAAATGCCCGAAATGATGATGAAAATCGCCCAGAAAAGCGGCTGCAGTACACAGAGTTTATCAAACACCGTATAGCCCCAGTCGAGTCCGAGCACAAAGCCGATATCGTAGAATGTATGGTGCACGAGCATCGCGACAATCGCAAGTCCGCGCAGTTCGTCAAGCAGTTCAATGCGTTTTCCGTCCGGTTTCAAACTATCCCTCCAAAATCTGTCAGATATATCATATACCAATTAAATGATGTTGTAAATATCTAATTTATATGTTATGATACATTGTATGAGGTGATGATATGAAAGAATACAATGTCATGCAATACGGCGCCAAGGGCGACGGCAGAACAAACGACGCCTTTGCCATTCAGCACGCCATCGACGACTGCGCAAAAAATGGCGGCGGACAGGTTGTGCTGCAAAGCGGCAAGGTTTTTTACAGCGATTCCATCCGACTGAAGAAAAATGTCGATTTACATATCCAAAAGGGTGCGCGCCTCAAAGCAACGGGCAATATCGACGGTTATATCCGTCCGAACAAGCTGATTAACGACCCGAAAACCGCACTCATTGGCAATCCTGTTACGGGCAAGCCGAGTTTCGTATTTATCTACGGTTTTGAGGCGGACGGCTGTACCATCAGCGGCGAGGGTGTGATTGACGCCAACGGTCACGCATTCGTACAGCGCAAGGACAGATACTATGTGACGGGCGATTTCTACCCGCGCCCGACCGCTATCTATATTGAACAGAGCGACCATATCACCTTTAAGGAATTCACGGTAGTGGATGCGCCGTTCTGGACGCTGCATCCCGCAGGCTGCGACGATGTGCTGATTGACCGCATCCGCATTCTCAACGACCTTGACGTCGCCAATTCCGACGGTATCGACCCCGACCACTGCAGCAATGTACGCATCATCGGATGCCACATCACCTGCGCCGACGACTGCATCTGCCTGAAAACTTCCAAGGGCAACAGCGAGTACGGACCGTGCGAGAATATCTTAATCGACGGCTGCACGCTTGTGTCGACTTCGGCTGCGATTAAAATCGGTACCGAGGGTGTCGGCGATTTCCGCAACGTAACGGTCTCCAACTGTATCATCAGCAAATCGAACCGCGGCATCTCCATTCAGATTCGTGACGGCGGCAATGTCGAGAATGTATCGTACTCGAACATCATCATCGAGACGCGACGCTTCTGTCCCGACTGGTGGGGCACGGCGGAGCCGATTGTCATCACAACTTTTAACCGCGACGAAAATACAAAGAGCGGACATATTAAAAACATCCGCTTCTTCAACGTCACGGCAAAGGGCGAAAACGGTGTGCTCATCCACGGCAACGCGGAAAATGTCATCGAGGACGTCACCTTTGAAAACTGCCGCGTAGAACTGACCAAGACATCCAAATGGGACTGCGGACTCTACGACCTGCGCCCCTGCCTCGATTACGGGGTGGAGAAGAGCGACAACTCCGCCTTCTTCCTGCGCTATGCGAAGGATGTTACGATTATGAAAACAAAAACCTCGTGGGGCAGACTGTGCGAAAATTACAAGCACGCCATCGACGCCGCAGAGGTGGAAAATCTCGAACTGCTGCGATTCGAAGGCACTGCCGCGGACAGCGAGTACGAGGATATCAAGCTGAATAATGTAAAAATGGTGAGGTAAGAAAATGATAGAACTCAAAGGATACAAAATCAATTCCATCAATTTTGAAAACAAGGTACCGAACGGCACCGAACTGAAACTGCAAAATCAGGTGAAATACAATGTCAACTACATCGACGCGGAGAACCGCTGCGTCGGCATTCTTGATTTCCGCATTGCGGACAGCGATATGAATCCGTTTGAAATCCGCATCGAGATGGTGGCGGAATTCACCTACTCCCCCGACGAGCAGAAGCCCGATATTCACACCGGCTCCTTTGACCAGATGTTTCCCTTCCTGCGCCAGACGGTCAACACCCTTACGGCAACGGCGGGTATGCCGGGACTGCTCATCCCGATGATGAAACTCGACAAGAGCAGCGTCGCAGTCAACAACCACGCAAATCCCGACGAGAGTGAAAACTCTCCGCTGAATTAGGCTCAAGAAACAGCCTTTGGCTGTAAGGCTCAAGGCTCAAGGAAAATCAATTTGCCAAACCTATCAAGGCTCCCCTTGTCAGGGGAACTGGCACGAACAAAGTGAGTGCCTGAGGGGTAGTGAGGAATAATAGAAAACAGGTGACTTTATGGCGCTTTGTGACGAATGCCGATACAATACCTATGACGAGGAGAGCGAGGAATACTACTGCGACCTGGCGCTCGACGAGGACGAATACGTCCGTCTGCTCGAAGAAACCGGCAAGGGCAAGACCTGCCGCTACTTTATCAAAGACCTCGGCGAATACGGTATTGTCAGAAAACAGAATTAACAAAAGCCCGACAAGGTCGGGCTTTACTTTTTATGATTAATCTGCGTTGTCCGTTGCGGCGGGCTGGGTGGTCTGCACCTCACCGTAAATCTGGAGGATAATCTCCTCACCGACAGCAACGGTCTCACCTGCTGCGGGAGCGGAGCCATAAACGGATTTCACCGTATTCGGAATATGTCCGCCGTCGTTATAAACCTCCACGCTTGAAACCTTGAAGCCGAGGGCTTCGAGTTCCTGCGTCGCCTCGTCGAGCGTCTTATTGCTGACATCGGGCACCTCGACAGTCTGGATACCCTTGCTGACGGTGAGCACAATCTCCGTGCCGGAGTCGACGGTCTCACCCGCGGCGATACTCTGCTTGAAGATTACGCCCTCCTCCACATCGGTGGAATAGTCGGCAGTAAAGGTAATCGTAAACTGCTGGTTCCATGCGCCGTTATTCTCAACGTCGCTCTTGGTGTAGCCGGTATTGACGAAATTCGGCACCTCGTACTGTTTGAGCTGAACGGTGGGGGTTGTGGTCGCGGGCTGCTTGACAAGGTCGGTGAATTCGACCACATAGATACCCGCGGCAATCGCTGCCACAATCAGTACAACGAGGATGATAATCGTGATTCTGCTGCGCTTGTTCGCCTTTTCATCGAGTTCCTGATAAACCGTGTAATTCGTCGACACGGCTGCCGCCTGTGCCTGCACGGACGGTGCGGCATCGAGACGCTCTCTGAAATCGGAGATATTGCGCGTTCTCTTCTCGGGATAAACCTGCATACCGCCGCCGAGTGCCTTAATCACGTGCATCGGAATGGTCTCGGCGATGGAGTTCGGAATCATAATCTTATCGTTCGTTTCGCGCGACTGCGCGCTCGGCGGATTCGTGCCGACCAGCGCACGGTAGATGCACGCACTGAACGCATAAATATCGGTCGCGGGCGCGATGCGGTGGTTATTATCATACTGCTCAAGCGCCGCATAGCCTTCCTGTCCGGTGAATTCAAACGGGGACTTAATGTCCGCGCACTCCTGGATGCAAAACGGGCTGAGTCTCACCTTGCCGTCGCGGCAGAGCACGAGATTATCGGGAGAAATCGAGCCGTGGACGATACCGTTATTATGCAGCGCCTCCAGGGTGGTCAAAACGGGCATAAACATCAGACGCGCGTTGTCCCACGGGATGTATCCGTTCTCATTTCTGAGGAGGTACTCGCGAAGCGGGATGCACTCGAGATGCTCAATCACCGCATAGACGGTACCGTTCTCCTCAAACACATCATAGACCGGAACGACAGCGGAGAGGCTGTGCATCTTCTCCATTGTGGTCCAGAGGTTATAAAACGATTTCTTGTATCCGTCGGCTGCATCGAGATACTTCTGGCGGATGTGGATATCCGCAGAGCCCTCAAGACGGTTGGCTATTCCCTTCGGGAAAAACTCACGGATCGTAATCTTCTTATCGAGCTGGGTATCGTAAGCGGCATAGGTCACCGCGTCACTCTCGTGGCTGAGCACCGCGCCGATAATGTACTTACCCGCAAGCAATGTCTTCTGCGCGAGGTACATCGTATCATTCGGCTCGTCGTTATCGTAGCCGCACTCGGCGCACACCGCACCCTCGGTCAGCTCGTTAAAACATTTCAAGCAAAGATTATCAATATCTCTCATATAGCATATCGCTCCAAATTAAATCTTATCTAATATAATATAGCAACTATATTCTCCAAAGTCAAGAAAGGAGTTATGAATAATCATTAAATTTCCTTGAAAGTATGCGCCGGTTAAGGTATAATATTCGCAAGAATATTTTTCGGAGGCTTACCATGAATTTCACAGAACTTCCAAACGGGATGTGCGACGGTTTCGTCCTTCTCAAAAAATGTGAGGAAAAAAAGACGAAAAACGGCAGCACCTATCTTGATTTAATCATAGGCGACAAGGACGGCGAAATGTCCGCAAAGCTATGGGATTACTCGGGCGCGAGCGGTCTCTTCGAGCAGGATATGGTCGTCAAAATCCGCGGCACCGTCGAGCAGTATAACGGCAAGGACCAGTTTCGTGTGTCGCAGATTCGCCCGACGAACGACAACGATGTATTTAACCTATCCGAGCTCGTACCCGCATCGGATATCGGGGGCGAAATGCTCTTTGATATGATGCTCAAGAAGGTACAGGGATTTACAAACGACAACCTGCGTCGCATCGTGCTCGATATTGTCAGTGACAAAAAGGACTTAATGGTGAAATACCCCGCAGCGCTCAAACTCCACCACGCAATGCTCGGGGGACTGATGTATCACACGATGAGCATCGTCAGCGCAGCGGAATCCCTCTGCAGAATCTATCCGAATATCAACCGCGAACTCCTGCTCTCGGGCGCCATTCTCCACGATGTGGCAAAGACCTGGGAACTCGCTGAGAGCAAAACGGGACTTGCCAAAGGTTACACCGCCGAGGGCGAACTCATCGGGCATCTGGTCAAGGGCGCGATGATTGTCGACGAAACGGCGAAGAAACTCGGAATTAACGGCGAGGAGGTTACCCTGCTCGAGCATATGATTATCTCGCACCACGGTGTACCCGAATTCGGCTCGGCGGTGCGTCCGATGTTTCTCGAGGCGATTGTGCTCTCCATGCTCGACGACCTCGACGCTACGATATTTGAAGTAAACACTGCCGTAAACAAGGTCGATGCCGGCTCCTTCACCGACCGCCAGTGGGCGCTCGATAACAGAAAACTCTACAACCACGGTATGTCCGACACAGAACACAGGGTGAATTTCGATGGGAATGACTAACGCAGTGTCCGAAGAAAAATGGACGGAAATTAAAATCACCGTTTCGACCGATGATATCGAAACGGCGGGAAATATTGCCAATATGGTAGTGCCCTACGGCATCTACATCGAGGACTACTCCGCACTCGAAGCGGAAACGATGGAGATTGCGCACATCGACCTCATCGAGGAGAGCCTCCTCAAAAAGGACCGCACGAAGGGCATCATCCACATCTATATCAACCCCCACGAAAATCCGCTCGAGGCAACCTCGTTTCTCAAGGAGAGGCTCGACAGTGAGGGTATCGCCCACGAAATTGAGGTGGGTGACTGTCTGACGGAGGACTGGCAGAACAATTGGAAACAATACTACCACGCGATGCCCATTGGCGAAAAGCTCCTCATCCGTCCGCTTTGGGAAGATGCGTACGATGCAAACGGGCGCAAGGTGCTCAATATCGAGCCGGGGCTTGCGTTCGGCACGGGCTCACACCCCACGACAAAACTCTGCCTCGAAACGCTCGAAAACTATATCGACGAAACCAGCACGGTGCTTGACATCGGCTGCGGCAGCGGCATTCTCTCGATTGCGTCGCTCCTGCTCGGGGCGAAGAGCGCGCTCGGCGTAGACATCGACTCGCTCGCCGTCAAAACGGCGGTCGCAAACGCCAAGGAAAACGGCTTTGAGGAGCCTGTTTTCACCGCGGTGCAGGGCAACCTCTCCGACAAGGTCAGCGGTACCTTCAACGTGGTCGTCGCCAACATCGTGGCGGATGTCATTATGCAGTTCAACACCCAGGTCGGCGCGTTTCTGTCCGACGACGGTATCTATATCACGGGCGGCATTATCGAAAACCGCGAGGACGAGGTACTCGCCTCGTTTGCTGAAAACGGTTTTGAGGTCATCAGCCGCGCGGAAAACAACGGCTGGCTCGTATTTGTATTAAAAAAAGTTGTCCACTAAGGTGGACAACTTTTTCGTTTACTTTAACCTAACATCGAGTAGCCGTAGCCGTTTGAAATTGCGTCGACGGGATCACCCTGCCGGCAAAGCGGGCAATCCTTCGAGTGATAAAAGGCATAGGCGGGAAGGTCGGACATATTAAAAATCGTATTGACAGGTATGCCCTGAATCGTATCGACGGCGCTGAACACGCTCGACACGCCGACAACGCTGCCGCCGTAATACTGCACGCTCTCCATCGCGCGCTCGACGGTGCGACCGCTCGTGATACACGATATCAGGATGAGGACATTCTGCTCCTTAATCATACGAATCAGATTGTCGCGAAAAATCAGATTACCCGACGCGTCGTACTCGGAACCGATGACATAAATCTCCCTCGTAGGGTTCGGACTCATCATACTCGGACGCGAAAGTTCGTGCGCGAGATAGGCGCCGAGCGCCTGCGTCTCATAGAGGCAGAGCACGGTATCAATCTCGATGCCGTAAGTATTATAATACTCCGCGAGAAGCATGGACGCATCAACGGACACCTCGTGATTATGCTTAATATCCGAGGTGCCGATATAGTAATTAATATGGTTATTCGCCGACACAAAGTGACCCGGCATTGCGTGGATAAACACGCGGTCATCGCGATGGGATGTAATCGTATAAACAGGATTCAAGATAACAACTCCTTTTCTTTCATTTTACAACAAGGAAAAAGTATTTGCAAACCAAAATTAAATGCGCATATTTGTATAAAATATACAAAACACCGTGAAATAAATGTTGCTAAAATTACTATATTATGTTATATTACTTCCGAGGTAAGACTATGGAAATCGGAAATCTGAAATTCAATCATATCGCCTTTCTGGCGCCGATGGCGGGCATTGCCGACAGGGCATTCCGCGAACTCTGCGTTCAGTACGGCGCAGCATATACCGTCACGGAAATGGTCTCATCCAAGGGGCTCACGATGGGGGACAAAAAGAGCGGCGAGCTGCTCACGCTCGGTGCGGAGCATCCCTGCGGCGCGCAAATCTTCGGCGACGACCCGGAAATTATGGCGCAGGCGGCAGTAAAATGTCTCGACTATCACCCCGAAATTATCGACATCAATATGGGCTGCCCCGCCCCGAAGGTTGCGATGAACGGCGGCGGTGCCAGCCTGATGAAGCATCCCGCCCTTGCCTACGACATCACGAAGGCGGTCGTCGATGCGGTCGACATACCTGTCACGGTAAAAATCCGCAAGGGGTGGGACGACGACAGCATCAACGCGGTCGAGATGGCGACCCTCGCCGAAAAGGCGGGCGCAAGCGCCATTTCCGTTCACGGCAGGACGCGGCAGCAGATGTACAGCGGCACGGTCGATTTCGACATCATTAAGGCGGTCAAGGACGCGGTCTCCATTCCCGTCATCGGAAACGGCGATGTGACCGACGAGCAGAGCGCCGCCATTATGCTCGAAAAGACGAACTGCGACGCGCTGATGATTGGCAGGGGCGCACTCGGCAACCCATGGGTATTCGCCAAAATCAACGCCTATCTCGACGAATGCCGGGTACTACCCGACCCGACAGTTACCCAGAAGATGGCGGTCATGCTCCGCCACATTGAAAAGATTATCGAATATAAGGGCGAATACACCGCGATGCGCGAGGCACGCCACCACGCCGGCTACTACACGAAGGGGATGCACGGCGGTGCGGCACTGCGCAGGGAAATATGCACATTTGAGCATTTCGCACAGTTAGAGGAACTTGCATTTAAGATTGCAAAGGAGCAAGGATAATGCTACTGAAGAACTGTACTTTCTATAATGAGCTCTTCGAAAAAGAGTTCGGCGACATCAGAATTGAAAACGGCAGAATTACCGAAATCGGGTTTCTCGACGGCGAGGGAACGGATATGGAGGGCTGCATTCTCCTGCCCGGTTTTATTGACATCCACATCCACGGCGGTGCGGGCGGCGATTTCTCAGACGGTACGAGAGAAGCGTTTGACGCCATCAGCACCTATCTCGCAAAGCACGGCATCACCGCATTTTGCGGCACGACGATGACGCTACCCCACGAAAAGTTGAGAGACATTGTCAGCGCTGCTGCCAATTACACGGCGCCCAAGGCAAAGCTGGTCGGCATCAATCTCGAGGGACCGTATATCGCACTCAGCAAGAAGGGCGCGCAAAATGCGGACTATGTCCGCGCTTGCAGCATCGAAGAACTCGGCGAACTGCTTGCACTGAATTCAAATATCAAACTCATCACGATTGCACCCGAAGCGAGTGACAGCGCGGCGTTCATTCAAAATGCAAGCAAGAAGCTGACCATTTCCGTCGGACACAGTGAGGCGGACGAAAACGAATGCCGAGACGGCATCCAAAACGGTATTACACACGCGACGCACCTGTTCAACGCGATGACACCGATGACGCACCGCAGTGCGGGTATCGTCGGCGCGGCGCTCGACAGCGACATCACCTGCGAACTCATCTGCGACGGGACGCATATCTGCCCGACCGTACTCAGAAACGCGTTTCGGATTCTCGGCGAGAACAGAGCCTGCGTCATCAGCGACAGTATGCGCGCGGCAGGGCTCGGCACGGGTGCATTCGAACTCGGCGGCCAGACTGTCTATGTCCGCGAAGGGGGCAAAACCGCCGTGCTCGACGACGGCACGATTGCCGCGTCCGTGACAAATGTATTTGACGAATTTCGCAATCTTCTGTCCTACGGCATAGAATTCAAAACCGCGCTGAAATCCTGCACGATTAACCCCGCGCGGGTCATCGGTGAAGATAAAAACATCGGCTCGATTGCCGTCGGCAAGGCAGCCGACCTCATCGTCACGGATGAAGAGATGAACATCAAAGAGGTATACATCAATGGAACACGCGCTTAACATCGTGCTGATAGAGCCCGAAATTCCGCAAAACACGGGTAATATTGCGCGCACCTGCGCCGCAACCGGCGCGCGGCTGCATCTCGTCGGCCCGATGGGATTTCACATCACGGACAAACAGGTCAAACGCGCGGGGCTCGACTACTGGGACAAGCTCGACATCACCTACTACGACAGCACGCCAGAATTCTTTGAGAAAAACAAGGGAGGCGCCTTCTACTATTTCACGACAAAGGCGGAGCAGAGCCACAGCGACGTTCACTATCCGAACAACTGCTACCTCGTTTTCGGCAAGGAGACGAAGGGACTGCCCGAGGAACTGCTCAAGGCAAACCACGACACCTGCGTGCGTCTGCCGATGCGGGGCATTATCCGCTCGCTCAACCTCTCGAATGCCGTGGCAGTCGGCACCTACGAGGTGTTGCGGCAGTGGGATTATCCCGCTCTGTCGCAAAAAGGGCAACTGCACGACCTCAAATGGTAAATAAATCCTTGATAATTCCATTATTTTGTGCGATAATATTATATCTGATTTTTAATATATAGGAGAAACACAGTGGATTACAAAGCACTTGCACAAACATTATTCCCGCATATAGACAAGACACCCGACTACTGGGAGGAGAAATATCCCCCGAGAAATCTGAAGGAGGGCGCGCGCGTCACACGATTTGCGCCGAGCCCGACAGGATTCCTGCATTTCGGCAATCTCTTTACCTGCCTCGTATCATACAGGACGGCGAAGGACACCGACGGCGTATTCTATGTCCGCGTGGAGGACACCGACCAGAAGCGCAAGGTCGACGGCGCCATCGAGGTGATGCTCAAAGGTCTCTCCGTCTACGGCATCGTGCCCGACGAAGGCGTCATTGCCGAGGGCACCGAGAGCGGCGACTACGCGCCGTACTATCAGAGCGCACGAAAAGAGATTTACCAGACCTATGCGAAATCGCTCGTCGAGCAAGGGCTTGCATACCCTTGCTTTATGACGCCCGAGGAACTCGACGAAATCCGTGCCGCGCAGGAAAACGAGAGCATCAAAGGTATCTGGGGCAAGTGGGCAAAGCACCGCGACCTCAGTTTCGACGAAATCTGCGCCCGCATTGAGCGCGGCGAAGCATGGACGCTGCGCCTGAAGTCCCCCGGCGATATGGAAAAGAAATGCTATTTCGACGATATGATTAAGGGCAAGATTGAAATGCCCGAGAACGTGCAGGATGTGGTTATCCTCAAATCCGACGGCATCCCGACCTATCATTTCGCCCACGCGATTGACGACCATCTGATGCGCACGACGCACGTTGTGAGAGGCGACGAGTGGATTTCCTCCGCGCCGATTCATCTGCAGCTCTTTCGCGTGCTCGGCTTCAAACCGCCGAAATATGCACACGTTGCGCCGATTATGAAGGAAGAAAACGGCGGCAAGCGCAAACTCTCCAAGCGTAAGGATCCCGAAGCAGCGGTCACCTACTACGCCGAGGAAGGTTTCCCGAGCGAGAGCGTCAATGAGTATATGCTCACACTCGCGAATTCCAATTTTGAGGACTGGCGCAGAATGAATCAGACGGAGCCCGTCGAAAAATTCCCGTTTAATCTGAAAAAAATGAGCGTTTCGGGTGCTCTCTTCGATATGGTAAAACTCACCGACGTCAGCAAGAATGTCATCTGCAAGATGAATGCCGAGAAGGTGTTTGACCTCTCCTACGCCTGGGCGAAGGAATACTGCCCCGCTCTCGCAGCGCTTTACGAAAAGGACACGGCGCGCGCCACGGCAATTCTCAACATTGACCGTGAAAACAAAAAGCCGCGCAAGGACATCGCCAAGTGGAGCGACATTCCCGACTATATCAGCTATATGTACGACGAGACCTTCGAGCCGTGCTACGAACTCACGGGCAACGCAACGCCCGCGCTCGCAGTCAAGGTGCTCGAACAGTACATCGACTGCGTCAATCTCGACGACGACAAGGACACCTGGTTTAGCAGAATGAAGGAACTCTGCCCCGCCGTCGGCTGCACGCCGAACGTCAAGGAATACAAGCAGAATCCCGACGCCTTCGACGGTCACGTTGGCGATGTGTCCACCATTATCCGCGTAGCGCTGACCGGCAGAACAAACACGCCCGACCTCTACTCCATCACGGCGTTGCTCGGCGCAGAAACTGTAAAAACAAGACTGACAAATGCACTCACCCATTACAAGGAGGAATTCTAATGGCTCTTGACGAAATGAAGAATGAAGAAGTGGTAACATCCAATTTCATTCACGAATTTATTGATGAGGATTTAGCCGAGGGCGTATACTCTCGCGTTCAGACCCGTTTCCCTCCCGAGCCGAACGGTTATCTGCATATCGGCCACGCAAAGGCAATCTGCATTAATTTCGGTGTAAAGAATAAATATAAGGGCATCTGCAATCTCCGACTCGACGACACGAATCCGACCAAGGAGGACACCGAGTATGTCGAGGCAATTGAAGAGGATATCAAGTGGCTCGGATTTGACTACGACAATGTGTACTACGCGTCGGACTACTTCGACTTCCTCTACGACTGCGCGATTAAGCTGATTGAAAAGGGCAAGGCATATGTATGCGAACTCACACCCGAGCAGATGCGCGAATACCGCGGCACCCTCACCGAGCCGGGCAAGGAATCGCCCTACCGCAACAGAAGTGTCGAGGAAAATCTCGACCTCTTCCGCCGTATGACTGCGGGCGAATTTGAGGCGGGCTCCAAGGTGCTCAGAGCAAAGATTGATATGGCGTCGCCGAACCTCAATATGCGCGACCCGATTATTTACCGCATTATGTACGCCCACCATCACCGCACGGGTGACAAGTGGTGCGTATACCCGATGTACGACTTTGCACATCCCCTCTCGGACGCGTGCGAAAAGGTTACCCATTCCCTCTGCTCGCTTGAATTCGAGAATCACCGACCGCTTTATAACTGGTTTGTAAACGAACTCATCGAGGGCGAAAAGCCGCGCCAGATTGAGTTTGCCAGAATGAATCTCAACTACACGCTAACCTCCAAGAGAAAGTGCCTCCAGCTCGTCAAGGACGGCATCGTCGACGGATGGAACGACCCGCGTATGGCTACCATCAGCGGTATGCGCCGCCGCGGTTATCCCGCCGAGGCAATCCGTGATTTCTGCGAAAAAATCGGTGTTTCCAAGGCGTACAGCGTCATCGACTTTGCGCTGCTTGAAAGCTGCGTACGCGACAGTCTGAATAAAAACGCACCGCGTGCGATGGCGGTCATTGACCCGATTAAACTCGTGATTGATAACTACCCCGACGACAAGGTTGAGGAACTCGAAGTCGAGTACCATCCCGACCACGAGGAGTACGGCAAGCGCACGGTACCTTTCGGCAAAGAACTCTATATCGAGCGCGACGACTTTATGATTGAGCCGATTAAAAAATACCGCAGGCTTTTCGTCGGAAACGAAGTACGTCTTTACAAGGCATATTTCGTCACCTGCACGGGCTACGACCTCGACGAAAACGGTAATGTGACCACCGTTCACTGCACCTACGACCCCGAGACCTTTGGCGGCGACGCACCGAACGGCAGAAAGGTACGCGGCACGATTCACTGGGTTTATACGGGTGACTGCAAGGAGGCTGAGGTACGCCTCTACGACCGTCTGTTTAATGTCGAGAATCCGAGTAACGAGGAGGGCGTCAGCTCCTTTGAGGACAACCTCAACCCCAACTCGCTCGTAAAGAAAACCGCCTACATCGAAAAATCCCTCGGAAAAGCGAAGCCGGGCGACAAATTCCAGTTTATGAGAAACGGCTATTTCTGCGCGGATATCGACAGCACAGAGGACCACCTCGTATTTAACCGCACGGTTGCACTCAGAGACAGTTTTAACACGAAAAAATAAGAAATCAGGCAAGGCTCCCATATGGAAAGAAAAGGTATTAAAAATATTGCCATTATCGCCCACGTTGACCACGGCAAGACCACGCTGGTCGACGAGATGCTGCACCAGAGCGGTATCTTCCGCGATAATGAGGTAGTGGCGGAGAGAGTTATGGACTCGAACGACCTCGAAAAAGAGCGCGGCATCACCATCCTCTCGAAGAATACTGCCATTCACTACAAGGACACAAAAATCAACATCGTGGACACCCCGGGTCACGCCGATTTCGGCGGCGAAGTGGAGCGCATCCTCACGATGGTGGACGGCGTGCTGCTGCTCGTCGACGCATTCGAGGGCTGTATGCCCCAGACGCGCTTCGTGCTCAGTAAAGCGCTCGCACTGCATAAGACACCGCTCGTCGTTGTCAACAAAATTGACCGCGACGGTGCACGCCCTGAGGAAGTAGTCGACGAGGTACTCGACCTCTTTATTGAACTCGGCGCCGACGACGACCAGATTGAATTTCCCGTCGTCTACGCATCGGCAAGGGGCGGCTATTCAAGCCTCAACCCCGACGACCGCGAGGGCGATATGCGCCCGCTTCTCGATGCGATACTCGAGCACATCCCCTCACCGAATGGCGACCCCGACGGTGCGGCGCAGATACTCTTTTCCTCGCTCGAGTACGACGACTATGTCGGCAGAATCGGTGTCGGAAGAGTCGAGCGCGGCTCGGTAAAGGTAAACACTCCCTACGTACTTTGCAAGCAGGACGGCTCGCAGGAGAATGTCCGTTTCTCGCAACTCTATCAGTTCGACGGACTGAAAAGAGTTCCCTGTACTGAGGCGCAGTTCGGCGACCTCATATGCGTGGCAGGTATCCCCGACCTCAACATCGGCGAAACCGCCTGTGACCCCGAGCATATTGAGCCCCTCCCCTTCGTCAAGATTGACGAGCCGACCATCAGTATGAACTTCATGGTCAACGACTCGCCGTTCTCGGGACGCGAGGGCAAATATGTCACCTCGCGCAATCTGCGCGACAGACTTTTCAAGGAAGTGGAGACGAATGTCTCAATGCGCGTCGAAGAGACAGACTCGATGGACACCTTTAAGGTGTCGGGACGCGGTGAACTGCATCTCTCCATCCTCATCGAAACCATGCGCCGCGAGAACTATGAATTCGCAGTATCCCGCCCGCAGGTTATTCTCAAAAAGGACGCAAACGGTCAGACTACGGAGCCGATTGAGTCCGCCATTATCGAAGTGCCCGAGGAATATGTGGGCGTCGTAATGGAAAAGCTCTGCTCACGCAAGGGCGAAATCGAAAATATGGACACCCGTTCCACGGGTATGACCCATCTTGAAATCAAAATACCGTCGCGCGGTCTCATCGGTTACAGAAGTGAATTCCTCACCGACACCAACGGCAACGGTATTATGAATCAGCTCTTTAAC
>SVOG01000033.1 GCA_015066525.1 Oscillospiraceae bacterium | reverse complement strand
AGGGGAAGGGGGACCGCTTGCGGTGGATGAGGTGTAAAAATCCCGAAAACATCGAGTTTTCGGGATTTTTGGTGCTTTTTGTCTTTTGCTCGGGGGCAGTACCGTCGTACAGCTCCCACTCGCAAAATACAAAATTCTGCATCTTTTTCAATAGTCTCACAGCGTGTCGAACTTGTTTATATAGTTTTTCGACACGCTGAAGGTTGCCTTCGGGCAACCTTTTCTTTTTTGTTTCTCTTGAATTTTGGAAAAAGCGTACTATAATAATGAGTATGAAAAATAATAGTAAACAATTCGAGAAAATGACAAAAACGCCGGTCAAAAAGCTGATTAACACCCTCGCGGTGCCGACCATCATCAGTATGATGGTAACGATTTTCTACAATCTCGCGGACACTTATTTTGTCTCCAAAATCAGTGTAGCGGCAAGCGGCGCCACCGGTATTATCTTCGGACTGATGGGCATTATTCAGGCGTTCGGTTTTATGTTCGGTCACGGCTCGGGCAGTTGCGTCAGCCGCAAACTCGGCGCGAAAGACATCGACGCGGCAAGCCGCTACTGTTCGACGGGATTCTTTCTCGCGCTCGGCTTCGGCATACTAATGCTCGCGGGCGGCCTACTCTTCCTCGACCCGCTGATTAAGGGGCTCGGCAGCACCGAGACGATTCTTCCCTACGCCAAGGCATACGGCAAATACATCCTGATGGCAACGCCTGCGATGACGACCTCGTGCGTGATGAATAACATCCTGCGCTACGAGGGTATGGCGAGTCTCGCGATGGTCGGATTGACCACGGGTGCGGTGCTGAATATCGCGCTCGACCCACTCTTTATCTTCACCTTCGATATGGGCATCACCGGTGCGGGCGTGGCGACCGCGCTGTCACAGTACGTCAGTATGGCAATCCTGCTGTCGATGTTTCTGCGCGGCAAGCCGCAGAGCAAAATCAAGCTGCGTTTTGTCTCGCTCAGTCCGCGCTTTGTATGGCAGATTATTGCCACGGGCGCACCGAGCCTTGCAAGGCAGGGTATGAACTCCGTATCCACGATGATTATGAATATCCAGGCAGCGCCGTTCGGTGATGAATGCATCGCTGCGATGAGCGTGTCGGCAAAATGTATGATGTTCATTTTCAGTGTGTGCATCGGCATTGGACAGGGATTCCAACCCGTGTGCAGTTTTAACTACGGCGCAAAGTTATTCGACCGTGTCAGGGATGCGCTGAAGTATACATGGAAACTTGCAACCATTGTCACCGCAACGCTTTCGGGCATTATGTTTGCGCTCGCACCGACCGTTGTGGCGCTCTTTCGTAACGAGGCGGCGGTCGTCTCCATCGGCACTGCGGCAACCCGCTTTGCCTGCGCCGCGCTCTGCTTTTTGCCGACGGTGATGATGGCAAATATGGCGTTTCAGAGCATTGGCAGAACGGGTCCCGCCTTCTTCCTCGCACTCGCGCAGAACGGACTATTTTTTATCCCGCTCGTGCTGATACTCCCGCATTTCATCGGGGTAACGGGCATCGAAATCTCGCAGCCGCTCGGCTATGTGCTTTCGGCAGGAATTGCAACACCGTATTTGTTCAGTTTTCTGAAAGAGCTGAAAAAAACGCATCTCGATTGAGATGCGTTTTTTAATCATGAAACATTTGATTGAGCACTTCACGGTAACGGATTTTATTTTTCATCATCGTATCAAAATCGCTGTTGTCAACCGTTATTATTTCCGGGTCGAACAGTTTAAGATATTCGTTCATTTTATCGTAATTAAAGCCGAATCCCGAGGCTGACAAAACCGTGTTACCTTTATCGGTGTAAAGCTCAATGGCAGGCGTATAACGCGAGCTCGTCATACCCCTTCCTCTTGCAATCAACTCGCGTTCGACATAGAGCTTGACCTCTGTTACATCGTTGTAATCAACGATGATTTCATCGTCTTTTATGAAATACGTTGCGGTAATACTCTGATTGGTGGCAACGGTTTTTGACGAGTCCGCTACGCAAAACGAAATGCAGAATACCAGGAGCACTGCTGCAAAAGTAGCCGTGATACTTTTGACAAACCGCTTTGCTTCCCTGCTATTCTTATCTGTAAACTGTCTGAGCGTAATCGCTTTGTTGCACAGCTCGCCGAAGAAAAACACCGAGATGAGCGCAAAGGTGACAAGGCATAAAAACAGCAGTACCGAAACCGGCGTTAAGTGCAGGTCGTAATAATAGCCGTCGCGCGTGCCGAAGAGTGACGCACAGTAATAAAAAACATACTCGTGCGACCTCAGGAGAATAAGGGAAACCGAAAAGACAAAAAGTAATATAATTTCGTACACCGTCCTGTCCTTACGCGGCAGGACGGGTTTGTTTTTGTGTACGGGCTTTTTTCTTTTTTGCTTTGCCATTATTCTTCAATACCCAAAATGCTGCTCGCCTCGTTTGTGTCGAGTGTCTCGACGGTTTTCAGCTTGCGCTGGATATAATTATTTTTGTTTTCAGCTTCGCCGATTGCCTTGCCCGCGCTTTCAATACGCTTGCGCGCGGTTTCGAGCAGGTCGCCGAATTTGTCATACTGCGCTTTTGCCGCGCCGAGGACATCGTAAACCTCGCTTGCTTTCTTATTAATCGCAATGGAGCGAAATCCCATCGCCAGCGAATTCAGCAGCGCCGTAATCGTGCTCGGTCCCGCCAGCATAATGCCCTGGGTCTGAAGCTGCTCGGCGATGCCGTTCTTACTGCTCATCACTTCGGCATACAGTCCCTCGGTGGCAAGATACATAATCGCAAACGGAGTGGTATTCGGTACGTCAATATACTTCGTGATATCCTTTGCCTCAGCCTTTATGCGGGTTTCGAGCGCTTTGCGTGCCGCCTCGAGCTGCTCCGCGTTGCCCTCCTCTGCCGCTGCAGAAAGACGCGCATAGTCCTCCATCGGGAACTTACTGTCAATCGGAAGCCAGGTATAACTGTCGTCCTCGCTGCTCGGAATTTTTACCGCAAATTCGACCTGTCCGTTATATTTGGCATTCGTCTTGACATTCGTTTCGTACATACCGGGGATGGTCTGGTCAAGGATATTGCCGAGGAGCACCTCCGCCCAGGTACCGCGGCTCTTGACATTCGTCAAAACGCGGTTCAGTCCCTGCACGCTCGTCGTGACATCGCCCGAAAGGCGCTGCATTTCGCCGAGGGATTTATATACCGCGCCGAGCTGCTTGGATACCGTTTCGAAGGATTCGTTCAGACGGGTATTGAGCGTCTTGGTCAGTTTCTCGTCGACCGTGGCGCGCATTTCCTCGAGTTTTTTCTCATTACTCTCCTGCATCTTGGTGATAGAGTCGCTGACAGCCTTCGTCTGCTTCTCCGTGTTCTCGCCAAGGGTCTGCATCAGTTTAATCTGCTGCTCGTAGTTCTTCTCGGTGAGGTCGCTCATCTTGCCTGACAGTTCGCCGAGTTTATCGTTCGTGCTCTTGGCATTCAGGTCAAGCTTCTGCTCGAGGAGCGCGGTGTCGTTATTTTTTTTGGGTTTCGTCACAAACTGAAGGACAATCACCACCAGCAGTAATACGATAACCGCAATCAGTAAATATTGTTCCATATTAATAAATCGTTCCGTCGTAGAGATTGAATCTCAGTGTTTTTGTTTCGCCGTTTTCGATATAATCGACGAAAACCTTTCCGTTATCTTCATTGACGTCGACAAGCGCCGTGTCATCCTCCGCCATAATATGGTGGAACATCTTAAGCTGCTCCTCGTCGTACTCGGCGATGTTGTCGCTCATCAGCAGCACCTTGCCGAAAATCTTAATGAACTGCGCGAGGAGCGCCTGCTGCTCGGGGGTGAACTTAATATTCGTTCTGCGCAGCAGGAATACATCGGAGTCGCAAAGGAATGCTCTGCCGTTAAATCCGCGACGATAAATGCTGTTGGCAATCGCGTTCGGGGTAGAAACGTCCTCACGGTGCATATTGCGGCGCAGGAAATTATGCGGCCAGCCGAGCGACATATCGGCGCCGATACGCATATACTCCACCTTACCGAAGCACGGAAGCTGCTGTGCGCCGCAGGCAAGAATCGGGTGGTCGCCGCAGCATTCGCGCAGAAGGTCGATGGCGTCATACGCAATTTCGCCCCTCGTTTTGCCGTGCATCGGAATCGCAGCGGCAGCATAGAGGAAATCGAGTTTGACCATATCGAAGCCCCACTCGTTAAACACGGTATCAAATACGCTCTTAATATAGGCGCGCGCCTCTTCGTTATAGATATCGAGCGCATAGAAACCGCCCCAGTTATGACCGACGGGCACAATCTGTCCGGTCAGGCTGGTTACGAGCCAGTCGGGGTGCTCCTTGGCGAGCTTCGAATTACGCTTTGCGCCGAAGGGGGCAAGCCAGATGCCCGCCTTAAATCCCTTTTCGTGGATGGCGTCCGCGATGAATTTCAGTCCGTGGGGGAATTTCTTTTTATCCACCGAGAACCAGTCGCCGACTGCGGTTTCGAATCCGTCATCAAGCTGATAGAGACCGACCTCATCCTTAAACGGAGCGAGCGCCTCGAGGTCACGCAGGATGACCTCCTCGTTAATTTTTTCATAATAGTTATACCACGAGGTATAGCCTTTTAATTTCTCATCGGTGAGAGGTTTCACTTCGAGCGCCTCAAAGTATCTGTCAAACACCCAGTCGTACTCGCCGACTGCATGGAACACATTGAGAATTTCATACGGTTTTTCGATAATGATGCCCTCAATATCCTTCGAGAAAGTGAGGGTGTTTTTATTCATATCGGCATAGATAATCGTATATCCCGTGCGGTCGCTGAGCGAGCCGTAGAAATCAACCTCCTTGCCACCTCGGATATAGGCAAGACCGATACTGTGGAAGGTGCCGGGTTTCTTCTCCTCGTTGACGAAATTATAGTCGCCGCCGGCATCCATACCCATCGTCCTGCCGTAGATACTTCTGCCGATTCTGCCGATGCCGTCCATCTTGTCCGTCTTGACAAATTCCTTCGAATCCGTCCAGGACTGGAAGCCGTTTGCAAAGAATTTTGCCCCATCCTTAAAGCGATAATCGCGCTCGATATAGAATTTGTTGACGGTAAGCGGTCGCTTCGGCTTGAGCACCGCTTTTATCTTATTTTTATTCGCGGTAAAGGTGAAATCGAAATCGTTATTCGACTCGGTCGCCTTCTTCACCTTACCCTCGACCGTATAGATAAAATAAAATCTGTAATCCATAAGAAATTACCCCGTAAAAATAGTATGAAACCATTATAAGACATCCCCCTGATAAATTCAATAGATAAATAAAAAACAGGCGGAAATTTCCGCCTGTAACCTATATTTTTTCGAGTGAATTGGCAAGGAAAAGTTTTGTCTTTTCGCTCGTCGGATGTTCGAAAATCTGCTCGGGTGAGCCGATTTCCTCGACCACGCCGTCCGCCATAAAGATAATTTTGTCGCTGACGTTGCGCGCAAACTCCATCTCGTGGGTCACGACAATCATCGTACTGCCCTTCTCCTTGAGTTCCTTAATCGCCTTGAGCACCTCGCCCGTCAGTTCGGGGTCGAGCGCCGATGTCGGCTCATCAAAGCAAAGAATATCGGGGCTGAGCATCAGTGCTCGCGCAATCGCCACACGCTGCTGCTGACCGCCCGAAAGCTGCGAGGGATAGTAATCCTTCTTGTCGAGCATATTCACGCTGTCGATAATTTCGAGCGCGCGCTTTTCGAGATTCTCCTTGGTGTCCATCTTCATCAGAGACGGCGCCAGCATCACATTCTGCAGCACGCTATACTGCGGAAACAGGTTAAACTGCTGAAATACAAGACCGAAGTGAAGGCGCTTTTTACGCAAATCCTTCTCCTTGATTTTCTTATCCTTCTCACCGTCGTAGATGCACTCGTCGCCGACGGTAATTGTGCCCTCCTCGGCAAATTCGAGGAAATTGATGCAGCGCAGCAGCGTCGTTTTACCCGAGCCGGAGGAGCCGATAATGGAGATAACCTCGCCCTTTTCGAGGTCGAAATCAATGCCCTTGAGCACCTCGGCTTTGCCGAAGCGCTTGACGATATTTCTGACTTCCAGTAATGCCATATGCTCGCCCCCTTAATCGAAATAGCTCATTTTCTTTTCAATTCTGCCGAAAAGAATGGTGAGCACGCCGCAGAACAGAAGATAGAACACCGCTGTGTAAAAGAGCGGCCAGATAAGACCTGCGGACTTAATGAAGTTCTGTCCCATAAAGATGATTTCGTACACCGCGATAATACGCGCAAGGGAGGTATCCTTGACAAGCGTAATAATCTCGTTGCTCATCGGGGGCACAATGCGCTTGACAACCTGCAGCAGCGTTACCTTAAAGAAAATCTGCCGCCTGGTCATACCGAGCACGAGGCCCGCCTCCTGCTGACCGACGGGCACGGACTGAATACCGCCCCTGTAAATCTCGGAAAAATAGCAGGAGTAATTGATGACAAACGCAACCAGCACCGCGTTAAAGCGCTCCATCAAATCCCAGCCAAAGAGCAGTCCGGGACCGTAGTACACGATAAGAAGCTGGAGCATCAGCGGGGTGCCTCGAATAATCCATATAAAGGTTTTAATCAACCATTTAAGCGGCTTGAATTTTGACATCGAGCCGAAACTCATCACGAGCCCGAGCGGCAACGCAAACACAAGGGTCGCTGCAAAAATCTTAAAGGTTTCCCAGAAACCTTTGAGCAGCTCAAGCGTGACGATTACAAACATATTGTCCATATTTTCACCTATGTAAAGAGTAAGGGGCGACCAGAGGTCGCCCTGCTGAATCCGTATGGGAATTAGTCCATTAACTCCACTGAGTACTTCTCGGAGAGAGCCTTCATAGTGCCGTCTTCCTTGAGTTCCTTCAGTGCGTCGTTAATCGCTTTGGCAAGGTCGGAATCCTTGCGGCAGCCGATACCGTACTGCTCTTCGCTGAGCACGGCTGCCACAGCGAGGTCGCTGTAATCCGTGCCGTCGCCGGTCATCGCTTCCGCCATTGTGCTGTCAATAATCGCAGCCTTGACGGAGCCGGCATTTACCTCGAGAAGAGTGTCGGACTGCGCTGCTACGGCAACCGCTTCAAAGCCCTGCTCCTCGGCAACGCCCTGACCCGATGAGCCGTTTTCTACCGCTACGGTGAAGCCGTCGATTGCCTTGAGGTCATCGACGCTCTTAATCTTTGCCGCGTCGTCCTTCTTCATGACAACTACCTGGCGGTTTCTTGCATACGCGTCGGTAACGGTGGTATTCTTCTTCACCTCGTCGGTGATGGTCATACCGTTCCAGATGCAGTCAATTGCTTTGGTATTCAGCTCGAGGAATTTATTGTCCCAGTCGATTACCTTGAACTCAACTTCCACGCCGAGTTTCTTCGCTACTTCGCGGGAGAGGTCGGCGTCAAAGCCAATCCACTCGTCGGAACCCTTTTCCTTGTAGTCCATCGGGGCATACTCGGTAATGCCGATGACGATTTTGCCGTTGTTTTTGATGGTCTCAACATCGCTTACGGGATTGGTTGCATTCTGATTCTTCTGCGAAGAACAGCCTGCAAACGCCGCAACAATCAGAAGCGCGCTGAGCACGATTGCCAGAAATCTTTTCATAAAAATACCTCTTTCATAAATATATTTTATTGTCAACGGGGATATTATACTTTATTTCTTTAGCGTTGTAAAGTGCTAATTTGATAAATTTTGCAGAATGTTGTATTTATACTGCATAAAAATTTAATTTATGTATAAATACACATATTTGATTGACAATAGCGGCATTATATGATATGTTATTAAAAATTAATTGTATAAAAATAATATTTTAAGGAGAAAATAGTTATGAAAAAGTTTTTAGCAATTATGATTGCCGTGCTGATGCTGGCGCTCACCTTTGTTGCCTGCTCCAATGGCGGCAACACCGAAAAGGCTACACTCGTGATGGCTACCAACGCTGAATTTCCCCCGTATGAATTCCACGAGGGCGACGCTATCGTAGGTATTGACGCAGAAGTAGCACAGGCTATCGCTGACAAGCTCGGCATGGAGCTCAAGATTGAGGATGTCGCATTCGACTCCATCATCCCCGGCGTACAGGCAGGCAAGTACGATATGGGTATGGCGGGTATGACCGTCAACGAAGAGAGACTCAAGAGCGTTAACTTCTCCACCTCTTATGCAAAGGGTGTTCAGGTTGTTATCGTGAAAGAAGACTCCGACATCAAGTCCGTCGACGACGTAGCCGGCAAGAAAATCGGCGTACAGACCTCGACCACCGGCGACATCTACGCTACCGACGATTTCGGTGAGGAGAACGTCACCAAGTTTGACAACGGCGCCGTAGCGGTACAGGCACTTCTCGGCGACAAGGTTGACTGCGTCATCATCGACAACGAGCCCGCTAAGAGCTATGTAGCAGCCAACGAAGGACTCAAGATTCTCGACACCGAGTATGTGGAAGAGGATTACGCAATCTGCTTCAACAAAAATAACGCAGAACTTGAGGAAAAGGTAAACAAAGCGCTCGAAGAACTCATTGCAGACGGCACTGTTGACAAGATCGTGGCAAAGTACATCAAGGCTTAAGTTTCAAAGGCAATTCGCAGGGCGGTTTTACCGCCCTCATTTTATCGATTGAAAGGTATCAAAATGAATCTCACAACTCTGTCAATCATTGACCAGTTCAAAAGTGTAATGATAGACGGCGACCGATATAAGCAGATTGTCGACGGCTTTTTCAACACGCTGAAGATTACGGCGGGCGCACTGCTGCTCGGCATCGTCATCGGCGTCGTCATTGCCGCCATCCGCACCTCGTTTGATAAGAATAAAGAATCGATGAAACTCAAGGGCGGACCGGGCTACTACATACTCGGCATCCTGAATTTTATCTGCAAGCTCTATCTAACCGTCATCCGCGGCACTCCCGTTGTCGTACAGCTGATGATTGCGTATTTCATCATCTTCGTCTCGACGGATAACGGCGTGCTCGTGGGCATCTTCGCCTTCGGTATCAACTCGGGCGCGTATGTTGCCGAGATATTCCGCGCGGGTATTATGTCCATCGACCAGGGTCAGTTTGAGGCGGGACGCAGCCTCGGCTTTAACTATCTGCAGACGATGAAATCCATCATCATCCCCCAGATGTTCAAGGCGGTACTCCCGACGCTGCTTAACGAATTCATCGCCCTGCTCAAGGAGACTTCCGTCGCGGGCTATGTGGGCGTTATCGAGTTGACGAAGGCGGGCAACGTCGTCGCAGGACGCACCTTTAACTATTTTATCCCGCTCTTTACCGTAGCGGCGATTTATCTGATTTCGGTTATCATCCTCTCCTCGCTGGTAGGCAGAGTCGAAAGGAGGCTGCGCAAGAGTGAACGATAATGTTTTAATTGATGTAAAAGGATTAAAGAAGCACTATCTCGACGGCTCTGTCAAGGCACTCGACGGCATCAACCTCGAGATTGACAAGGGCGAGGTCGTCGTCATCATCGGGCCTTCGGGCTCGGGCAAGTCGACCGTGCTGCGCTCGCTCAACCTCCTCGAAATTCCGACGGGCGGCAGCATTATTTTCGACGGTGAGGATTTAACAAATCCGAAACTGAATATCAACCAGCACCGCCGGAAGATGGGAATGGTATTCCAGCATTTCAATCTCTTCCCGCATATGACCGTGCTTAAAAATCTCACGATTGCGCCGATGAAGCTCCTCGGCAAATCGAAGGAGGAAGCGGAAGCAAAGGCGCACGAACTCCTCGAACGCGTCGGACTCGGTGACAGAGCGGACGCTTACCCGAGTCAGCTTTCGGGCGGACAGAAGCAGCGCGTGGCGATTGTACGCGCACTCTGTATGGAACCGGAAGTGATGCTCTTTGACGAGCCGACCTCAGCGCTCGACCCCGAAATGGTCGGCGAGGTGCTCCAGGTTATGCAGTCGCTTGCCGAAGAGGGTATGACGATGGTCGTCGTCACGCACGAAATGGGATTTGCCAAGGAAGTGGCGACCCGCATCGTCTTTATGGACAGCGGTAAAATTCTCGAGGTCGGCACGCCCGAGGAAATCTTCGAGCATCCGAAGGACCCGCGCCTCGTGGACTTCCTGTCGAAGGTGTTATCATGATTCAATTCACCGAGACCGAATACCATAATCCCAATAAGCACTATGTCGTGGTGAAGGCGCAGTTTGACCTCGAGGGCAATATTCTTCCGCTGTCAATTATCTATGAAGACGCGGAATGGGAGGTCGACCGCATTGTCGACATCCGACCCGCTGCCTCGCTCAAATCGGGCGGCGCAGGGATGCGCTACACCTGCTATATCAACGGCAGGAAAACCTATCTCTTTTTAGAGGAAACGCGCTGGTTTTTTGAAATTTGCGAATAAAATCTGAATAATTCAAAATCCCCCTGTACACAATAGTGGTGAACAGGGGGATTTTTTATGACGCTAACCAGAAGAACGATGATTCGCCTCGCCTCATTCGGCATCGCCTTTGCGGCAATACTGATTGCGCTGGCGATTATCAGCACGAATCATATGCGCAACTACAAAACGCAGCTCGAGGCATCGTATCAACAGTCGCTCGGCGAACTGTCGGGTTGTCTCGAGGTGGTCAACACCGACCTCACCAAAACGCTCTACTCGAACTCGTCGAAAGAACTCTACGCCCTCAGCCGCGACCTTTACGCGCAGTGTCAGACGGCAAAAAACGCTGTCAGCAGGCTGCCGATTAATCAGATGAAACTCGGGAATGTCTACAAGTTTTTAAGTCAGGCGAGCGACTACGCGCAGTTCATCGGCTCCCGGATTGAAAGCGGCAAAACGATTACCGAAAAGCAGCACGAAACGCTCTCCACGCTCCTCACCTACGCGGAGAAATTCTCTGACGCGGCGGACGATATGGTCACATTATCGCAATCAGGCGCGAAGATTACCGAGGGCGGCGTGAAAAACGGAGAGTTTATCTCGACCAAGGTGCTCGACACGAGTTTTTCCGAAGGGGCAAAAGCATTTGAGAGTTTTCCCACCCTGCTTTACGACGGTCCGTTTGCAGACCAGGTGCTGAATAAGAAATCAAAACTGGTGACAAACAGCGACGTACTGACGCGGGATGAGTGCCGCGATATTGCCGCACACGCGCTCGACGTCAGCAGCAAGCGCGTGGTATACGCCGAGGACGACCAGTCGAAACTCCCCTGCTACACCTTCAAATGCGGCAGGTACACCATATCGGTCACCAAGCAGGGCGGCTATGTCAAATCCATTCTCTACTCGGGCGCGTCGACGAGCACCGCGATTACCGAAAAGAATGCGAAAAACCTCGCCGCACGGTATCTCAAGGAACTCGGATTTGACAATATGAAGGAGAGTTACTATTCGACGCAGAATAATGTCTGCACCGTGAATTTCGCCTACTCCCAGAATGGGATGTACTGCTATGCCGATTTGATTAAATGCGGCGTGGCACTCGACAGCGGCAGAATCGTGTCGCTCGACACGGCGACCTATCTGACCAATCATATTCCGAGAAATCCATTCTCGCCTGCTATCTCCCCTGCGGATGCTGAAAAGAAGCTTTCGCCCTATCTGACCGTCAACGGCACGAAGGAATGCATCATTCCCAAGGAGAACGGCAAAGAGGTGCAGTGCTATGAATTCAGCTGCACAAGCAGGGACACGGGCGAGGACGCTCTCGTTTATATAAATGCAAAAACCGGCGCCGAAGAGGATATTATGCTCCTGCTGTATACCGACGGCGGCACGCTCGTAAAATAGCGATTCTCTTCGACCAATGAAACGATAAAGAAAGGGTTATGAAAATGAAAAAGTTATTAATTGTTATGGCAATTGTGGCGGCGGCAGGACTGATTTTCACCGGCTGTAACGGCGACAATGACGGCACTCTCGGCAGCACGACATCGACCACGATGAACGACACGACCGAGAACACAACCGACAACTCAACCACCGATAAAGACACGATGTCCGAGGACCTCAGCGACGCAGGCGAAGAGGCAAAGGACAGAGCCGACAAGGTCGGCGATGACATCGGCGAGGGTGTCAACGATGTTGCCGACGGCGTGGGCGACGCAGCGGACAAAGCGGGCGACGCGGTCAGCGACGCGATGAACTAACAGACGGGGCGATGATGGCATCGCCCTTTTTTATTTGGCTTATAAAATTAACTATTGCATATTGACTGAATTTATTATATAATATTATTTGTTAAATTATAATCAATTAAAAGGAGACATTTCAATGGACGCATTAAACAAAAAGAGCATTGAAGATATTGACGTACAGGGCAAGAAATGCTTAGTACGCTGCGACTTCAACGTTCCGCTTAACGGCACGAGCATCACCAACGACAAGAGAATCGTTGCTGCTCTGCCCACTATCAAATACTTAATGGAGCACGGCGCAAAGGTCATCCTCTGCTCCCATCTCGGCAGACCGAAGGGACAGTACAAGCCCGAGTTCAGTCTCGCTCCCGTTGCTGCAAGACTTTCCGAGTATCTCGACACCGAGGTGAAACTCGCTGAGGACAAGGAAGTTGTCGGCGCAAATGCAAGAAAGATGGCGAAGGAACTCGCTGATGGCGAAGTGATGCTTCTTGAGAACGTTCGCTTCCGTCAGGAGGAGACCAACAACGCGGAGAATTTCTCCAAGGAACTCGCTTCTCTCGCTGACATTTTTGTCAACGACGCATTCGGCACTGCACACAGAGCACACTGCTCCACTACGGGTGTTGCATCCTACCTTCCGGCAGTTTGCGGCTATCTTATCCAAAAGGAAATCGACTTTATGGGCGGCGCTCTCGCCAATCCCAAGAGACCGCTCGTTGCCATTCTCGGCGGCGCTAAGGTATCGGACAAAATCGGCGTTATCGCTAACCTGATTGAAAAGTGCGACACCATCATCATCGGCGGCGGTATGGCATACACCTTTATGAAATATCTCGGCCACTCCATCGGCACCTCCCTTCTCGAGGCTGACTGGGTTGAGAAGGCAGGTCAGATGATGAAGGACGCTGAGGCAAAGGGCGTGAAGTTCCTCATCCCGATTGATAACAAGGTCGGCAAGGAATACAGCGAGGACACCGAGGCTATGGTTGTCAATTCCGACGAGATTCCGGACGGCTGGATGGGTCTTGACATCGGTCCCGCTACGCAGAAGCTCTTTACTGACGCTATCAAGGGCGCAGGCACCGTTATCTGGAACGGTCCGATGGGCGTATCCGAGTGGAAGAACTTTGAGGCAGGTACCGTAGCAGTGGCGAATGCCGTTGCAGAGAGCGGTGCTATCTCCATCATCGGCGGCGGCGACAGCGTGGCAGCCGTTACCAAGCTCGGCTTTGCCGACAAGATGTGCCACATCTCCACCGGCGGCGGCGCTTCTCTCGAATTCCTCGAGGGCAAGGACCTTCCGGGCATTATGGCACTGAATGACAAATAATCGCCCTGCGATTATTTGTCAAGCTAAGAGCTAAGAGCTAAAAGCTAAAAGCTTTTGGTTACTCGCTACGCTCGAACAACAAATACTATATTTTCACGGAGAAATAACTATGAACAAAAAACTCAGAAAAGCAGTTATCGCAGGTAACTGGAAGATGAATAACACACCTGCCGAGACCACTGCGCTTATCAATGAAATGAAACCCCTCGTTGCAGATGCTGACTGTGATGTCGTTATCTGCGCACCGTTTGTTGACCTTCAGGCAGCGCTCGACGCAGCAGCTGGCTCCAACATCAAAATCGGCGCTGAAAACTGCCACTGGGCAGAAAAGGGCGCTTTCACCGGCGAGGTTTCCGCGCCGATGCTCAAGGCAATGGGCGTTCCCTACGTCATCATCGGCCACAGCGAGAGAAGACAGTACTTCGGCGAGACCGACGAGACCGTCAACAAGAGAGTTCGCGCAGCGCTCGATAACGGACTGACCGTTATCCTCTGCGTCGGCGAAGTTCTCGAGGAGAGAGAGCAGGGCGTTACCTTTGAAATCGTCGGCAAGCAAACCAAGGTTGCTCTTCAGGGCGTTACCGAAGAGGAGCTGAAGAATGTCATCATTGCTTACGAGCCCGTATGGGCAATCGGTACCGGCAAGACCGCTACCGCTGACCAGGCGGATGAAGTAAACGGCTACATCCGCGGCGTTATCGCTGAGCTTTACAGCAAGGAAGCGGCTGACGCATTCGTTGTACAGTACGGCGGCTCCATGAACGCCAAGAATGCTGAGGAACTCACGGACAAGGAGAATGTTGACGGCGGTCTCATCGGCGGCGCATCCCTTAAGGCTGAAGACTTCTCCATCATCGTAAAGGCTGCAAGCAGATAAATTTATTTATTACGGGCGGAGTAATCCGCCCTTATTTTAGGAGAATACCTTATGAAAAAAACGAACGTACTTTGCATTATGGACGGTTTCGGTCACAATAAGAGCGACTACGGCAACGCCATCGTCGCTGCGAAAAAGCCGAACCTCGATATGCTAATGGAAAAATATCCGTATACATATATCGGCGCATCGGGTATGGATGTCGGACTTCCCGACGGCCAGATGGGTAACTCTGAGGTTGGCCATACCAATATGGGCGCAGGCAGAGTTGTATACCAGGAACTCACAAGAATTACAAAGTCTATTCAGGACGGCGACTTCTTTGAGAACGAAGCGCTTGTCGGTGCGATTCAGAAATCCGTCGAGGCGGGCACTTCCCTTCACCTGATGGGACTGATGAGCGACGGCGGCGTGCACTCGCACAATACGCACCTCTGGGGTCTGCTTGAACTCGCTAAGAGACTCGGTCAGGAGAAGGTATATCTTCACTGCATCATGGACGGACGAGACGTTCCCCCGACATCGGGTAAGGATTTCGTTGCCGAGGCAATCGAAAAAATGCACGAAATCGGCGTCGGCAAAGTTGCCACCGTCACCGGCAGATACTACGCGATGGACCGCGACAGCAACTGGGACAGAGTGCAAAAGGCGTATGACGCATTTGTATTCGGCAAAGGCATTCAGGCGGATGACCCGGTTGAAGCGATTATGAAATCCTACGAAACCGTTGACGGCGACGGCAAGAACCTCACCGACGAGTTCATTATGCCGACCGTCACCCTGCAAAACGAGGGTCGCGTCAGCGAGGGCGACAGTGTTGTATTCTTCAACTTCCGCCCCGACCGTGCAAGAGAAATCACCCGCACCTTTGTGGACGAGGATTTCACCGGTTTTGACAGAGAATATTTCAAGGTAAACTATGTCTGCATGACGCAGTACGATGCGACGATGCCGAATGTCGACATCGCATTCAAGCCCCAGGTGCTCACCAACACCTTCGGCGAGTATCTCGCAGCGCACGATATGACCCAGCTTCGTATCGCCGAGACGGAGAAATACGCACACGTCACTTTCTTCTTCAACGGCGGCGTTGAGGCAGTCAACGAGGGCGAGGACAGAATTCTCATTCCCTCACCCAAGGTTGCCACCTACGACCTGCAGCCCGAAATGAGCGCATACCTCGTCAGCGAGAAACTCAATGAGGCAGTCAAGAGCGGCAAATACGATGTCGTCATCGTGAACTTCGCAAACTGCGATATGGTCGGCCACACGGGCGTCTTTGACGCGGCAGTCAAGGCAGTCGAGGCAGTCGACGCGTGCGTCGGCTCACTCTACGAGGCAGTGATGGAAAACGGCGGCACGCTCTTCGTTACCGCTGACCACGGCAACGCGGACCAGATGAAGGAGCCCGACGGCTCACCGTTCACCGCGCATACGACAAACGAAGTACCCTTCATCGTATGCAACTGCGGCGACGTAAAGCTGCGCGAGGGCGGCAGACTCTGCGACATCGTTCCGACGATGCTTAAGGTAATGAATATGCCCCAGCCCGAGGAAATGACGGGAGAATCCATTATTTTATAATTGATTTACAGGTTTAAGGCTCAAGGTTAAATGTATAAATCACCCATTAGTGCGAACAATGGCTAATGGGTGATTTTTTATGTTTCTGATGTGTCTGAAGGCATTTCTGGTCGGCGGCGCTATCTGCGTCATCGGACAACTGCTCATTGATATTACAAAGATGACGCCCGCGCGTATCCTCGTGACCTTCGTTGTGACGGGTGTTATTCTCGGCGCTCTCGGTCTATATGACAAAGTCGTGGACTTTGCCGGCGCAGGAGCGACCATCCCGCTGACGGGATTCGGCAACGCGCTCGCGACGGGTGTCAGGGACGCCGTGCGCGAGCAGGGATTTATGGGTGTACTGACGGGCGGATTCACCGCAATGGCGGGCGGCGTCACCGTCGCTGTGCTCTGCGGACTGGTTACGGCGCTGGTCACAAAACCAAAGGACAAATAAAAAAGCACCTTTTGGTGCTTTTATCCTAAATCTATCGGATTCTGGTTATCGTACTTCGCTTTTCTGCCGTACTTCTCCTCGAATCCCGGGTTGATGTAATCCTCCACAATCTTGCCGTCGCGGATGCGGACAACGCGCTCCGCCTCCATCGCGATTTCATTATCGTGGGTGATGACGATGACCGTTCTGCCCTCATCCTTGAGGGTATGGAGAATTGCCATAACGTCCTTTGTGGACTTCGTATCAAGGTTACCCGTCGGCTCGTCTGCAAGAATGACAGGAGGCGCTGCGGCTATCGCTCTGGCTACCGCTACACGCTGCTGCTGGCCGCCCGAAAGCGCTGTCGGCAGATGGTCGACACGGTCACCGAGTCCAACCTTTTCGAGCGCAGCGATGGAAATCTTATGTCTCTCGGTGCTGTGCATACCGCGGTAAACGAGCGGGAGTTCCACATTCTCGAGCGCCGTCAGCGACGAGATGAGATTAAAGCCCTGGAAGATGAATCCAATCTGCTCATTACGGATGACGCTCATCTGGTCGTCCGTCAGGTCGTCGACGAGTTTGCCGTTGATATAATACTCGCCCTCGGTCGGGGTATCGAGGAGACCGAGCATATTCATCAGCGTCGATTTGCCCGAGCCGGACTGTCCGATAATCGCGACAAATTCGCCCTCGTCAATCGTCAGCGAAACGCCGTCGAGCGCGTTTACCTGGTTTTCACCGGGGTTATATATCTTATACACATTTCTGACATCAATGAGATGCATCGTATCACCTCTAATTAAAATATACTAATATTATACATTAATATCCGATATTGTCAAGGAGTGCAAATATGGCTATTTCAAACAGTGATTATTCCAAAATGACCGACAAGGCGAGTCCGAATTCGCCCGTCGTTCTCAACTGTATCAAGGCGTTCATCTTCGGCGGGGGCATCTGTCTCTTTGCGCAGATACTCAACACCGTGTTCGAAAATATGGGACTGAATGAAAAAGAATTGAAGCTCATTACCCCATCCATCATTATCATCATTACCGCTATTCTGACAGGCATCGGCGTTTACGACAAAATCGCACGCCACGCGGGAGCGGGCACGATTGTACCCATCAGCGGTTTTGCCAATTCCGTCGTAGCGCCCGCGCTCGAATTCCAGCACGAGGGATACGTACTCGGCACTGCCGCGCAGATGTTTACCATCGCGGGACCCGTCATCGTCTACGGCACTGCCGCCAGCGTGATTTACGGCTTCATCTATTATTTGGCGACAAAATAACAGCCTCAGCTATATAAGCCGAGGCTGTATATTTCAGGAATCATATTTTTCCAGGCGTTCGTTAATCCGCAAAATATATTGATTTTTCTCTCGCAGCAATTCGTAGTAACGACCGGTGCTGCGGAGTCTGCCTCTGATAGCGAGTAAAAGCGTATCTACAAACGATAAGCGTTTATTTTCCTTAATAAACGGTTTGACGTACTCGCGCCGGATGGTTTTATTCTGCATCTTCATATATCTCCACCATCTGCGCGCTAAATATTCCGTTGTGTAAATCCACGGTTTCAAAAGGCTGATATAGTGCACGATAAACGGGTTACTTCTTGATTCTATGACATTCTCTTTGCCATAGAGATCAAAAAACCATTCTTCGTTTTTGCTGACGACTACCGGGAACACATTATATTTGAAGTTCAAAAGCTTAATCGCGCCGTAAAAAGCGATGTTAATCGCATCCTGGTCCTTGTAGAGCAGCTCCTCTCTGAGCCCTGCCGTTTCCAATTTTTCTCTGATAGCGGGAGCGGCATTAATCGCTTTCACATTCATCAGCATAACGCCGCTGTTGATATACTGCTTGAGGTCGGGAATACCGATTCTCTGAGGATACTTGCGGTATTTTCTGACTACCTGCATCGGGTCGGCAACGCCGCCGATATAATATCCGCTGATATCCTCATGATACAGCTCGGATATATCCCCTTCCACGACCAAATCGCAGTCGAGGTAGATGCACTTTTCAATCCGACTGTCCGGCATATTTTCAACAATACGGGGAATCTCCAGCCTGTGCATGGAAGCGTTTGAAATATACGCTTGTTCGATATTCACATTGTCGTACTTGTTGTCCATATGCAGGACGGTGAGGCGCAGCTTGTCGAATCTTTCTTCCAAAGAATGTAAAAGCGCCTCGTTCTTTTTGGAAAAGCCGTCCGCATTCAAAATGTAGACGTCGATATTTGCCGCACCCTTATAGTTATACATCATGGAAAAAACAGTAATATACGTCTGCATCGCGTAACCGTTATCCGCGTTTAAGAAAACGGGTATGATTCTGTTTGAGTTTTGCACAGTATCCGGATTCTTTTGAGGCATAGGTGCGTTTTCCTTTTGAAATTAAATATTGCCGTTGAAAGCGCCACTCTGACAGTTCGACAAGAGCGGCGTTTTTCTTTCATGCCGGTCTTATGAGGATTTCGGTTTGCGGTGGCGTCTGATGCCCTGCTTCACCGTATCCTTCCAGAGGATGGGGTTGAGGATGAGAAGCATCGGGAACAGCTCCAGTCTGCCCGCCAGCATATCGAAGATAAAGACGTATTTGCTGAAATCACTGAAAAAACCGAAATTGCGTGTCGGTCCGACTAATGACAAGCCGGGACCGATATTATTAATGGTCGCCGCAATCGCAGTGAAATTCGTCGTCAAATCGTGCCCCTCGAGGGAAACGAGAAACATCGACGCAACGAATACAAACATAAAGGTAATCAGATAAATATTCGTCGCCTTAACGGTGTTTTTATCGAGGGTTTTGCCGTCCATCTTCATATTCTCGACGCTCTTCGGATGGACATAGGAGCGGATTTCGCGTAGCACACTCTTGCCTGCTACGATAAAGCGCGACACCTTAATGCCGCCGCCCGTACTGCCCGCGCAAGCGCCGACAAACATCAGCATCACGAGCACCGTCTTGGCAGCGCCGTGCCACGTATCGAAGTCCACGGTCGAAAAACCCGTCGTCGTGATAATCGACGCCACCTGGAATGCAGAATGCCTCAGCGCGTCCGACGCGCCGTAAAGCTTCTCATAAGTCGCGGCAAAGAGAATGCAGGTCGACGAGATAATCAGAATGAAATACCATCTGATTTCATCAATCGACAGCGCCCTCTTAAACTGACCGAACAGCAGGAGGAAGTATGCGTTAAAATTCACGCCGAAGGCAATCATAAACACTGTCACAACCCACTGAATATAGGGCGAGTAACTGCCGATACTGTCGTTTTTAATGCCGAAACCACCCGTACCCGCCGTGCCGAACGCCGTCGTCACCGCGTCAAAAAGCGGCATCCTGCCTGCTACAAGAAAAACAATCTCGAGCACCGTAATCGCGATGTACATCACATAGAGATAACTCGCCGTCGTACGCATCTTGGGGCGAATCTTGCCGACTGAGGGACCGGGGCTTTCCGCCTTCATCAGATTGATATTGGAGCCCGTGCCGCCCGACATCGGCACAATCGCAAGCAGAAACACAAGAATGCCCATACCACCGACCCAGTGCGTAAAACTGCGCCAGAAGAGAATACTCTTCGGCAGACTCTCGACCTCATCGAGAATGCTCGCGCCCGTTGTCGTAAATCCCGACACCGTTTCAAAGAGTGCGTCGGTAAAATGCGGAATAGCGCCCGAGAGGATAAACGGCAAACAGCCGAACAGACTCAAAAACACCCAGCTAAAACCCGTCGCCACGCAGCCCTCTTTGAGGTAAAAGACATTGTCCTTCGGCTTTTTGATGCCGATGGCGGTACCGACCGCAAGGCAAATTGCCGCCGTGATGATAAACGCCGTTACTTCGTCCTCGCCGTAAACCAGCGCGACAATACAGGGCAGTATCAGCATGACTGCCTCGAGTATGAGCACATATCCTAAAATTCTTCTGATAATTGATACATTCATGCTAAAATATCCGTAATATCGTTAAATCCTTTATTCGTCGTTACAATCATCACCGTGTCGCCCGGCAGGATGGCATCCTTACCGCCGGGAATAATAATCTTGCCCTTGCGGTTGATGAAGGCAATCAGTACGTTCTTCTTGAGCTTCAAATCCATCAGCGGCTTACCGGTCACGCCGGGATGCTCCTCGTCAACGCGAAATTCTATTGCCTCCGCACGCTGCGAGAACATATGATACAGCGTCTCGATACTGTTGCTTCGCGATGCACTCTTCGCTCTGACATAGGCGATAATCGCTTCCGTCGTGATATAGCGCGGATAGATAACCGAGCCGAGGTCGAGCCCGTCGATAACGTCGTTAAAAGTGAGGCGGTTAATCTTCGTAATCACCTTGGCGTTCGATACTTTATTGGCGTAGAGGGTGAGGAGGATATTCTCCTCATCACTGCCCGTCAGCGGAATAAAGGACTCGACGGTTTCGATGCCCTCTTCTCTGAGTAAATCTTCGTCCGTGCCGTCGCCGTTGATGATAATGGATTTCGGCAGCAGAACGGAGAGTTCCTCGCAGCGTTCCTTATCCTTCTCGATAATCTTCACGCCGATGCCCATATGGTGGAGCTGACGCGCGAGATAATACGCGCTGTCACCGCCGCCGATAATCATCGCGTCGTTGACGTGATGCGTATTAATACCGACAGTCTTGAAGAATTCCTTGACCATCTTGCGCGGAGCGGCAACGGATACACTGTCCCCCGCTTCCATCACAAAATCGCCCCAGGGAATATAAATCTTGCCCTTGCGTTCCACGGCGCATATCAGTGCGTTATTCGTCTTGGCGCCGACTTCGGCAACGGTCATACCGTTGAGCATCGACTGCTCTTTTACTTTGAACTTAACGAGCTCCGCCTGACCGTGAGCAAAGGAGTTGACATCCAGCGCCGTCGGCAGGAGCAGCACGCGCGCCATCTCGCGCGACGCCTCGAGTTCGGGGTTAATAATCATCGCAAGACCGAGTTTGTTGCGCAGATAATCAATTTCAAGCGAATAATCGGGATTGCGCACGCGTGCAATCGCGGCGCAGTTACCCACACGCCTTGCCACCGTACAGCAAAGCAGATTGAGTTCGTCGGACTCCGTCACGGCGATAATCAAATCCGCATCCTTTATGCCCGCCTCCATCTGCATGGAGAAGCTGGCACCGTTGCCCACAACGCCCATAATATCATAGAAATTGATGAGCTCCTCAATCAGCTCCTTGTCCTTATCAATGACGGTAATCGAGTGTCCCTCAGCGCTGAGCTGCTCGACAAGAGTGATACCTACCCTGCCGCAGCCAACGATGATAATATTCAGTCCTTTTGCCTTTTTTCTTTGAAGCATAGCCAATACCTCTGTATTATAATCAAAATTACTATATCACTAATAATAATAAAATACAAGATAAAAATGAAAAAATTAAAGGCGCACCGAAGTGCGCCCTGCATCACAAGATATGCTTATCTCATAGACTCCTCGTAAGCCTTGATCATCTTCTTACTATTATGACCTGTACGGCTCGTAATAGTATTAAGCAGTTTTTCTACCTTCAATCCGCTTGTCAAGTGGATTTCAAAGCGTGTTACGTCCTCATCGGGATGAACGATGATTTTGTCTATATATCGGTCAATAAACGCCTTGTCAATCTCGTCTCCGTCTATGTGTTGTTCTGCACTTTTCAGAATTCCTTTGATGTTGGCAAGTTCCCGCTTGAGTTGAGTTTCGGTTTTTGACGACTGACTCAGCATTTTTATTTTGTGTTGCAGTTCGGCAATGTCCTTGTCGCAGTCCGCCGTCATCCTTACGAATTCTTCGTCGCTCATCTGTCCCTTGGCGTTATAGTTCAGCAGTTTCTTTTTCATTTTTTGCTGCGTTTCAAGTTCTTTTGTCAGTGAGAAGATTTCCGCTTTGTTGTCATTTGAGTCAAGCAGTTCACCGATGAGCTTCAGAACGCAGGCAGACAGTTCTTCAATGTTCTGCTGTCCCGACTTGAAGATATCTTCTATTATCGGTTTGATATCCGTTTCGTATATTGCGTGGGAGGGACACGACGCTGTGCCGTTGTTTATTTTGCCGGAGCAAATCCACTTTGACATTTTTGCGCCGCCCGTGGTAACAGAGTCCTTGCGGTAATACGGTCTATTGCAATGAGCGCATATCAGTTTACCCGTCAGCAGATTCTGATGCACCGTTTTGTGCTGCCTTTGTATGACGTCTTGGCTACGCATATACAGAACTTCATTTGCTCTGTTCCACAACTCTTCGCTTACAATTGCGGGTACTATGTCTCCGGTTTCATCCTTATACATAACCCATTCATCTTCGGAGAGAAACTTCTGTTTCTTGGTGAAAAGGTCGGTTATCCGAACTTTATTACCTACGTAGTAGCCCTTATATTTCGGATTACGGATGATATTACCCATCGTTGAATGAGAAAGCATTTTGCCCCTGCTGTTGCGTATTCCCTTATTATAGAAATGCTTCTCAAGTTGTTTCATACTGAATTTACCCGTTGCATACATCTCAAACAGCTCACGCACGAATTCAGCTTCACTTTCGTCAATTGTAAGTTTGCCGTCTTTTTTAATATATCCATACATATTATCCGTACCGAGCACTGTACCTCTTTTGATAGCCTGCTGATGACCGAAGCGCACACGGGAAGATATTTTCCTTGACTCGTCCTGTGCCATTGACGACATTATCGTTAGTCTCAGTTCAGAGTCTTCATCAAGCGTGTTGATGTTGTCATTCTGGAAGAACACAACTACACCGTTTGAAAGCAGTTCACGGGTATAGCGGATACTGTCAAGAGTGTTACGAGCAAATCTTGAAACTTCCTTCGTAATAATCAAATCAAACAGTCCCGCCTTGCCGTCTTCAATCATTTCATTGAAGCGCTCACGCTTTGCCGTTGTGACTCCGGATAAGCCTTCGTCGATATAGCCGTCAACATATTCCCAGTTCGGATTGTTTTTTATGAAGTCAGTGTAGTAACTAACCTGGTTGTCAAGCGAATTGAGCTGAACGTTGAAATCCGTACTGACTCTGGCGTAGAAGGTTACGCGAAGCGGCAGGCTCATAAAGTTGATATTTTCCTTGCGGATTCTTTCTCTCGTAGCATATATGTCCATACTTTTTTACTCCTTTCCAAACTGAACAATATCACAATACTTTTTCAATATCCAGATATTTTTTCAGTTTTATTTTACTACGGTAACAGTCCCCGTTTCATTAGGGAACTGTTACCAATTTTTCATCGTGATGCAAACCTACGGTTAACCTCTCTGCTGATTTTTGCCAACAGCTTTTTATAGGTCTTTTCATCGATAGCATTTTCTTTTAAGAGAGCATTTGCAAAGTGCTGCATCCAGAGTTCCGTACTGATTCTGTCATTGACATTTTTAGTATTGATAGACCTTCCGCCTTTACTGTTTTTATCAATACTATTATTGCCCTGACCGACAGAAATTATTTCCTTTGCTGCCATAAGGCAACACTAATCTTTACTTGATTTCATATCACCTCCAATCTTAAGTTATTCTTGCAGTTCTCACTGCTTGGTTTGATTGTTTCATATTTTTCTCCTATTCTACCTGCTCTGTAATGAACGAAGCAGGATTTTTCATTTTACATCAACTGACCGAAGCCTTCGTCTTCATCAAAGTCTTCGTCAGTATCGTTGTTCTGATTTGTGTTTTGCAGTTGCTGCTGATAGCGTTGCTGTTGGATGGCACGGCGTAGAGCGAAGTCAATAATGCCTGTGCCGATGTTGAGTAGCGCTTCTGCGTTTTCGGCTGCCCTGCGGCTGTCTTCTTCGTCCTTCTCCACCTTGGTGTATTCACCGCTGACGGAACGCTCACCGTGGGCAATGCGTTTCTGCTGCTCTTTGGTGAGCTCCTTGCTGTCCGTCTGCTGCCGCTTTTGCGCATTGATTTCGTTGATGCGGTCAGCCGCCTTGCTGTTGAAAAGCGAAGCAATGGATTGCAGCAGGCTGTTGTAAATATTCGTGTTCTTGCTGATATTCTTCCAGCCGTTATCCGTTCCGAAGATGAGAGATTCCTGTACCGCTTTTATCAGTATATTCTTAAGGGAACGGAATTCTTTGTTGCTTTCAATCGGTATGTCCTTGTCATTCTCGCTGTCATAGTAGAGAGCAAGTTTCAGGCGGTTAATCTCGTTCCACCTTGCATACATATATTGAAGCGGAAGATTCTCATTAACGATATGCCTGAGCAATTCGTCAACCGTATGCTTGATATTTTTCGGAAGATAACCGTAGACCTTCTTCCCTTTGCAGTTTGCAAGCTCGTTTTGCAGTTGCTTAATCAGTTGTGCAGTTTCGTCTGTAATCGGAAAGCGCCTGACTGAAATACCGTTCAATACTTCATCCATTTCCGCTTTCAGTTCGTCACGGATTTCCGTCTGCTCTTTGAATAACTTGTACTGCTCGTTGCGGAATATATCGTTGCCGAAAGTGCTGCGCATCTTTTCCATTCCCTTTTTCGTCAGATAGCCCTGACCGCTTTTTGATAAAACTATCAGATGAATATGCGGATGGTGCGTCGTGTTATGGAAGGCGGCGTACCACTGCATATCGCTCGGCTTGAGTTTATGCGCTTCGGCAAGCTCGTTCATATTGCGGCGCACGCACTGCTTCCAGGCGTCAGCATTGTTGTAGCCAAGTCGCTCCGCATCTTCACGGCGCAGGCTGATAACGTGCGTCCAGACAACGCCTTCGTGAGCAGATACTTTTTCGGCAACATCGTCCAGGTCAATCGCTTCATCCGTTGCAGAAAATAGCCCGTGCGAGCCGAGTTTTTCAACGCCGGGACGCTCGGCAATATATGAAACTAGGCTTTTCAGTTCATCGGTACGGTCTGCTTCACGCTCGGCAACCGCATTGATAAATTCCGTTGCATTTGCCTTTGACGGCTTCATCATAAAGTCATCGTATTCAATATACTTTTTCGTTTCGGGAAAGTGTTTTGTGATACGGTTGATTAAAGTGTACTGCTGCTGTGTAGCAATCTTACCGTCTTTTCCTTTCGGAATCTTCTCAACACCTTCGCGCGTTCCCATATACTTAACGAGTTTACCGGCGTTCTGCGCAGACGGATTTTTGATGAATCT